>JBKHKH010000006.1:0-30086 GCA_046537735.1 Archaeoglobaceae archaeon | reverse complement strand
CTTCGGTTATCCCTACATAGCCCGTATCTACCAGAAAGAGGGATATGAGGGATTCAATGAGGTTCTGAGAAATTATCCCATCACCACGGAGCAGATAATACACTATAATTACTCCAGAAATGAATTCAGAGAGCTGGAGAACGATGAATTTCAGGGAGAGTTGGCCAAGGAAGATAGACTGGGGGAGCTGATGGCATTCACTTTCCTGGCTGCTCATCTCAATGACACAAACGCCCGAAAAGCTGCAGAGGGATGGAACGGTGATTCATATGTTCTCTACAGGGATAATGACTCGTTCAACTGGCAGTGGAAAATAGCCTGGGACAGCCAGAGTGACGCTGAAGAATTTTACAATGCGTCCAGTGATTTGCTGGAAAAACTGGGAACCTATGAGGGAGGTAGATGGGTTATAACCCAGAAATATCTCCATCAGGAAATCGAAGTTGTTTTGAGCGATAACTTAGTTGTTCTGGAAGGAAAGAACGTGGGAGACGTCAAAATCTAGATCATGAACTTTTCAGATTTTAAAGCCAAAATTTAAATACTTGAAGCATAACCTTGACCAAATGTTTCGTGAGGTGAACTTATGAGAGGTACCGTAAAGTTCTTCGATGAAAAGAAGAATTTCGGTTTCATCGAGCCCGATGAAGGTGGCGAGGACATCTTCGTCCACAGAAGTGGAGTTGAATCGGGATCACTCAATGAAGGCGACGTAGTTGAGTTTGAAACCGAAGCGGGCGATAGAGGCCCTAAAGCAGTTAATGTCAGAAAAGTATGATAAGGCAATTCAAGTAAAGAAAAAGAAAGCCATTCTACAAGGATTCTTTTCATTGCCATTGTTTTATAACTTGGACATACTATTTTTTTATTTAAACTACCTATGGTCAACGCCAACACAAGTAATAAAAAGGATGATATAAAGGTTCTATAGAGGTTCCCCTGCTCTGACTTATATGTTTCAACGTCCTCAGCGTCTCCCGAATTTCTTGAACACTATGAATAGTCCTGCCAGAGCTGCCAGTATGATCGCTCCGCCCATTATTCCGGCATAGCTCTTTTCTTTGACGATCAACTTCGTCCAGCTCTTTGGTTTTGAATACGAATATCATAACGCATTTCTGGTTTTTCACTATTCTTTTCATAATCCTTTAATTCTTGAAAAAACAACTACATCTTGGGTCGTTCCGGAAAAAGTATTGGGAACACCGATGTATATCGACTCTAAATGATGCAGCGCTTCATTCCGCTGTTCAGGAGCCGGTATTGACCAATTAGGTAACCTGGGGGGTGAGATTTATGGGTCAAAAATTGGAGATGAGCAGATTGCTCAAAAGTGAGTATTTCCATGATATATTCAGGATGGGGGAAGATGGTCTACCCCAATTCGGGATGTTTATTGGTGGTGAGTGGATCTTTGGGGATCAGTCTTATGAGGTTGAAAGCCCCAATACAGGGGATATAATCGCCAGGGTATCCAAACCGAACAGTGAGCAGATTGAGAGTGCTATTCGAATGGTCTATGAGCAGGGCAGAAGGAAAATAAGGAATTATCCTGGTGAAAAGAGAGTGGAGAGCTTCTTGAGAGCGGCGAATATGATGAAAGAGTCCTTCGACGATTTCGTGAATACACTGGTTGTGGATGCGGGGAAACCGAAAAAGAATGCACAGGGTGAGGTGAATGCCACCATAGAGAGGCTGGAGAAGACTACCATGGAGTCAAGGATAATAATGGGCGACTACATTCCCGGAGATTGGAGTGAAGAAACTCTTGAAAGTGAGGCAATAGTGAAGAGGGAGCCTTACGGGCTTATCCTGGCTATAAGTCCCTTCAACTATCCCCTGTTCATAACCTCGTCCAAAGTAATTCCGTCTCTGCTTTCCGGCAACTCCATAGTTCTCAAGCCCGCTTCGGCAGACCCTCTGGCAGCACTGTTGTTTACCAGGCTTTTGGAACTCTCCGGATTTCCCAAAGAAAGTTTTTCTACCATGGGATTGAAAGGCAGGGAGACAGGAGCTCTGGTGGGCGATAGGAGGATCAGGACCATCACTTTCACCGGAAGCACTGAAACAGGAGCGGAGATATTGAGGAATGCGGGTATAAAGCACTTCCACATGGAGCTGGGAGGGAAGGACCCCGTAGTAGTTCTGGAGGATGCTGACCTGGAGGATGCGGTCCCCAAGATAATTAAGGGGATCACCGGTTACTCCGGCCAGAGGTGCGACGCGATTAGACTGATTCTGGTGGAGGAGCCGGTTTATGATGAGGTGAAACAGAGGTTGGTGGAATCACTGAAGGAGATCGAGCCCAAGAATCCCGAAGAGGACGAAGAGGCTATAATGGGTCCTCTCATTGACGAGAAGACAGCAGACTATGTAGAAGAGATCTATAACGATGCAGTGAACAATGGAGCGGAACCTCTGCTGGAGTTCAAGCGCTCCGGGAGGTACTTGTGGCCCATGATAGTAGAAGCCAGTAAAGAAGATTTGGAAAGGATGAGGGGATTTAACGAGGACGTTTTCGCTCCCTTCTCTATTCTGGTAAGAGTTAAGGATGAGGATGAGGCAATCGAGGTCGCCAACTCCCCCAGATTCGGTCTGGATGCCGCAGTGTTCGGCAATGACGAGGCAAAGGTGAGGAAGATAGCCAGAAAGCTGGAAGTGGGCTCAGTGTTCGTCAACGAGTATCCCCGACATGGGATAGGATACTATCCATTCGGAGGAATGAAGGACAGCGGGATAGGCAGAGAAGGAATCGGGTACTCCATAGCGGAGCTGACCACCACCAAGACCATCGTGTACAACTACAAGGGCTACGGAGTATGGGAATACCTCTAAACCTATAATTTTATTATATTTTCATCTTTATTTTAGTTAAATTTGGTATTGATAACTAAGGTGGTATTATTGAATGCGGAGTAATGTGTTCTGGCAGATCCCTCAATGTGAGGTTTTTGTAAAGTCGTCTTTGAGGGATTGATTTCTCCTCCAGCTCGCTAGCGCCGGTTAAGTTATTAATAAATTATATTAACCACAGGCAAATTAATTGGAAATTATGTGGAGCATACTTCAGGCTCTCCGAGAGGATCCGGACAGGCTCAGGGAGTCTCAACAGAGAAGGGGCGAGGGAACGGAGAAAGTCGAGAGAGCCATCGAATTGGACAAAAAGTGGCGTGAGACGTTAAGAGAGGTCAATGAGCTGAGGCACCAGCGAAATGAGGTATCCAAGAAGATAAAATCCGCCAAAAAGGATGATAAGCAGGAGTTGATCTCTAAAGCCAAGGAACTATCGGATAAGGTCAAGGAAGATGAAAAAAAGCTCAAGGAGATCGAAGAGGATAGAAATAAGGTTTTGCTGTCCATTCCCAATATACTTCACTCCAGCGTTCCTGTGGGAGAAGATGATGACGAGAATGTCCCTATAAAGTACTGGGGTAAGCCCAAGGTATATTCTGAACACCTGGACCAGTTCGAGGATAAGGATAATGTAGACCACGAAGTTGTAGATAAAAGGCCCGTAGGTCATGCTGATGCAGTTGAAGGTGCAGGCTGGGTGGACACGCACAGAGCCGGTAAAGTAGCCGGCTCCAGATTCTATTACATGTTCGATGACCTGGTGTGGTTAGATTATGCCATAATGCTCCACTCCATGAACGTTTTGGGGAAAAAAGGGTTTAAACTTACCACTCCACCCTTCATGATGAAGAGAGAACCCTATGAAGGGGTAACATCTTTTGATGATTTTGAAGAAGTGATCTACAAGCTGGAAGACGAAAACCTCTATCTTATCGCTACTTCCGAGCATCCACTGGCTGCCCTGCACATGAACGAGGTTCTGGAAGAGGACCAGCTCCCCCTTAAATATGCAGGGGTGAGTCCCTGCTTTAGAAAAGAGGCAGGCGCCCACGGAAAAGATACCAAGGGAATATTCAGGGTCCACCAGTTCAACAAAGTAGAGCAGTTCGTCTACTGCCTACCGGAGCACTCCTGGGACTGGCACGAAAAACTTCTGGAGAATGCGGAGACCATAGTACAGGAGCTGGGCATCCCATACAGGGTAGTTAACATCTGCACCGGCGATTTAGGGATTGTGGCCGCCAAGAAGTACGATATAGAGATGTGGATGCCTTCCCAGGGCAGGTACAGGGAGGTCATATCCTGCTCCAACTGCACCGACTGGCAGAGCTACCGGCTGGATATCAGGTACAGCGAAGAGAAGGGTAAACCTTCCAAAGGTTTTGTTCACACCCTGAACTCCACCGCCATGGCCACCTCCAGAGCCATTACGGCCATCGTAGAGAACTTCCAGCTGGAAGATGGGAGAGTAGAGATCCCTGAGATATTGAACAAGTTCCTGGAGGTCAATGAGGCGGCTCCCAAAGACTATCTGGAGCCGAAGACTCAGTAAAGATTTGGATCCACCGAAATATGTCCTTGATCCAGTTTATTATCAGCACACATTCAGACCACTCAAAAAAGTGATATTATTGGTTGAGGACTGATATTTGTGAGCAAATCAATTTACCTCCCCTTGCACCACGGTAAACCCCCCTACTGGCTGCTGGGAAGGATGAAGAAGCTGGCAAAGCCCATTATCACATTAATAATCGACGAGTTCGGGGAGGTAGAGCTGTTCAGGAGATTGAGCGACCCCATATTCTTTCAATCGTTCTCCAACGCCCTGGGGTTCGACTGGAACTCTTCCGGAACCACCACTGTCTTGATCGGAGTGCTGAAGTCGGTGCTCAATACTTCGGACTTCGATATAAGGGTGGCAGGAGGTAAAGGCGGTGAGGGTAGAAAAACCCCTCAGCACATCACCCAGTTCTGCGATGAGCTGGGTTTAGGCAGCAAACGAGAAGAACTGACCACTATCAGCAAGCTCTCTGCAAAGATCGATAACGCTGCATTGCAGGATGGATACAACATCTACCACCACACAATCATATTTTCCTCCAAATACTGGACCGTGATACAGCAGGGCCTAAACGATAAAGACAGGATGGCCAGAAGGTATCACTGGAGCTTTGAGTCCGACTTCCCGGGCATCAAGGAGGATATTCACTCCGGAATAGTTACCCAGCGAAAAGAGAGCTCCGTCATGGATCTGGTGGCAGATAAAAGTGGGGAGAGCAGGGAGCTATCAGTGGACCTTGTGAGGGACGGCTCCTATCGAAGGGATTACAACAAGCTTCTGTCAATAACCAGATATAGAGAAGGATTGAGCGTTCCCCGGAGGGTGAACTGGAAGGCTTTTGAGCACGCCTTCGATCTCCAGGTGGACAATTTTGAGGACCTGCTGATGATAAACGGCATGGGTAAGGGAGCGATTAGAGCACTGACACTCATATCTGATCTGGTATATAATGTGGAGTATGAGACGCAGGACCCCGCCAAATACTGCTTCGCCGTAGGAGGAAAAGATGGGATCCCGTTCCCCGTTGACCGGCAGAGCTACGATGAAGTCAATCAATTCATGGAGGATGCAATAAAACAGACTGAGTTAGGACAATACGATAAGAGGCAGGCACTTAGGAGACTAAGTGCTCAGACCTGATAATTGGGTTATGGTATAACATCAGCCGGATCCTTCGAACAGTTTGGCTACTCTCTCTATGGTGTCTGCTTCCTCGGTGTACTTATCATCTCTCATTCTGATGAATCGGGGGAAGCGGAGGGCGTAACCTCCCTCATATTTGGGGCTTTTCTGGATCTCCTGATAACCGACTTCGAACACTATCTTGGGCTGGAAGACCGCTTTTTTACCTTCTTCATACTCTATCAAGGGCTTGAACAGTTCGGTAAACTCTTCCAGCTGCTCTTCGGTGAATCCGGTGGCCACTCTGCCCACTGGAATGAGGTCGCCGCTCACGGGGTCGTTGCATGCCAGCTCATAGGAGCTAAGCAAATGACTTCGCTTGCCTTCACCCCACTCTCCACCGATGACCACCAGGTCTAGGGTCTCCACACTCACTTTCAGCTTCAACCAGTGCTTTCCCCTCTTACCTGGTATGTATGCCGACTTCAAATTCTTCAGCATGGCACCTTCATGTCCTGCCGATAATGCCTCGTTGTATACCTTCTGGACCTCTTCATAGCTGGAGGTCACAACCTGTCTGGCAACTTTAATGATATCAGTGTCCTGCATGGATGACTCCAGTATTTCACGCCTTTCCTCTAATGGTAGCTCGAGGACTTCCTTGCCGTCTGCATAGAGCACGTCAAAGAATTGGGCGATGAGCGGGACTTTTTCCGCCATCTCTTCTACATCATATTTTCTTCTGAATCTCTTGAGGATGTGCTGGAAGGACATGGGTCTCCCATTCTTGCCAATGGCCACCACTTCACCATCCAGAACCACTCCCTCTCTCACGTTCCCCTTAACTTCTCTCACGATCTCCGGGAGCGCTCTGGTCACGTCCTCCAGCCGGCGGGAGTAAATGGTTACCTTACCGTCTCCCCAGTGGACCTGTATCCGGGAGCCATCGAACTTCCACTCCACGCCAGCTCTACCCATTTTGTGGAGCTCTTCTTCCATATTCTCCGCTACCTGAGCCAGCATCATTCTGACGGGAGTATGCAATTCGATTTGCATGGACTTGAGCCCTTCTTCACCCTCATTTTTGGCTACCATAGCTACTCTACCGTAGTCGTTGGTTATCATATACGCTCTCTCCACGATCTCTGCATTGATATTCCAGGCTTTAGCGATAGCGTCCCTCACTATCCCTTCTCCTACACCCAGCCTCATCTCACCCAGAATGAGTCTGGTCAGATATCTGGCTTCTATAGGAGATGCTATGTTGTAGATCTTGAACAACAGCTGTATCTTTCTCTTCTGGCTGTTCTTACCCGTTAACGAGCTCATCTCATCGAAGGACTCTCTCATCAACTGGATAGTGGTCTCTTCTTCCGAATAGATCTCGGGTAAGGTAGTTTGCTCCTTCTTTTGGAGGACTTCTTCTGAGGAAAGACCCATGTCCCCCGTCTTCCTGACTATCTCCTCAATCTGCTCTTTTTTAAATCCCGTAGATTTTCTGAGAGCCTCGTATATCAAACCGGTTCCTATACCCACTTCCCGCTCATCCCAGGGAGGGTAGATCTTCCCCATGATGAACAGGACAACATTATATAGGTCATTGTCGTCCTCAATTCCCTGGATGAACTCGGCGATACGTGAAGCGAGCTCAAGAGTAGAAGAGATCTTTTCGATCTCGGAGCAGAACTCTGCAAACTCCCGGAAACTGACCATAATAAAACACCTGAGCATCTACATATGCAATTTTCGGTAAAACTTTATTTTTGGGTGAAGCAGGTTGAGATATGGAAGAAGTGAAGAACGAGTTGCTGAACTCCATGGAAAAAATGTTCGATGACCTCATGCAGGATGACAACATTACCTATGATAAAGTGAGGTACCAGATAGACTACATGGTCTATCCCGGAATAGGCTCGTATATTGCTGACGGGAGCTTGACGAAAGAGGAAGCAAAAGAAGTGTTTACCTTATGCGAGAACAGGTTGAAGGAGCTGAAATCTGCCCTCAGCAATAAAGAATGATACCCCCTGTTCTGATTCACATGGTTACAAATGGATCGCTCCAGATAAGCTCAACAAATAGGAGTAAGAAACGAAATACTTATATTTGACCACTGTGACAATCCACTGGTGTTATACATGGTTGCAGGGAATGGAGTAACGGAGTCGGCAAGCGGCTTGTTGGGTGGGCTCAGCTTTTCAGAAGTTGCACATGAATTCACACACTTGAAATTGATGGCTCTTAATCAATATATAGCGATCTGGTTCCTCCTGTTCGGGATCTTATCCTTTATCTACGGCATTTATGCCATTAAAAGGAGCAGAACAATACCCTTTGAGGCGGACATGGCAAAGGCAGGGATCTTCTGGGGCGTAGTGATGATAGCCTTCGGATGGTTCTACTGGTAAACATAAGCTCGGAATAACTATCAAAACTCTTACTTCAGTTTATTCTTGATTTTTCATTTACTTTAGTATAAACTATAGTTCCAAACAGCGAACATAATTGATTTAGTTACACTAGAAGATACATTACAGAGGTGTTGAGCGAAGCGAGACACCTCAATCTGATGGTCCAGCTTTCTGAAGCTGGTCTTTCAATAATTTTATGATCTCCTCAACATCAGCATCCGTCTTGAAGCTGGTTCCAGAGAATCTGGTTGGAGAGAATTTGTAACCAGCATCTTCCATTATCTCTTTCAGGTTCCTCATCTTGGGGGGAGATGTAACCGCCTTTTTGGATAAGAGATGCAGGTCGTAATGGAATGGTATATGCAGCTCTCCCCGTATCCTGTGTAGGAGCTTGCCTCTCTCGCTTTCTTCTTCCACTTTATCCACCAAATTGGAGACGAGCTTGTTGGTGTGCAGCTCTCCCAACCATAAAGGGCCCATAATAGAGTATGGACTGCCGCACTCACACAAAGGAGCTTTAGCGTCCTTCATGGAAGCCCATGTCATCCTCCCGCAGCTCTGGCAGTGGAACAGGTAGCCGATCTTATTGAACAATTTTCCGGCAAAAGAGACAGACCTCTTGACCTTGAGGTGGACCCTGTAATAGTGCTCTCTGGTCCAGGAGATGAGGACTTCAACTCCCTTATCGTACTTGGTGGACTCTCTGGCTATCTTGCCGATGAGCATCCTCAACCCCACTTCAGGGTAGTAATCGGTCTTCAGGGCGAATGCAGAGTATTTTCTCAACCCCGACACTCTAGAGCTGCCGCAAAGGGCTGCCGTATCTGTAGCGGTTACGCTGAGGTATCTGGTGGCTGAGTTGCAGGCAGAATCAACGAACTCCGATGGAGAGCCGAAGGGGTCGAGGTCTACGTGCTGAAAATACCTCTGGGCCATCAAGGTGGGAGCATTCATCCCCAGCACTTCTCCTTCAACGCCGTTGTGCTCCAAATTCTTCTTTATGACCCTCTGAGCATCCCAGTTCTTGTCGTTGAACGTGACATCAAATCCGCATTTCAGGGCTGCCCTGATACCCCTAATGCCCGTAGCGGCAAGAGCGTCCAGATACTCTTTAGTGGGGAGCTGGGAGAAGATTAGCATATCCATATCTCTGCAGAACTCCATTCTGGGGTTGTAGAAAACATCATCCACAAAGATCTCTGCCCTACCTTCCCGGATCATAGCGTCCCACTACCTCATCGACCACGGAATCTCTATTGCTCTCATCCAGAGTGATGACCTCACACTCCTTTTTTACGGTTTCCACTAACTTGTGCCTGGACTTTTGGTGCACAGTAAATATGCAGGATATATCAGTGGATAAAAGATGCTCGATAAGCTGGACGAATTGTTTGCTCTTGAGCTCCATAGGCCCTATCTCGTCAATGATACACAATTCAGAATTACTGCAGTCCAATCCCCCGGAGAACTGGCTGACCGCATCGACCATAACACCGTATTTACCTACTCTGACTGAGGAATCATTGTCAACCTTGGCCAGCCATGCCTCTTCACCGGTGTTGAGCTCATTGAGTTTGAAACCCACTCTCTTCCCTTTCTCCCGCACTTCTCGGGTTATAAATCCGCAAATATCGGTCCCATCCTTGAGGGAGTTGAAGACATTAAGACAGAAAGTGGTCTTCCCTATGCCGGGTCTCCCGGTGACGGCCAACCTGAGCATGGCAATTGGTGGCATGGATGGTTGTAAAGTTTTCCGGTTCAATGTTCGATGAAGTCAGGATTGACTTGAAAAATTTCCTTGAGAGTTGGGATAGTAATAAGATTTTATATCTCCACCACACACCGAGAGATGTGGAAGTTTTGATAGTGGGAGGAGGCCCAGCAGGCTGTCTTTCAGCAATCGAGATCGGCTCCAGAAGTGAAGACCATAACATTACCATCCTGGAGGAGCATCCTCTGCCCGGTTTCCCCGTGCAGTGTGCAGGGCTGATAAGCAGAGACTGCTACCAAAAGCTCAGGAATTATGTTTCAGACAAATGCCATGTCAATGACATTAAGGGCGCCTTCCTGTTCTCACCAGATGGAAACCATATACAGATGGTGGGTAGAAGTAAAGCTGTGGTCATTGAGAGAAAAGTTCTGGATCTCGAACTGTTGAGAGGAGCATCCATTTATGCCACTGTAAAGCCCAAAACCCGGTTCGAAGGAGCGAACCTTAGCGCCTCGAGTGGCAAAGCTGAAGCCGTTTCCTTATCCCCTCAAGGAACTCATAAGATCCCATATGACGTCCTCATTGGTGCGGACGGCTGTACATCTTCGGTAGCAAGAACCTTTGGCTTTGAAAGACCCAATTTCTTCTCTGCCCTGCAATTTGAGTGCGAGTTCGAGCCCATTGATCCTCAGTTTGTGGAGCTATTCTTTGGTAGGGAGTATACTGATTCCTTCTTCGGTTACGCCATTCCCATTGATGAGAGCACAGCAAGATTGGGAGTGGTTGCCAGGGAAAATCCTTCATCACATTTCAGAAATTTATTAGAAAGACACCCCTCAGTCAGCAGGAGAGTAAATCTAAAGAAAATTACAGAATTAAACGCAGGCGCAATTCCCACCAACTTGATCAACTTTGTCAAAGATAATGTGGCTCTAATCGGTGATTCAGGCGGTATGGTCAAACCATATACGGGTGGCGGATTATACTACCATCTCATAGCGGCAGAAATACTGGGGAAGACATTCCCCGACCTGCAGGAATTCAGGAACGAATACCTTAAGAAAATGGAAATAGAATACAGAGTAGGATCGAAAATCCTGAAGTTATATTCCTCTCTCTCGGATGAAGACTACAATAACCTGGTGAGAGTGGGCAAGGAGGGAAACGTAGAAGAGCTGGTAAAGAACCTGCATATGGACTCACCCTCATCATTAGTGAAAATAATCCCTTCTGTGCTCAAAATATTCTCCAGGAGTCCCCGCCTGTTCACCAAAATTGGAAGAATAATGGTATGATCTTGGATTTAGGGCAACGCGGCTTTAAGGGATAACGGGTCTAATCTTTGTTCAGTTCTTCTTTCACTTTTTTGACCACTTTTATGTCCCTTATAACGGTCTCAGGATAATTTCCGGTCTCGTCTTTCTCTAAAGATTTCACCATATCCCACACCGTCAACAGTGCCACACTTACCCCTGTTATGGCTTCCATTTCTACACCGGTCTTTCCCACGGACTTGACCGTGCATGTGGATTTGATTCCTTTTCCGGTATCATCTTCTTCAAGATCGAAGTTGACTTCGATTGAGGTGAGGGGGATGGGGTGGCACATGGGTATCAATTCCGGGGTTTTCTTCACTGCCATAATGGCTGCTGTATTGGCTACTGCTAGTACATTGCCTTTAGCGATTTTATCTTCTTTTATGGCTTGCATAGTCTCTTTTTTGAGATTTATAAATCCTTCAGCAACGGCAACTCTAACCATATCTTCTTTTCGGGAAATATCCACGGCCCTACTTCTTTCTCCTTTGATGTGTGAGAATTCCATGTGGTTTCTCAGACTTATCCCCTAATAGATTTTCCCTTTATCTCTTCTAACGTTCTGGTAATACTTCCAGGTATTATTCGCCTCACCATGCCAAATTGAATATTCTTATTAATTATCAGACCATTATCATAATGAAAGATAGCTTACTTCCATTATGGTAGCGGAGGCAATAATATTATGTCCAACTTATATTATCAATATGAGCGTAAGAGTAGAGATCAACTAATAAACGAGCTGATCGAGCTCCATCAGCGGTTAAAAAGGCCTGAAATAAAGGAGAACGAAAGATGTGGTGAAAACCTTTTTGAAAGTGAGGAAAAGTTTAGAAAAACTGCTGAAGCTGCTCTCGATGCTATTATAATTATAAACAATGAAGGAAAAGTATCATACTGGAATAAGGCAGCAGAAAACATATTCGGTCATTCCAGCGAAGAGATCCGGGGTAAAGAGCTGCATATGGTTGTAGCTCCCCAGCGCTATCATGAAGCTTATAGAGAAGGATTTCGCAAGTTCAAGGATACTGGAGAAGGCTACGCTGTAGGCAAAACCCTGGAGTTTGAGGCGGTCAGGAAGGACGGAACTGAGTTTCCTGTTGAGCTTTCCGTATCGGCGGTCAAGCTGAAGGGGGAATGGTGTGCCATAGGGATACTCAGGGATATCACAGAAAGAAAACGCGTGGAGGAAGAGTTACAAAGCCATCGAGCTCATCTGAAAGAGGAGATTAGAGAGCGCACCAATGAGCTGAAAACCCTCAACGAGCAACTTCAGCGTGAGATAAGGGAAAGAGAACAATACGAGAAAGAGCTAGAAAAGTCCCTCTCTCTTCTCTACGCAACCCTGGAATCAACTGCTGACGGCATTTTAGTGGTCGATAGAAAGGGGAACATAATCGATTATAATCAAAAATTCGTGGAAATGTGGCAGATCCCTGAATCAGTTATTAGGTCCCGTGATGATGACAAAGCCCTCGAATTCGTTCAAAGTCAATTAAAGGATCCTAATGGTTTTATAGGGAAAGTTAAGGAACTCTACGACCATCCAGATGCTGTGAGCGAAGATCTGGTAGAGTTTAAAGATGGTAAAGTTTTTAGACGATATTCCCAGCCGATGAAAATAGGAGATAGATATATTGGGAGAGTGTGGAGCTTTAGAGATATCACAGAAAGGAAAAAAGCAGAAGAAAGGTTGAAAGAGAGTGAGGAGAAATACAGAACGGTCGTTGAGCAAACTAATGATGGTATCTACATATACTGGAACAACAAATTTAAATTTGTCAATAAAAGAGTGTGTGAGGTCACGGGCTATACTGAAGAAGAACTTTATCGTATGAGCATATGGGATTTGCTGCATCCTGAAGATAGAGATATAGTAAAGGAAATAGGAGAAAGAAGACAGAAAGGTGAAAAGGTACCCAACATCTACGCCACTCGGGTTATCACTAAGAATGGAGATACTAGATATCTGGAGATGGCTGTGACAAAAGTACCATACAAGGGCTGCCAGGCCATTCTGGGAGCTGCTAGGGATATAACTGACCGAAAAGAGATGGAAGAGAGGATAATACAGCTCAATGAGGTCTTAAGATTACTGAACAAGAATCTGAGACATGATGTTTTGAACGATTTGAATGTGGTCAGCAACTCACTGGAATTGTATAGGGACAATAAAGATGAGGGGTTGTTGGAAAACACTTTTAGGTCAATTGAGAAATGTATAAACCTTGTAAAAAGGATTAGAGAGCTTGAATCTCTTGTCTCTTCTGGATGCAGCTTAAAACCCTATAATGTTAAGGATGTAATAAGTGATATAGAGAAAGATTATGATATCGAGTTTAATGTAAGGGGAGATGGTACTGTTCTGGCCGATGAGGCTTTAAGTTCAGTGATGGGCAATGTGGTGGGTAACGCCATAAAACATGGTAAAGCAAACAAAGTGGACGTGACAGTTGAAGAAAAAGGTCTTTTTTGTGAAATAAGGATTGCAGATAACGGAGTGGGAATATCCGACGATATTAAAGAGGATATCTTTGAGGAAGGGTTCACAGGAGGCGGTAATGGTTCTGGTCTAGGATTGTATATTGTCAGGAAAACTATTGAGAGATATGGCGGAACTATTGAAGTGGAAGACAATCAACCCAGAGGAGCCGTGCTCATTTTAAGGTTGCGAGTTGCTTCAGATTACTTAGGCATCAGGTCAAGTTTGGGAATTCCCTTCTCAGAGAGACCCAATCACCTCTTATCTAATGATAAGACAGACGGAGATGAGCAGACCAGAAAAGAGAAGAAAGAGCAGACAAAGGAGCTGCAGATCAATCTACAGGGTCTTAAGTGCCCTCAACCTATCTTAAAAATCCATTCCAGGATAATGAACATGAAAAGAGGATCAATACTTAAAGTAACAGCAGATTGCCCCACTTTTGAGAGAGATTTGAGGTTGTGGGCAACAAAAACGGGGAAGACCGTTCTAGAATGTATAAAGGATGATGGGACTTACACTGCAAGGATCGTAGCCTGAATCGGGAGAGAAGCGTATGTCATGGCGTGGTAAAAATAGATCCAAAAAACTGTTGAGGAAAGAAGGAATAGAATTAGATCAGATAATGTCAGGGATTGACAACATTTCTGTTCCTATCTACATTGTATCTCTTCAGGGGAAGATCATCTTTGCCAATAGGACTTGTGCGAAGTTGGCCAATCTTGCAGACCCCAGCGAACTGATAGGGAGGAGATGTTATGAAATTTTCAGATCTGAAAACTGCTACACATCGAAATGCCCTCTAAAGATATATACGGAGAGTATAGAAGTTACAGATATAGGAGTTACCCCTAACCTGGACGTCAGTGTCAGCTTGCCAGACGGGGACATAAAGTATCTCAGGGCAAATCATGCGCCTATATATTCTGAAGACGGTGAAGTTTGTGGCATAATAGAGCTATTTGAAGATTTCACCGAAATCAAAGAGTCGTCGCTTAAGATAATGGATAATATGGTCTCTTTAGCCGAAGGCGACCTGTCCAAAACTCTCGAGGTCTCTGAACTCCATAAAGATTTTATAGAAATTGGCGAGTCTTTGAATACTTTGAGCATATCGTTGGATTTGGGTCTCAGAAACATCTCAGATACTGTAAAACAGATAGCTGAAGGCGACTTCAGTAGCGAAGTAGAATGGGAGATGCCGGGGGTATATAGTGAGATTACTAATAGCATAAACCAGGCAGTTCACCAGCTCAACACTGTCATTCATCAAATACAGGATGTCTCTACGGCCATAAGAGATGGGGATCTGGACAAAATGGTCGATGTTTCCCAGTTGAAGGGTGTGTTTGCTGACATCGGGAACGTAATAAATGAGATGTCCATTTCCCTCGATCTGGGTCTCAGAAACATATCGGAGACGGTTAATAGGATAGCTGAAGGCGACTTCAGTAGCGAAGTAGAATGGGAGATGCCGGGGATCTATAGAGAGATCATATTGAGAATAAATAGCGCCCTCAAAAACGCTCACGAAGTTGATAAAGATAGAAAAGAGGCTTTGGAGCAGCTGGCAGCCAACCTGGCGCAATTCGAAACGTCGGCAGACAGACTAAGGAATCCGCTAGCAGTAATCATGACCACTCTGGAGCTAAAAGAACTGATGGGTAAAGAATATGTTCTGAAAACTATAGAAGAGCATTCCATGCGAATTAAAAGGGAACTGGATGAAATGAGAGAAGAAGAGATCAAGACTTATGAATTAACCGAAAAGAGCCTGGAAAAATTGTGATAGCTCAAAAGCGTCTGAATGCTTTGGGTAACCAAAAAATTGTTCATATTTTGACCATAATAATTGGAATGAATACAAATTCTGATATGAAATATATAAGTTAATTTTAAATCTTAATAATTACATAGATAATAGTGGTAGAAGAATCATGATGGAGGAGATAGACCTGGATCTAAGAGGGTTGAAATGCCCCCAACCGATATTAAAGATACAGTCAAAGTCTTCAACGCTTCCTACAGGCACGATACTAAAGGTCTCGGCAGATTGCTCTAGCTTTGAAAGAGACTTGAATATATGGGCCTCTAAAACAGGAAAGACTATTATGGAATGTTTGAAGACCACCGATAACGCCTGGGTAGCGAGAATTAGAGTATAATACAGGATTTATAGTATAGGACTGGCCAGTTCAGTATGAATAGGAAAATTGGACTGTATCTATGTCAATGCGGGGGGGAGGTAAGCCAGAGGATTGATCTGGATAGAATTGCGGGAGTCTTTGAGGGTGGTGATGTAGAGGTTAATATAACTCCCATGCTGTGCACCCCAGAAGGTCTGGACCAATTATCGCAAGAGATCAACCAGTATGACAGAGTTATCTTTGCAGGATGCACTCCCAAGAGAATAGAGAAAACTCTAAGAGATGTGGCCAGAAAAGCAGGTCTCAACCCTTACCTGACTCATATTGTGAACCTTCGAGAGCAATGCGCCTGGGTCAGTGATAGTGATAGTGGTATCGATCCTACTGACAAGGCGATCAGCCTCATAAATGCCGCCCTGGGTAGGATAAGGGAGCAGGTAGAGCTTGAAGAAAGGTCCATCGACGTAAACACAGATGTTGCGGTTATTGGAGCGGGAATATCTGGAGTTATTGCCGCACTCAATTTAAGTGAAGACTCCAGAAAGGTATACTTGATAGAGAGAAGTCCTTTTTTGGGAGGAAAGACAGTTGCTTATGAGGAGTTGTCGCCAGAGCTTGAATGTGCGCAATGTTTACTGGCTGAACCTCTTCAAGATGTCCTGGAGAGGGATAACATCGTCTTATATACCAATTCCGAGGTCTCGGAGGCAAAGGGCGGTCCCGGTAAATTTTGGCTCAAGGTAAACCGTCAACCTCGTTTTGTGGAGATCGACAAGTGTATAGGATGTTATGAATGTGTCAACGCTTGCCCCGTAGAGATTCCCAACGAATGGGAGTGGGGAATGAATAACCGGAAATCGATTTACCTTCCTCCTGGCGCTCTCCCCAACGCTCCCGTTATAGATAGAGAGAATTGTCCTGAAAATTGTCAGAAATGCGTAGAAGCATGTATATTTGAGGCTATAGATCTTAATGAAAAAGAGGCTAACGTGGATATCGAGTGCGGCGCAGTGGTGCTTGCCCCGGGATTCTCCACATACCCTGATCTCAACTCGAGCTCGATATCCAGCAACATTTACACTTCTCCCCAATTTGAAAGGTTGCTTGCCGGTGATGGACCAACAGGAGGAAAGATATTGGCCAATGGACCTGAAGGTAATTACGAGCCGGAATCCATTGCCATAATCCATTGTGCTGGAAGAGAGGATCTGGGATACTGCTCCCGGATATGCTGCTCTACTGCATTGAAATACTCTCATATGATCCACCGGCAGCTCCCCAGTTGTGAGATACATCATATTTACTCGGATCTGGTGCTATCGCCTCATGACCAGAAGCTTTACGATGAAGCGGCTGAATTCGCTAATTTCCATCGATATGATGAGGTGGGGATCAGAGATCAGGGAGGGAAAATAATAGTGGATTACGGTGAGGACAATACTTTGAAAGTGGATATGGCTATTTATATGAGCGGTATAGCTCCTCCTGATGGTATTGACAAGTTTTCAGAGCGATTCAATGTGGAAAAGGATAGGTTGGGATTCGTTAATGTAGAAGAGCTATCTATGCAGGCATCACCAGGAGTAATGGCTGCAGGAGGAGTTCTGGGTCCATGCAGTGTTAAAGAAGCAGCTCAGCAGGGTCTTGCAGCGTCAGGCAGAATATTGTCTACTCTTCGTTTTGGGGAAAAACTTCAATTGAATGCGGAATCTTGCTTTATCGATGAGCAGAATTGTTCTGGTTGCAGGTTGTGCATTGGTTTATGTCCGTACGGCGCTATTAGTTTCCAGAATGGCGTCTGTAAAATTGATGAGACCTTCTGCAGAGGTTGTGGGATCTGCGCTTCTACCTGCCCTGTGGGTGCAATCAACGCCAAAAACTATACCACTGAACAAATCTATGCGGAGATAAAGGGATTATTGAAATGAAGAAATTAAGGGGGTTATTGGAATGACAGAATCAACAAATACTTCGAACTCGAGCATAATAGCCTTTTGCTGTTCTTATTGTAGTTACGAGGCGGCTGACAGAGCTGGTGGATTGAGAAAGAGCTATCCTCAGGAATTAAAGATAATAAGGGTTCCCTGCTCGGGAAGAATCGATCTGGATCACATACTGAGAGCTCTGGAAAACGGGGCTGAAGGTGTCCTGGTCCTGGGCTGTCATCCAGGTGATTGTCACTTTAAGACTGGCAACAAGAGAGCTTACAGTAGATACCTATTGCTGAAAAAAATGCTGAAAGAGGCAGGGATAGATGAAAAACGGGTGAAATTCGATTGGATAAGTGCAAGTGAAGATGAGAAGTTTATAAAGGTTGTGAATGACTTTGTGGATACCATAAAGAGCCTGAACGGAAGAAAGTAAGAGTAAGATAAGGCTCATAAAGGTAGCGATTCTTTCAACCTTCAGGACTAAAAGGACGAAATTATTAAATTCATTTTTGCAGAGACCCTCCTCGATGTCTTCACCAATTCACCATAATAGCCATGGAGCTTCTGAGGGATATGAAAGCTAAATTCATTTTAATTCTTATATTAGTGGATATTCTGGCAATTTTCATCGGTTTGAACTTTGGCTCATCTGGTGTGGGAGTACTGGACGTAAACAGCGATTCCATGGCAAGGCAAATTATAATGGATTACCGATTGCCCAGAACGCTGGTGGCGATGTCGGTGGGCGTGGCTCTGGCCACGGCAGGCTGTATTATGCAATCACTATTTAGAAATCCTCTGGCAGATCCTTATATACTGGGGATCTCCAGCGGTGCCAGCGCAGGAGCAGCACTCGTAATGGTCATCGGAATAGCGTCTACAGTCAATATCACTATAGGGGCATTTGCAGCCTCCGTCGCTACTATGTTCGTGGTCTATCGCATTGGAAGGGTAAAGAGCGCACTCCCTGTTTTGACCTTGCTGCTGGCCGGTGTGGCTATGGCATATTTCCTCTCGGGAGTAACGTCCTTACTGCTTTATATTGGGGCCAGGGACATGCATCAGATAGTGTTCTGGGTAATGGGCGGGTTCTGGACCGCTGGCTGGTTCAAATTTCAGGTGATTATCTTGCCAGTTATAGGGTGCGTCATTTATGCCATATACAGCTCCTGGAAGCTGAACGCCGTCTTGATGGGTGAGGAACACGCTATGAGCGTTGGATTGAATGTAGAGAGCTTCAAGCGGAAAATGATAGTGGTCACTGCCCTTTTGACATCTGTGGCCGTATCTGTGAGCGGAGCGATAGGGTTTGTGGGGCTGGTAACCCCTCATGCAGTGAGACTAGTAGTGGGTGGGGACAATAGAGTTTTATTACCGGCTACAGTGCTTTGTGGAGCAGCTCTCATGCCAGTGATAGATGTGGTGTCCAGAACGGCAACTGAAGGGGAGATACCTGTGGGTATAATTACTGCTCTACTGGGAGCTCCGTTCTTCTTGTTCCTGCTGAGGAGGAAGAAATATGCTTTTGGAAGTTGAGAACATAAAATTGCAGCTGGAAAGCGCTGAAATACTGTCAGACGTGACCCTTAAAGTGGGAAGTGGGGAGATGATAGCCCTTCTGGGACCCAACGGGAGCGGAAAGACAACATTATTAAGAACAATTTATGGCATCCTTACACCAGATAAGGGCGCTATATACGTTGACGGGAAGAATACAAACACCATGAGACTTGAGCAGATAGCCAAAGACCTGGGATATCTTCCTCAGGAAAAGGCTGACACCTTCCTCAAGGTTATGGATGTGGTTTTGCTGGGAAGGACTCCATATGGGAGAAAACCTTCGCCAGAAGATTTTGAAATAGCTGAAGAATGTTTGAGACAGTTGGGCATTGAGAGCTTAAAGTTCAGGTTGTTCTCCAATTTAAGTGGTGGAGAAAAGCAGAAAGTCCTGCTGGCCAGAATATTCACTCAAAAGGCAATTACTTTACTGCTGGATGAACCTACCGCTCACCTGGATATATCCAGTCAAATAGAGATCATGGAAATCTTGAGGGGAAGAACACTGGAAAATTTCTCAGCACTCATCGCTTTACATGACATCAATCTGGCAACTACGTTCTGCGACCGGATATTGATGGTAAAGGATGGGAAAATTGCCTACTCTGGAGGCCCGGAAGTGGTCACTCCCCACAGCATAAAAGATGTTTTCGGCGCTCATGTGAAGGTCAGAGAGCAGGCAGGAAGACCCTTTGTGATACCTTCTGCTGCCCCTCAGCTGGAGAGTAACGGCAAACATGTTCATGTGATATGTGGGGGTGGGAGTGGTAAGGATGTAATAGATATGCTTCACGCGTCTGGTTATAGAGTGTCGGCTGGAGTGCTGAACGCTCTGGACTCCGACATGGAGGCTGTGGGGGAAGTCGGTGAAGTGATCAGTGATGCTCCTTTCTCACCTATAGGAGAGGAGTCTCATCTGAAGAATTTGGAATTGATAGATGTTAGTGATGTTGTTGTATTGGCCAACTTGTGTATAGGCAGCGGAAACCTGTTGAACCTGGAAGCAGCCAGAGAAGCGGCAGAAAAGGGTAAACTGATAATAATAAATTCAACACCGTTTGAAGAAAGGAATTATTGTGATTCAGAAGCTGAGGAGCTCTTCAATGAAATATGTGACAAAGCGACTGTATTAAAGAGCGAAAAAGATCTATTAAGGGCTTTAGAAGAGCTGATCGGTTAACGGTGATTAAAGTTCTCGGAGAGCTTGACCACATCTCCAACTACTATCAGAACTGGACCTTTCAGTTCCTCTTTTTCTACCATGTCGGCTATTGATAGAAGATCTCCGGTCAGTATTTTCTGTTTGTCTGTAGTTCCGCTCTCAATAACCGCCACAGGAGTTAAAGGACCTCTACCTGCTTTTATAAGCCTGTTGCACAGATCCCTAATGGTATCTCTTCCCATGAGGACCACAATAGTCCCCTGTAGAGGAGCTTTACTCCAGGCATCAATATCATCTCTCCCTGTAACCACCAGGATAGAGGAGGACGTCTTGGGATGAGTGAGGGGTATTCCTGCACACGTGGGAACCGAACTGATAGAGCTAACGCCCGGAACGATCTCAAAAGGTATTTTCTCCCTGACCATAAATTCAGCTTCCACTCCGCCCCTGCCAAAGATAAAGGGATCTCCTCCTTTTAATCTTGCTGTACTTTTCCCCTCTTCAAAGAATTTTTTTATCAAAGAATTGATTTCATCCTGTCTTTTAATCCCTTTTTCCCCACTTTTTTTCCCCACGTAGATCATTTGTTTGTTCATGCCTTTTAACATTTTTATTATATCTTCCCCAACGAGTTTGTCGTATAATATGATATCTGCACTCTCGATGATCTTAAGAGCTTTGACCGTAAGCAGCTCTGGATTGCCTGGACCAGAGCCTACAAGATATACTTTGGCTTTTTCACAATCATAACTGTGGGGCATTTAGATTTAAGACCTGAGAGTAGTCTAAATACTTTTTGGTTTACTGACTATGGGCACTATAATCCTGGTGATCTCGAACCAAAAATTGAAATGTTCACAGTAACAGCTCGCATGTTACCAATGTATGTTAACAAATCAGAGAATAGAGGAAAGTGGAATAACACGAATAAAGAAAAACACGAATAACATATATAAACTATTGAAGTGAACTGACTAAGGCTATGAAGAGGGACATTAAAGAGCTGGCGAAGATGGCTAGAGAAGAAGACTGGAAAGTCAGGAGATCCGTTGTCCAGGAGCTGGGAGATTTAGGTAGTCAAAAAGCTATCAAGATCCTTATAAGCGTCTTAGGCGATGATCATTGGAAAGTCAGGAAAGCAGCTGTCGATTCTCTGGATAAAATTGGAGAACCGGCTATAGAACCATTGATAGAAGCTTTAGAAACAGAAGTTAATGCTACTATCAGAGCTTATGCTGCAAAGGCATTAGGCGGACTGAACAATCCAAAGGCGGTAGACCCACTTATAGAAGCTCTTAAGGATAGGGAAGAGAACGTTAGAGATAAAGCAGCTGAAGCTCTAGGGGATATTGGGGACAAAAGGGCTGTAAAATATCTGGAAGATATTATGATGAATGATAAACACTGGTTCGTACGAAAATCGGCTGCGGAAGCTCTAAACGTTATGGAAGTTTACAAATGATTGAATTTTACATCTAAGGTGTCTGGACTGCCTATCAAAATTCAAAATTTGGTCATAAGAGATTATTATTTTAAAGAGAAAAGAGATAAATCTCATTGTTTTTTTTAAACGTTGATAATCGCCATACTTTAATTTAATTAACTGTAAATTATTTGGATTATCTATAGTTGTCTATAATATCCTCGGAAGGTGGAGGTTAAAAAGAGTACTAGGAGATTAACTAAAGGGGAAATAGAGTGCACTTTGGGAGAAGTAGTCGGTCTTATAGGAGGTTCTGCTAGGGTAGATGTACCAAAAAGATATCTTAATGAGAAGGTTTATGTAATTATTACCAAGGATGGTGATATGGGCTCCTCCGGGTTTTTTCCTTAAGCCGATAAATTCGAAAGTGTTATATATTGGTTAACAGAGATGGCTTGATTAGTTAGGAGGTGAAGAATGTCAGAAACGCCTATGCTTGATGATTTAGAGAAAGGTCCATTTCCCAGTTTTGTAAAAGAGTTGAAGAAGACTGCAGAGGGTATGGAAAAAACTGGCTCGCATTATAAAGGTATGGCAAGAGATGTCTTGGGTATATTGGAGCAGGCCTATAAAGATGGACGTACACACTGGAAGCATGGTGGTATCGTCGCTGTTAAGGGTTATGGTAGTGGAGTTATTGGAAGATATAGTGACATGCCAGAAACGTTCCCCAACGTCGCTCATTTCCACACTGTACGTGTAAACCAGCCAGCTTCGAAATTTTACACCACTAAAGCACTTAGACAGATTTGTGATATATGGGAAAGAGAAGGAAGTGGTATAACTAATTTCCACGGGTCTACCGGAGATATGGTTCTCCTGGGAACCTGGACAGAAGAGCTGCAGAGATTGAGGGACTCTCTTGCAGATGACTGTGATCCACCCTTTGATATAGGGGGAAGCGGTTCAGCCCTCAGGAGTCCTAGTGCATGTGTTGGCCCAGCAAGATGTGAGTGGGCATGCTATGACACCCTAGATATGTGCTATGATTTTACTGTTTCATTCCAGGATGAGCTCCACAGGCCAATGTGGCCCTATAAGTTCAAGTTCAAATTCTCGGGATGCCCCAACGATTGCGTTGCTTCTAAAGCAAGGTCTGACTTCGCTGTGATCGGCACGTGGAAAGATGACATAAAGGTCGATCAGAATGAAGTTAAAGAATATGCCAAGATGATGGATATACAATCCGAGGTCGTAGATTGGTGTCCTACAAAATGTATGCAGTGGGACGGAAATCAGCTAAAGATCGATAACGCCAACTGTGTTAGATGCATGCACTGCATCAATAAAATGCCCAAGGCTCTAGCTCCAGGAGACGAAAAAGGTGCTACAGTCCTCTTCGGAGGAAAGGCTCCCATGGTCGAAGGCTCAGTTATTGGTTGGGTTCTTATTCCCTGGCTAAGTGCCGATAAGGAGCTTAAAAGACCTTACGACTACCTGAAAGACCTTGCAGAGGAACTCTGGGAGTACTGGGACGAGAACGGAAAGTTCAGAGAGAGAACTGCTGAGATGGCATGGAGAGTGGGAGTAAGCAATCTCATGAGAGCGCTGGATCTGGAGGTCACACCTTATGTTATAAAAGAACCGAGGAACAATCCATTTACATTCTGGGCCAAGGACGAGGTCAACTATTCAGATTACGTCAAGAAGCTTGAAGAGAAAGGAGCAAAATGGAGTTAGAGGTGTGAAAAATGGCGCTAAAAGAAGGACAGTTAAATAGTCCAAGTTTTGAGGAAAGAGAAAAGGAGTACTGGGATCGTATTAATGAAGGGAGAAAAGAAGATTACTTTGAGAGCTTTGGTCCCCCTTATCCTGGGTTGATGCTTCCTCCGATTATAAAGAAGAATTATGGACAGTGGAAGTATCATGAAGTGCCCAAATGCGGAGTGCTCAAACATGTTGCCGAGAGTGGGGATGTAGTTTACTCCGTGAGAGTACCTACTCCCAGATTGATGAGTATCTATTCCATAAGAGAGCTGTGCGATCTCGCAGACAAATACTGCGACGGATATATGAGATGGACCACCAGAAACAATATTGAATTCTTGACTACAGATGAAAGCAAAGTAGATGATATCATAAAAGAGGCAAATGAGTTGGGATATCCCGCTGGCGGAACTCATGACACTCCTGCAGGTAAATATGCTTTATCCAACATTGTACACACTCAGGGATGGGTTCACTGCCATACACCTGCTATAGATGCATCAGGTATCGTCAAAGCAGTAATGGACGAGCTCTGGGAGTACTGGGAAGAGATGAAGCTCCCTGCTCTGTGCAGGATTTCACTGGCATGCTGTGGAAACATGTGCGGTGCTGTTCATGCCTCTGACATAGCCATTTTGGGTATACACAGATGTCCGCCCATGGTAGATGATGATGCTGTTAGAAGGATGTGTGAGCTTCCCTCCACAGCTTCTGGATGTCCTACCGCAGCAATAAGGATAAAGGCAAAGGAGAAGACACTGGAAGTAGATGGAGACAAATGTATGTTCTGTGGTAACTGCTACACCATTTGTCCTGGAATGCCCATGTTCGACCCCGACAACGACGGTGCTTGTATAATGGTAGGAGGAAAGATCTCCGCAGCCAGGGGAGACCCCATACTTTCCAAGACAGTAGTTCCGTGGATACCTAATGAACCACCCAGATGGCCTACGGTTGTAAAGTACGTTAAGCAGATACTGGAGGCATGGGCCAACGATGCCAAGACATCTGAAAGAGTCGGTGAGTGGGCACAAAGAATCGGATGGGAGAAGTTCTTTGACAAGACAGGTATTGAATTCCATCATAAGCTTGTAGATGATTACCACCCCACGCCTCTAATATACAGTGAGCTTAGAGCATCTACTAATTTCAAATGGTAGAAAATTTAAATAAACAGAAAGACTAACGTTACTAGGGTGACTATATATATGGCAGATTACACAGACGAAGAAAAACAAAAAGTAAAGGATAAGCTGGGCGATAAGGCTTGGAAAGTAAAAGAACTTGCTAAAGTCACTAAAGTGGATAAAAAGGCAGTAAAGCAGATAATCAAGGACCTCGAAAAAGAAGGATTTGCTGCTTGGTGGTCTTCAGGTTCTACAGCTTATATAACCAGCCAGGAACATCTTGAGGAGATGGAAAAGAAGAGATCCGAATAAAATTATTTTTTCTTTTTTTTGTTTTTTTGTTGTAATAAACTATAGATTAAGCAATAAAAAGGAACAAAGTGGTATCGCTTGAAACAGGGCTCCAGAACGCATTTATGGCTTAAATATTTACCCTAGATGTTTGTTATTTATTTTCGCTCACGGCAATCTTAACCATTTATGATAGGAAAATACTTAAATAATCTTATAATCTAAAGGCTTCTAGAGGTGA
The DNA here is from genome assembly GCA_046537735.1 of Archaeoglobaceae archaeon. GTDB lineage: Archaea > Halobacteriota > Archaeoglobi > Archaeoglobales > Archaeoglobaceae > JdFR-22. The sequence continues at coordinate 4,984 of JBKHKH010000006.1, read as the reverse complement.
TGAAAAATGGGAAATATTGTTGTTAATCATGAATTGTGTGATGGCTGTGGGGAATGCCTGTCCGTTTGCCCCAACGACGTTTTTGACCTCAACGGTGAGGGACAGTCAGAACCTGTGAACATGAGCGACTGTGACGACTGCTGCTCTTGCGTAGAGGCATGCCCCAACGAAGCTATCACCAACGACGCTTGCTAGTAAACAGTTCACAAATTTTTTTATTTTTTTACCGCAGTACAAACTATAAATTAAGGTCTAAGCAGCTCCAGAACGCTTTCTGGTTTTTGTGTTTTAATATCGAAAGTTATTTTAGAATGCTTATTTGAATACTGTGAATGGATGAGATTATCCAGTTGGTAATTGCCAAGCTATTCTATCTTTTATACAATATTTTGCCTGTTCTTATAGTAGCTATAGTTGGGGCAAATATTATGGCCGAACTGGGCTTGATTCAGAGAGTGGTGTTTCTCGTTCGGCCCTTGATAAGATTTACTCGACTTCCCGATGAGGCAGGGATATCTATTATAACTTATGTGGCAAGTGCCAGTGGAGGTGCTGCCATGCTGGCCAGTTTCCATGAAAGAGATGTTCTGGATAGCAATGAAACTGTGATTGCCTCCATATTGAGCAATTTTTTCAGCTTTCTCAATCACTCCATTATATTCTTCATTCCTGTTGCTATCCCTATACTGGGGTTGACCGCAGGATTACTTTACGTGAGCTCCCGCTTTTTCATCAGTATTTGTGTTACCGTGGTCGCTGCTCTAGCCGGCCATTTTATGCTCCGGGTCGGAGATAGTAAAGGTGCTGAGGCTCAAGAGGAACAAGATGAGAGGGATAGGGAACAGAAGGTAAGAGACGGTGTCAAAGCATCGATCAAGGTTTTGAGAAGAATAATACCCCGATTGGTCATAGTATACGTGCTGGTGTCGGTGGCACTGGGATTGAATCTCTTTGACCCCCTTAAAGATATAAATTTTGCAGGTATACCCGGGCAGGCATCGCTTATAATCGCAGTGGGATTTGCAGATACGGTAAGCGGAATGGCCACAGCTGGCTCTATGCTCGCTGAAGGGACAATTACTACTGTGCAGGCTGTGATCGCCTTATTGCTGGCAAGTCTGGTTTCCATGTCTCTTGTGTTTTTCAGACACTCGCTTCCGGGAAAAATAGCTTACTTTGGACCCAAACTGGGTCTGAAGATCGCACTTTTGACTACTGCACTTGATGTGGTGTTTACGGCTGTGGTGGTGCTGATCCTGTTGGGTGTAGTAATAATCTAATTTATTAAGAGTGAATAATCTAATCTATCAGGAGTGAGATTTGGGACCTGGGTCATTAGTCTTTTAAAAGAAGAAGAACAATAAAGTGCTTAAAATGACCGCGAGTATGATAGAGGATTATCTAAGGAAACAGAACGTCTTTGCCATCGTTGGTGTTTCCACCAACCCCGAGAAGTATGGTCATCAGGTGTATAAAGACCTGAAGGAAGCAGGATATGTGGTTTACGCCATAAATCCCCATATCGATGAGGTTTTGGGTGACCGATGTTATCATTCACTGAGCGAACTACCTGAAAAACCCGATGTGGTGGACACTGTAGTCCCACCAGAAGTAACAGAAGAGATAGTTAAGGAATGCAAGGAGTTGGGGATAAAACGAGTATGGATGCAACCCGGCTCTGAATCCGAGAACGCAATACGTTTTTGTGAGGAGAACGACATAAATGTAGTGCATGACGTATGTGTAATGGTGAAAAGAAGAGAATAGAAAAAGAAAAAGAAAAAGAAAAGAAGTTTTAGAAAAATGTTAAAAATGTAAGAATACAAAAGGGACCATGCCCATAAAGGAAAATAAATCAACACTGGCCACCATTTTCAGTGTAACCTGGATGGGTGTTTTGGGCGTTAACATCATTTCCCCTGCTCTGGCCAACATCAGGGATGGGCTTCTCATAACCGGGCCTGAAGTTGCTATGCTTATCACAGCGTTCACTTTACCGGGAGTTTTCTTTGCTCCAGTTATGGGCGTTATTGCCGATAGATTTGGAAGAAAGAGAGTATTGATACCATCTCTTTTCCTGTTTGCAGTTACTGGGGTCGGTTGCGCATTTGTGGATTACCAGATCATGCTGGTCCTGAGGTTTTTGCAGGGTATAGGGGCATCGGCTCTGGTTGCTCTCTCGTCAGCGCTTATAGGAGATCTATTTGAAGGTTTGGATAGGGTAAAGGCCATTGGTTATAACGCTGCAGCCCTATCAATGGGTGTGGTTTTCTCTTTTGTACTGGGGGGGATACTGGCTGATATCGACTGGAGACTTATCTTCATTGCCTTCTCCGTTGCCTTTCCCATAGGTGTTTCTGTATACTTTATATCTTCTCCGGAGGTCGTGTCAGAAGAATCGATCAGAAGTTATTTTTTTGAGACGGTCTCTTTTCTGAAGAACAGAACTCTTCTTCTCCATTATGCGTCGGGAATAGCTGTTTTCATAATCTTGTATGGTGCATTTATCAGCTACTTCCCCATGTTGCTCGAGGACGACTTCAGCATTAGGCCTTTTGTGGTCTCTTTAATTCTTGCCTCTATGAACGCTTTTGCTGCCCTTTTCTCCACCAGGCTGGATTATTTTGTGCGGAGGCTTGGTTCCATCAGAACTATAAGATACGGATTCATCTGCTACTCCTTATCCATGTTGTGCATAGCCCTTTTACCCTTCCCACTCCTGCTGGTATCCACTTTTGTTCTGGGATTGGGGCATGGTATGACCCTTCCGGCTATCCAGGAACTCATACTATCTTCAGCTCCCGACAACCATAGAGGAATAGCCATGACCACCTTCGGATGGGTTATGAAGATTGGGCAAACCCTTGGACCTGTTGTAGCCTCTCTGGCGGTCTACTTTCATTCTACGGATGCTGTTTTTATGGTTATGGCGGGAATTGCTGCAGTTTTAGCCTTTTTTTATTACTCCATAAATAAATAGGTAAAAATAGGTAGGTAGAGATACTGATACTTGATCTAAATTCAAATTGAATATTGGAATTTGCATAAGGTTTGCATAAGCAGATTATGGTGTTCATTGCCCTGTTTTATCTGTTCTGTTAAAAAGTCTGTAATAAAGTGCCCAGGACTCCACATAAGAGGCATTTACCACCCACTTGAGGTGAGAAGATAAAAGATAATACAATTCACTGCCTCGTCGGGTATCCTTGATCATTTGGGGAATGTTGATGTTCAAGGGACAGTTCTTCTGGCACTGCTTGCAGGAAAGACATAGCCTTAGAGAATCTCCTCCTTCTTGAAGAGCTGAATACAGCGCGAACCTTCCACCCTTGAATTCGTTACCGTAGGTGTTGTGTGCCGGGCAGTTGACCATACAATAGCCACATCCAATACAGTAGAATAGCTCTTCAAAGCCATTCTCTATTAGCTCTCTTCTCCCATTATCCACCAGAACCACAACCACTTCTTTGGGATTGGCGATCCCTGTGAACAACTTCTTCTCTATGTCGGTGGTCTTGGATACGCCGCTAATGGTCTCTATGAAGGAAGGCAATAGGTTACCTGTGGCGTAATAGCTTTGAATTTTGGCTGAGTTGATGGCATCCTCAATAGACGGGTATATCTTATCTATGCCGGTGACAATAATCCATTTTTCCGGCCTGTTCATCACCTCAAATATATTCCCTTCATTATGCAAAAGGACAATAGCACCTTCCGCCGTTATGGCATTGGCACCGCTTATGCCAACTTTTGCCTTCTCCATGTTTTCCTTGATATCCTTTCTAAGGACCTCAACTATTCTTTGTGGTGAGGGGTCTACGGTAAAACCATAGTAATCGGATAGCTTTTCTGCGATCAAGCTGGACGACAGATGAGCTGCAGGAGCGGTGGAATGAGATGGAACCTCGTTCATGATCTGAATTATTCTGTCCCCTACATCTGTCTCTACAGTCTCTATACCTCTTTGGGAAAGCTCTTTAGTTAGCTCTATCTCCTTGGTAACATTGGATTTGGATTTAACTACTAGCTTTTCGTCTCCTATCTCGCTGAATATCTGTCTAACTGCTTCACCGCTGTCTGAAGCCCAAATAACCTTAAAATTATTTTTTTCCAGGTTTTTCGCAGCTTGCTGCAGTAGTTCATGGTTCCCCACGCTGTACTCTCTTACTTCTCGAAGCTTCTGTTCTCTCGCTTCGAGGTCTGGAACGAAGTTGTTTTTTTGTCTTTCTTTGAGAGTCTTAAAGGCGTTCCTCATGGAGATTATCTTTTCCCTTTCCTCCCTGTCCACTTTTACTCACCTGTAACCAAGCAATACAATAACTAGAGGCACTTTAGCCAAAAAGGTTTCTATCCAGCTTCTGTTTTAATAACTGTAGAGCACCAAGAACGCATGGAGAGGGTTTGTAGTCCAACTGGGCCAATTCAAAGCGGCTTATTACTTTGTTAATTCAGAAACATATTTATTTATTCTACATAATCTGAATCCTAATGAAGAAAATCATGATACTATTGATGGCGGTGATGATCCTTGGGTGTGCTGGTGAAAAAGATGGCCAGAATGAAAACAGTAAAAAAATCGATTTTCAGTCTCAAATTGCGGTCTTTAAAGACGACAGATCATGGAAAGCTCAGATAACGTTTACATTACCCAATCCCTGCCACAAGATCGAATTCGAAGGAAAAGAAGTATCCGGGCAAAAGGTCATTCTCAATTATAAACATACGCCACCTGACCCGGGAAAACAGTGCGCCCAAGTAATTAAAACATATAATGAGACAGTAAACCTGGGAGAATTGGAAAAAGGTAGCTATACTATCCTGTTAGAGGTTAATGATCGGGTAGTTAAACAGATTGACATTACCGTCCAAGATGAAACATAAACCAAGGTTAGTCCTCTATTTGGAAAACTCTTATATACGACCTGCAGTCAGGTCGAACACCAGCTTCAGAAAGCTGGACCATCAAACTGAGGTGTTTCGCTTC
>JBKHKH010000136.1:0-5481 GCA_046537735.1 Archaeoglobaceae archaeon | reverse complement strand
ACACCTATCCCGGTAAAAGAGGAGATAAGAAAATACTGAGTTTACCCGACTACGAGCTCTACAGATTACATATCTCACTTTTACCGTATTCTACCGGATATACAGTGAAGAAGTAAAAATATTGGATATTATGACCATCGAAGAGGCTCTGAGTTCAAGGAAGATTTGAAGGTCTTGAAATGAAGAGGATTGTCTCTAATGCCACCCCTCTGATCTATCTTGCGAAAGCGGGAAAGCTTGATTTGTTGAGATTCGTTTTTAGAGAAGTTGTTATCCCTGAAGAGGTTAAGGTTGAAGTTGTGGATACGGGCAAGTCTTTGGGAGAAAAAGACGCTTATATCGTAGAGAAGACAATTAATGAGGGTTGGATTAAGGTTTTAAGTGGAGAAATATTGGAGGTTCCTATAAAACTTGACCCCGGAGGGACTGCAGTTCTTTCTCTCGCAAAAAAGCTTGGTATCAAGGAAGTGCTGGTTGATGAAGTTTCTGCAAGAGTAGCTGCAAGACTACTTGATTTGAGACCACGAGGAACTATCTACGTTTTACTGAGATCTCTCAAGGAAAGAAAAATTGACCTAGATGAGTTTCTTGAAATTCTAAATCAGATGGTGGGCCATGGCTTTAGATTAAAGGAAGAAGTTTATGTTGAGGCGATAAAAGAGGCAAGGAGAATTGATGGAGAAGATGAATGATCAAATCTTTGAGATAAAGAAAAATGACTAAGAGAGAAGGTATACCTTTGCGCACAAGTAGAGAAGATATCTATCTAGTGTCATGGATTTTACCAAAAACTTAATGTGTTTATTAATAAATTACTATTTTAAAATACCGAGGTAGGTGAAGGATTATGTCTGAAGAAGAATACAATGTTTCTATACCACAGGATGTTTATAAGAAGATCGAGGGCAGAATGGAGGATGCCGGCTTTAGCACGGTCTCCGAGTATGTGACTTACGTGCTGAAGGAAGTTCTGGCCAGTCTGGAGGAAGAGGAAGAAGAGGAAGAAGTATTCTCAGAGGAAGAAGAGGAGAAGGTCAAGGAGAGGCTGAGAGCCCTCGGTTATATAGACTAATCCTAATTTATTTTTATAATGATAGATAAAGCGTTCGTTATAGGGCTGGATTCTGCTCCGCCGGAGCTGCTTTTCCAGGAGTTCGTTGATGACCTCCCCCATGTCAGGTCTCTCCTCAAGAGCTCCATTTATGGTTCCATGAAGAGCTGTATTCCGGCTATTACCATCCCCGCCTGGATGGTGATGGCTACAGGTAAATCACCTGGTGAACTGGGCTTATACGGTTTCAGGCACAGAAAGAGCGGTTCCTACACGAATATCTGGATAGCTCACAGCCTGATGGTGAAGGAGAAGGCCGTATGGGACTACCTGGGTGAGAAGGGTAAGAAGTCGATACTGGTGGGAGTGCCTCCCTCATATCCTCCCAAGCCCATCAACGGGCATATGGTGTCCTGTTTCATCACCCCTGATTCTTCCGTGAACTACACCTATCCACCGGACCTCAAATCTGAGATCGAGGATCTTGTGGGCAATTACATCTTTGATGCCGATTTCAGGAAAGAGGATAGGGACCAAATCATAAGGGAAACCTGGGAGATGACCGAGAAGAGGTTTGAAGTGATAAGATATCTCTTGCAGGAAAAAGAGTGGGATTATTTCCAGTTGGTGGAGATAGGGTTGGACAGGATCCATCACGCTTTCTGGAGGTACTTCGATGAGGAACACCACCTCCACCAGAAGGGTAAATATCAGAACGTCATAAAGGATTACTACCAACTGGTGGATAAAGAGGTAGGCAAAACAATGAAGCTGCTGGACGATGACACTGCCGTAGCCATAGTGTCGGATCACGGGATCAAGAGGATGGATGGGTGTTTCACCATTAATCAGTGGTTGATCGAACAGGGATTGCTGGCAATCAAGAATCCTGAAATAATGGATAATGGTCCTGTCAAATTCGAGCAGCTGGATATCGATTGGGATAACACTTTGGCCTGGGCATGGGGTGGCTATTACTCTCGAGTGTTCCTCAATGTAGAGGGTAGAGAAGAGAATGGAGTGATCAAGAGCTCTGACTACCACAAGGTAAGAGAAGAGATAGCCCACCGTTTGAAGTCCATAAGAGGCCCCAATGGAGAGGAATGGGATACCAGGGTCTATTATCCGGAGGATATATATCCTGAGGTTAAGGGGGACATCCCGGATATGCTGGTATATATGGATGGACTGTCCTGGCGGTCGGCGGGAACGCTGGGTTACGAGACCAATTACCTTAGGGAGAATGATGTGGGCCCGGATGATGCTGTCCATTCAGAATACGGATGCTTCGCCCTTTATATGCCGGGAATGGAAGCCAAAAGAGTGGATACAACTATATATGACTTCGCCCCCACGATGTTAAGGTTGTTCGGTATCGAGAACCTGGGTATCCAAAACCAGTTGAGAGGTAGGAGTATAATATGAGTTTTGTGATCTGGATCACCGGCCCCAGTGGCGCAGGAAAGACCACACTTGTAAACGCTCTGGCCGAGAGATTTAAGAAGCTCGGGGCCGGTGTAGAAATACTGGATGGGGACGGAATCAGAAGCAAGCTTTACCCCGATCTGGGATTCAGCAGGGCAGAAAGAGAGATGCACAACAGAGTGGTGATCCAAATGGCCAACCTGCTGGTGAAAAATGAGGTTATTACTCTTGTATCAGTTATTGCCCCCTATAAAGAGACCAGAGATACGGCAAGAGCAGAGATAGAAAGATTCATGGAAGTCTACCTCAATTGTCCCCTGGAGTTGAGGGTCCAGAGAGACCCCAAAGGATTGTATGCCAAGGCAATGAGAGGCGAGATCGAGGGGCTTACAGGCTATGATGGAGTGTATGAAGAACCCGAAAATCCCGATCTCGTTTTGCATACGGATAAGACGAGAATTGAAGAGCAGGTGGATAAGGTCATTGAAAGAGCCATTGAGCTGGGGTTGCTGTCTGAAGAGTTTAAAGAGTTTAAGACCACCGCAAGCACTACTAGCACTAACACTGCCACTGAATCCAACCCTAAAGACTAATGACCCAGGAAGATCCCGTCCTTTGATCTGACGATCTTGAAGCTGGCGGTTTGCCCCACTTTTTTGTGTGTTCTTACTGTCACTACTCTGCCCTTGACTTCAGCCAGCTTTTCCCCCTGCATTCTTCCCTCGGCTATCAATTTAGCTTTATAATGCTCTCCCTTCCTGATGGGGTGCTGGACCCTGGGCCGCTTGTGTGTGCCGAAATCCTCTGGAGAGAGAATCAGTTTAACTCCATACTTTTTTTCCCATTCAGCCAGCTGAGAATAGAATTCTTTAAAGTCCATGACCTCTTTGAGCTTTCGCCCGTGCTTGTAGGGGATGTATTTCTGAACACCTAAGGGAGGGTACCTTTTACCTGCTCCTACCCCCACAGCGAACTCGATTATTTCCTCCATCTCCTGGTCATTATAGCCGGGAAGCCACACCGGAGCTATCAATAGATCCATTTCACTCTCGGCAATCCTTCTGGCAGATTCCATTACATTCTCTAAAGGGAAATTAGCTCTGTACACTTTTCTGGCTGTATCTTTCTGTATGGCATTTAAAGAGAGGTTTATTCTGCTTACATAACTTTCTAACAGGCTTATGTAGTCCTCATCCAGTAGAGTTCCGTTGGTTTGAACGGAAACAACATTTATTTCTTTTATTTGGCTTATCCCTTCCAGCAGCTCTTTCATGTAGGGATAGAGTAGGGGTTCTCCTTGCCCATCGATGTGGGCCTCTACACCATCTCCCTTGAATGGAGCTATTTCCCGCAACTTTTCCACCAGGTATTGGGGCTCCACGATGTAGTCAGTGACCATAGAGGTTGAGTTCCGGCCCTCGTCAACACTGCAGTGGATGCAGTTCAAGTTACATCCTGTTATGGGTCTCACCTGGATCAAGTTGGTCCCTCTGTCGATCAGTCCGAAGGCTGCACTCCCCATGAGAGGTATCCCGCTTTCTCTGGTGATATAGACCAGTTCTCTTCTGGTAATACTATGCAGAATTTGCTTTGGCTCCCCAAAGGAGACAATATAATCGTCTTCAAACCTCCTGCTCAGCCTGTTATAGTGGTCCAGCGGGATCCTCACTTCTATGAGGTCCCTCAAAAGAAAGACTTTGTCTTTGCGTTTATGATCAACAAATTTCTCCAGCATTTTATGGTCAATGAGGATAATGACAGGTTAACAGGCATTAATCAGATGGATCTGATGTCGCCCAAAAGCTTGGTTCCTTTTTCTGTAAGCGTGAGCTTATCCCCTGTTTCTCCTGTCTCCTGAACCACTTCATCCTTTTTCAGGTCTTCTACCACTGTGAACAGTATTTTTTCCGGTATCCTGGTGGATTTAGCAATAGCCTTTAAATCAGCCTCTTTTTTCCTGTTCAACACTTCCAGTATCTTCACCTTATTGGGGTTTGAGGTGATATGCCCTTCTAGCTCTCCCATACTCTCGATTTATGTGGAAAAAGGTTAATATACCTTCTCCCTTCATTTCATAGTGGGCTAGGCCGGGGGGTTCGACGTCCCCTGTAACCCGAAACCGTCGATACGCGGGGGCCGAAGCTCCGGGAAGGTTCGCTTAGCAGAGAGACTAGTCCTACCAGGCTCCGTAGAGTCCCCGTCCCGATGGACCGGCGGTGGCTGATTGGCTATCTGGAGGGATGGTCATCAGTTCTTAGCCGGGGGTAACGGCCCAGGCCCGGAAGGGAGCAGGCTGACCCCGGACGACCGGTGCTTTCGGGGTTGCGGGGAGGAGGAGCTCGATAGGATGACTCTCCGTGATGCGTATCGACCCGGAGCGTGCCCACTTCACGCCCACTTCACACCCAAACAACCACACTATCAACATCCAAAAAACAGTTCAGACAAAATGGATCGGTCAAAGCGGGGGTTGCCGAGTGGAAAAGGCGCTAGATTCAGGGTCTAGTCCCGTAGGGGTCCGAGGGTTCAAATCCCTCCCCCCGCACTTGCTTAATTCTCATTTAGAGCCTTTAGAGGAGAATTCACTACAATTAAAGGGTTTACACTAGTAGATACGTTAGAGAGGTATCGACGGAGGAGATACCTCAGTTTGTTGGTCCAGCTGACTGCAGCTGGGGGTTCAAATCCCTCCCCCCGCACTTGCTTAACTCTCATTTAGAGCCTTTAGAGGAGAATTCACTACAATTAAAGGGTTTTTTGGTTAGGTCTTGACGATAAAGAAGTGTTTTCATCGCTTCAAAGGCTTTTCTCATTGTGAGTTTTTTACCTGGTTAAGCTCCCTGATAGTTGAATGCCTTGAGATTGGCTTATCAAAAATTACCTGTCTCAGAACTCATATCCATTGGTCATCTATCTACTCAAATACCTGTAAAAAACGGTTAAATCACTCACATCCAATTCAGGAGAATTTAGTAGGAGCTCTTATAAACTTTATATATCCTCCA
>JBKHKH010000135.1:0-5533 GCA_046537735.1 Archaeoglobaceae archaeon | reverse complement strand
CTCTCTTTGCCTCCCAAAAGCGTTCCTCTTGACCGTAACATCCATGAGCTCCAGCAATCTTGTTCCTGTTCTACTCACCTGTTCGTCACCATGTTTGGCTAAAAGGATCATGCCAGCACAGGTACCCATCACCGGGCAACCCCTGTTAGCCAGCTTGATTATTTCAGGAGAGATATCATGAGAGAAAATAAGTCTGCTTATGGTGGTGCTCTCTCCACCGGGGAGAACAACTCCATCACTATGAGCTACTGTACCGGGGTCGCGGGTAGGCAAAACTTCACAGTGGAGACCAAGCTTACTCACAGCTTTTTTTAGAGTATCTACGTGTTCCTCAACGTCTCCCTGATATCCCACAACGGAGACACGCATTACACTCCCCAATTACACTCCCCGGGTCTGCATCCTCTCGTCTTCTGGTAATTGAAGGACGTCGAGACCTTTCATGGCATCTCCCAGGCCCTTGGATATTTCAGCAATGACCTGGGGTTCGTCGTAATGATGGACGGCTTCTACTATGGCTCTAGCAAATTCTTTGGGATTATTGGATTTGAATACTCCTGAGCCCACGAAAACACCGTCTGCCCCTAATCTCATCATAAATGCTGCATCTGACGGTGTGGCTACTCCTCCGGCGGCAAAATTGACCACAGGTAGTCTATTATATTTTTTAACTTCGTTTAATTCCTTATGGATACCATCAATAATGTCCTGAAGAGTATAATCTTCGAAGACAACATCTTTGAGGCTTATTTCTCCTCCAAAACCAGACTCTTCTCTGGTGGTCTCCAGTAGTCTGTTATAGGTGTTGGCGTAATGCTTGGCCATGCCGTAGGTCTCTTCATCGTTGAGCTCCTTTAGAGTGGCAATGGTTCGGTTGATGATCCTCATGTGCTTGACCGCTTCCACCACATTACCTGTACCTGCTTCACCCTTGGTCCTTATCATGGCAGCGCCTTCCCAGGTCCTTCTCACAGCTTCACCCAGGCTTCTGGCACCGCAAACAAATGGAATGGTAAAGTTGTGCTTATCCACGTGGAAATAAGGATCTGCGGGGGTCAATACCTCGCTCTCATCGATCATATCCACACCCAGGGACTCCAGGGTGTAAGCTTCAGTTACATGCCCAATTCTGATCTTGGCCATCACAGGAATGGTCACAGAATCAATAATTTCCTGAATGATCTGGGGATCTGCCATTCTGGCCACTCCGCCAGCTTCCCTGATATCAGCAGGTACTTTATGAAGGGCCATTACAGCGACAGCTCCAGCTTCCTCAGCTATAGCTGCCTGCTCGGCGTTGGTCACATCCAAAATTGTTCCACCTTTCTGCATTTTGGCAAATCCTCTCTTGATAAGTTCCGTTCCATGCTTTAGTTTATCAAGTTCCATCTCTGTCACCGTTTTCATCTAAATCCTTTGGTGTTTAATAACTTTGCTGGTAATTGGTTGATGGACAAAAGCCATTAGTTGTCACTCCATTTCTCGAGGGTCAGTGATCTCTCCTTTTACTGCTGTTGCCGCAGCGGTAGCGGGTGAAGCGAGATATATCTCTCCCTGTGGATTGCCCATCCTTCCCTTAAAATTCCTGTTGGCCGTGGATACACAGACCTCGCCATCAGCGAGAACACCCATATGGATTCCCACACAGCAGGCGCACCCGGGTGGAGAGATTAGGCCTCCTGCCTCCATTATGGTCTTCAGGTAGCCCAAATCCATGGCCTTAATGTATATCTCTCTGCTGGCAGGTCCCACGATCAACCTGCTCTTGACCTTTCTATCCTTTAGTATCTCTGCCGCCCTCTCAATATCCGAGAGCCTTCCGTTGGTGCAGGTGCCGATGAAGACCTGATCGACCGGTATGCCCACTACTTCACTTATCTCTGCGGTATTGTCTACGTTATGTGGCTTAGCGACCATGGGCTCCAGACCGGATACGTCGAAGTCGAACTCTTTCTCGTATTCAGCGTTCTCGTCAGGCTGAATTTCTCTGAACCTGTTCTCTCTCCCTCTCTCCACCAGATATTTGCCCGTTATGTGGTCGGATTTGAACAAACCCACCTTGGCTCCACATTCAACAGCCATATTGGAAATAGTGAACCTCCCATCTATGGGCATGGAGTCTGCTGCCGAGCCATGGAACTCCAGAGCCTTATAGGTAGCACCATCAACACCTAGATCACCGATTATCTTTAGAATAAGGTCTTTTGGATAGACTTCCTGGGGAAAATCCCCCTCCAGGTTCATCTTGAATGTCTCAGGAACCCTAAACCAGTTCTTACCCAATACGGCTGCTACCGCAATATCGGTAGAGCCCATACCGGTAGCAAAAGCCCCTAGAGCACCATAAGTACATGTGTGTGAGTCAGCACCTACAACGAGGTCTCCGGAATTAACGTATCTCTCTACCATCAGCTGATGAATAATACCCTCTCCTGGAGGATTGAAGTCAGCTCCAATGCTTTCAGCAAACTCCTTTATCATTTTCTGGTCATTGCTCAGCTCTTTTCTGGGCGAAGGGGCGGCATGGTCCACAAAAAAATGGGTCCTTTTTGCTGCCTGAATCTCTCTGTCCAGCTCTTTCATCTGGCTTATGGCTAGAGGAGCAGTTCCATCCTGTAAAGCTATTTGATCGATATAAGCGATTACAATTTCACCTGAATTAGCAGCTATTCCGCTCTTATTAGAGAGTATTTTCTCTGCTATGGTTTTATCGGAATCCATATTGAAATGAGAAAATAAACCAATTTAAAATATTTTTCACTGCAGGATTAAGTATGGTTTCCAGAGCCAGAACCCAAAGGTAAATAAAAGCAGGGTTGAAGAAATCTTATGGTGGAGAACAGTTCTCACAACTCTCAGTCTACACCAGATGGAGATAAAAACCAGGTTTTGATCGTGGGTTTGCTGCCTTTCGATTCAGGTAAGACCACCATGGCCTGCTCACTTTTACGGGAGGCCAGAGAAAGAGGTCTCGATGTGGGAGTAAGCAAACCCCTAAGCTCAATGAGCGGCTGGTACCAGTACAGCTGTGTCGAGCGAAGCATCCAGTACGGCAAGCTTATCGGCAGTGACATTTATAGGCTTCATGAAGCTGCAGGCAGTATCGACCCCATGGAGTGGGAAGGACCGTTTGTATCTCTTCTTATGCCCCCTGACCCGGAAAGAGTGGACTGGGAGAGTCAAGAGTATCTAGGACTGAGTCTTAATCTCCCTTCTCAACTGGTTATGACCAGGGTAAGCAGTATCCATGAGACAAAACACTATTGTGTTCCCTCCAACGCGGAAAGACTTACCGGTGTTATGAGAGAAGAAGTGAACAGGGTTTTCAGCTCTGTGGAAAATCCTGTAGAGGTTGACCTGGAGTTCATAAATGCATTGCTCTTTAACTCCTACACCATTGCAGACGAGTGTGTGGAGCACATTATTGGTAAGCATGATTTTGTTGTGGTAGAGTCATACAACAATGCTGCCGCTCCTACTGCCTACTCCCTCAACGCACAATCTGTTATTGCTGTCGCTCCAGGGAAGGCTGCATTTTACTCTGGAGAACTGTACAGAAAAGCCCTAACGGCAGTTTCTAGCATAAAAGAGCCCTGGAAGACCACCACAGAAGAGATTTTAAAGTTAATGCGACCTTTTAAGACTATGGAGTTGAGACCTTCTTCAACAGAAAATACACGGTTTGAGGGGATACTTGACTCCATCGTAGAGCTAAGAAAGTCCTGAATCGAGTTACAGCTTCTTGGGTTTCGATCTTCAATTCTTTTCTTAATTGACTAATTCTTCAAACTAGACCGCAACTTTTCATATATCTTCAGTTTACCGGAGTTTTCTTTAATTATTAATCTAAAAGGTATGGCTAGTCTATGACTGATATGAGTGTAACTGACAACATTTTTATAAGATGTCCTCAGACAGTACTTGGGGGTATAGAACACATGCTTATCGAGGCTCCTCGCAGTGCAGAGATTTTGGGATCGGTAAAGATCTATGACGTCCAAAAAGTATTGAAGCTGGAATCGGAGGGCGTCAATGACACCTTACTTCACTCCATCTCCACCGAGGAGATCGAAAGCGTACTGGAAAGAATGTTGATTGTGATACCCGTCAAAGATGAGAAAACCAACTTACTGGACGGTGTTCTAAGGGCCATCCCCAAAAAATGTCATGTGGCAGTTGTGTCCAACAGCACCAGGATGGGTAAAAACATATTCAAAATGGAGGAAGAAATAATAAAAAGATTCCATAAGTTAACCAAACATCCTATTATGCTTATACATCAAAAAGACCCCGCATTAGGTCTAGCATTTAAAGAGACAGGTTATCCTCACATTATTGACGAAGAAGGTCTGGTCAGGGACGGAAAGGCTGAAGGGATGATAACTGGCCTCGCACTGGCAAAGGCATTGGGGAAGGATTATGTAGGATTTATCGATGCGGACAACTACTTCCCGGGAGCAGTAAACGAGTATATAAAGGATTACGCTGCCGGTTTCTGCATGTGCGAGTCCCCCTACACCATGGTGAGGCTGCACTGGAGACACAAACCCAAGATCGTGAAGCGCAAGCTTTACTTCAAGAAGTGGGGCAGAGTATCTGAAACAACCAACAGATATCTCAATTCTTTGCTGACCTACCAGACAGGTTTCGGTACGGATATAATAAAAACAGGTAATGCCGGAGAGCATGCCATGACCATGGAGCTGGCCAATATAATGCACTACTCCACCGGTTACTCAGTTGAGCCCTATCAATACATCTATCTCCTGGAGGAGTTTGGAAAAGGGGAATCCAGATACACTGAAGCGTCAACCACAGGTATCGAAGTACTTCAAATCGAGACCCTCAACCCCCACCTGCACGAGGAAAAGGGAGAAAAACACGTCAAGGGCATGTTACTGGACTCCCTCTCAACCATATACCACAGCAAGCTGTCCAACAGGGAATTGAAGAACCAGATAAAAGAAGAACTCACATCACACAAAATAATAGAAGCCGGAGACGATATCAAGAAGAACGAGTGCATGCCAGAGATAGAGAACATAGACGGCAACAAATTCATGGAAGTGCTAGAAGAGAACTCGGAAACCGCCTTCAATTTTGTATGGGGTCTTGTGAGCAGTGAGATATAAACAATCTCAACCATAAATTTCATAAACAATTCAAGGCAAAGCAGTTGAAGTTGAGTAATAGGGCTCGTGGTCTAGGTGGTCATGACATCGCCCTGACACGGCGGAGGTCGCCGGTTCGAATCCGGCCGAGCCCACTCTTATTCTTTGTATGTGGATTACTGCACCTAAGACCTGGTTTTTAACTGAAAGATAGTCTTGAAGGTCCTCAAATATTAGAATAACTATCAAGGGTTCTATTCCTTCTCTGTCTGTGAACGTTCTTTCTCAAAGATGATTTCCAGAATATTTTCTTCGAACCTTGCTTTTTCCTCAATTTCTTTACCTGCCAGGTTTGGGGGGAGGTATATCTTCTTGTTGACTTTTCCGAAGATGGTCCTTGCCCCTATGTTTAGAGTGTCTCT
>JBKHKH010000134.1:0-5538 GCA_046537735.1 Archaeoglobaceae archaeon | reverse complement strand
GCTTCCCCTCTACGTAAGAAAAGAGGTGTTAAAAGGAGAAGTCATCTACTGCAGGGACTCCAGGTTTTTGTATGAGACTGCAAATTCAACTATAAAGGATTTTGAGGAATTCAAACCCAGATTCTATGATTACATCGGAGAAAAAGCAATAGAATAAAATGAAAATGAGAACTGAGATAATAAGGACAAGAGATATCCAGAGTATAGAGAAATTTATGGACCGTGGCCAAGAGTAGAATAGATATAAAGAGCTTCTTTTTCCTTCTCCTATACGGTGAACATAATCTTCGAGCTCGATAGACTCGACTATAGCTCTCTCCGGTCTCTCAGTTTTTATTCTTTCCTTGAACTCCTCAACTAGATCATCGAGAGCATCTAATAAACAAATGACAGCCTGTTCACCATTTCTTGTAAGATTAAAAGCTGAAAAATTATCTATACGGTATTCCAGAACAATACTGGTTAGAAATACCCTGTACCCAATCCCATGAGCCTACTTCAAATATTTTTCCTTTAAATTTTCAGTGATTTCTTCCAGGCTTTTTCCTTGAGTTCATCATCTATCCTCAATACCTCTTCCTACTCAAAAGTTGATTTTAGAGGAAACAAGTATTCTCATTCACGCTCAAACAGGGTAACACCACTCTTTATAGCTTCCTTGACCATCGGATTGTTAATCTCATTTTGAGTGTATGGGAACACTTCTACGGGGAACTCTATGGAGAACTTCTCCATCCATTCAGCAATCCTTTCCATGAACGGCCTATGATCATCCCTCAAGATGATCAAAATATCCGCATCACTGCCAGGAACAGCCCTCCTCTCCGCCAGAGAGCCAAAGAGGATGATCTTCAACACATTCTCCTCCTTCCTACCCACCTCTCTTGAGACCTCAAATAGCTTCTCGATCAATTTCTTCTGGTCAAGCCAGAAGACCTTCACAGAATTCAATGATTCTTCTACTACAAAGGAGTGCATCCTCCGCATCCCTCCTGGTAAAATACTCGTAAGGACTTCCAGATTCAAAACTATCCGGATACCTTGTGGGGATATAGAACTTATCCAGGTTTCTAGCACAATTTAAAAGCTCCTCATCTACTGTAAATTTCTTCGAGATTACTCTCAATAGATCAAAAACCGAATGCCCCCAAGCTGTTGCACTTAGCTTTTGAAATACAGACTTCACAGATTTTTCAGCGGCCTGTTGAGCTATGAAACAGGTCCACTCAAAAGCTTCAGCTTTCATCATTCCTTCAGCAACCTTTAGATCTCGTTTCGCCTGATCTATCCAGTCCTTACTTCTTTCCGGCATCTTTCACCCACTTTCGTCTCCCGCAAGCTTCATTTACTACTTAACCATCTAAGATTAATTTGTGTCTTCCACTTTGGTGAATTACTGACACCTTAACACTTTAAATGTTTTTATTTTAGAAAAGCAATAAGTATGTTTTTATCCTGCATCTTTGCGTAATCAGCTATCTCGACAGCTCTTGCCCTTCCGTGAGCTATGCCCTCCAGTATCGACAGGTAAGAGGAGTACTCCCGCAACTCCTATCTGAGCAGGAACTCTACCTCCTCATTTAAAACAGAACCTTTCTGGAGCACCTCATCCTCAATATTGATGAAAATATCCTTCCCAGGGCTGAAATAGTTCAAATACATGGGGATACCCAAAAACAGCATAAACTCCCACACTCCTCTCAATGTCGAGGTCATTAAATTTGACGGCTTCCCTAAATGAAAAGGGAGTAACCTTCCATTGACCAGTTCTCCGGCCATACAGGGGTGACTTATAAGAGAGAAGCTTTTCCACAGTTTTCACATATAAGCGGGAACATCCTTAATCACAATCACCTCATCACCCACTCTGGTAACGAACTCTGTTCTGCCTTCATACATATTTGCAAGTAAAATTAGTTATGTTTTTATATTGACGAGGGAGGAAGTCATCTTTCAGTAAACGGGGACCAGAGCAATAAAAATGGAGTGTTGGAATGGGAATGGTTGAAGAGATAAAAAGAGCGGTAGCTGTAAACCGTTACAATATCACCTCACATGCGAAGAGGGAAATGATGCCCGAAAGAGATGATATATCTGAAAAGGAATTGGTTGAAGCAATATTGGATGGAGAAATAATAGAAGATTATCCCAATGATAAACCATGTCCAAGCTGTCTAGTATTTGGAAGAACTAGAGAGAGGAGACCTATACATGCTGTTTGTGCACTATCAAAAGAAGATGATATAGCAATAATTATTACTGCCTATGAGCCAGATTTAAATAGATGGGTGGATTACAGATATAGGAGGGACATCTAATGATCGTATCAAGATGTGCATTATGTGGAGGAAAAGTTGAGGAGCGAGAAGTAAGTGAGGAAGTCAGGGTAGGAAATGACTTTATCGTAGTAGAGAATGTAAAAGCAGGTGTATGTGTAGAGTGTGGAGAGCGGTATTATCCTCCTGGTGTGGTGGATAGGCTCAGAGATATCGGAAGGAAAATGGATCAGGAGAGATTGAAGAAGCTGGATGTAATAGGATGCACATACAAGGTAAAATATAATTCCACATTCTGACTCCATAACTCTAAAATTTATGAGACTCTGGATCTAAGCGGGGTCTCGCCAATTTAATGTGTAGAGGTTATTAGATAGACTCAATCTCATTAGCTGAGACAAACTCTTGAACTTCTACTTAGATTACAAGCTCAGCTCTACTTCTCCTGCTGCGATTGGGCGGGCCAGTAATTTACCCTTATGGAAGTATCCATTACCTTCTCTATTTTTCTTGAGGTTTCTGCAGTGAAGTAAGCTCAGCTATTTTCACAGATATAAGCGGGAACATCCTTGATTACTATCACTTCATCACCTGCTCTGGCAACAAACTCTGTTTTGCCTTCATACAGTCTTCCTCTGCAGAAACTACACTTATCAGGCTTCATATCTTATTTTTACCTTAATCATTTTGAACTCCAATATCCAGAACCAACTAAGAAACTTCCCCTATAAACTCTACAAAGTGTGTCTCCTTAACCTTATTATGAAGCTTTTTGTCGGCGGTGATCAGTGTTATCTCCAGCTCTTTTGCCAGAGCAACGTAAAAAGAGTCGTAAAAAGTGATATCATATCTAAAGGCAAGCTCAATAGCAGAATTAATGATCTCTGAGGTGGGTGTAACAATATCCATACCCATATCCAGTATAGAATCTAATGCCTCGCTAACATCATTCTCGTTGAAGCTTGGATTGTACCTTAAGGCATTAGCAACCTCATATAGTAACAAGTCCGGTAAAACTGCCCTTTCATCACCACTCCTGATTGTTTCTCTTATCTGCAAAGCTTTATCCGTATATTCTTCTTCAGAAAACCATTTTATGACACCGAATCTAATATCAACATCTGGTTTCACGCCATTTTCTGATCTCTTCAGCACCCCTCCAATTCTTAGATTTATCCCTTAACCTATCTTGCGTTGAGATTGCTTTTTCTATTCTCTCTTTATCCCTCAGCCTTGATTTTAAGAGAACATCTAACCTCTTCTCCATCACTTTCGTTTTAGTTTTGTTGCTCATTTGCTTCACCTCAATTATATTGGTAATCTTTCAAACTTAACTGATGGGATTGTTTCTTTAATATACAATTATTTTGCTTTTCTTTAAATCTTTCTCTTCCTTTTATCGCATACCTTAAACAGCAAATAAAAGTATACAGGTATCTATCACCAGCTTCATTCAGTTCCCTTTACTCTTTGAATAGGCTTCTCTTTACAAGATGGTCCAGCTCGTCAATGTCTTCTTCTTTTAACTTGCTTTCTTCGGTTAAGAATGATGGACAAGGCTCATCATCCAGATACTCTTCAATTATTTCTCCATTCAATGCAATGCAACCTGCATAACATCGTCAGTCGATATATTTCTCTGGAACATTCTGGTTCTGGCATGATTTGAGATTAATAGCCTATCTTCATTTATGAGCTTTTTTATGTGTTCGAAGCGCGGTTTTGTTGACACCCTTTTCTCTCCTGAACTAAATAACCGATTTCTTTCTGTAAAAACTTTACTATTAACTCTTTAAAAACTCTTTACCTCCTAAAACCGCAGTATCCGTCAGCAAGATTTTAGCTTAAACATCTCGATTAGGATATTGTAATATAGCGGCTATCAGCTATTCTCTACTCTACTCTTTTCTTTCCTTTTCCCCCTTCCAGGAATTGGAGTTCCTGTTCTAAACTGTAGCTAACTTCTGATGTGCCTGAGAAAAGAGCTCCAGATAAGTCATGTAAACCTCTCTACATAATCTTCTTTCACCTTTCCTCTTGTCCACTGGTAATTTTCTGATGTGTTCCTCCCGCTCCCGCTCCAGCTCGTCAAACCGCACTCCCAATCAGCATGGTCTTAGCCTCATTCAATACGTGACGAACGAAGGGGTCTTCGTTTTTAACTCTCTCTTTAAACTCTTGTGGTGTAAACAGCACGTAATTTACTTCCCTGGATAGTTTTTTCTCTACCTCTCGAACCTCTAATACCACCTCCTCTTCTCTGACATGTCCAATCAGGAACAGATCAATATCGCTCTCAGCTGTTGCCTCACCGCTGGCGAAGGACCCATATATAAAAGCAACCTCTATCCCCATCTCCACTAATCTACCTCGCAGAAACTTTGCCACTCCCTCAGTTTTTAGGATGATGCTTGATAGCTCATCATAAATAGGGAAATTCCTGTTCGTTGTGTAGTACTTCAAGTTCCCTTTTTTTTCACTTTTTAGCAGTCCTACCCCCTCTAGATTCTCCAGCTCACGGCGGACAGCGTTTATATTCTCTTCAACTCTCCTAGCAATTTCTCTTACATACACTTCTTCCCCTGGATTCATTAAAAATAATGTCAGAATCTTGACCCTAGTCCTAGAAGAGAATAACCTGTTCAACGTGAATACAAATGTTTGTTTTAATTATCGAGATACCCAAAGGTACCATCATGAAAATAATCAAATCAATAAATCAATCAATAATTTACTTCGCAAATCAATCTCTGAAGCTCTGAAGCAAATAATAAACAACGATACAAAAAAAAGAAAAAAAGATTATTTGGGATCCCAACCAGCCATTGGGACCGCTTCGTATTTACCTATGTTCTTGCCCTTCTTGTCTACTACGTGTATACTGCATGCTAGACATGGGTCATAGCTTCTGATGGTTCTCAGGATGTTAAGTGGGTTTGGCCTGTTTATATCCGATGTATCACCGTAGTAGCCACTGCCATCGTATCCAAAACCATATTCGTCGGTATCCCATGTTGCTGGAGTAGGTACCGCATCATCTCCAGCGTATCCATAGTAAATCAATTGGACACTATCGATGTATGAATAATCTCCAGTTCTATAACTGAATTTGAACTGTATCTCTATGCCACCGTTATCATAGTCTATTTCACCGCTTTGGATGTAAGGTCCAGTTATGTTACCTTTACCTGTTCCATCATGCCTAGGCTCATCATTCGCCTCATAAGAATCTCCATATGCAGTGTAAGTTATCCTCACAGAC
>JBKHKH010000133.1:0-5560 GCA_046537735.1 Archaeoglobaceae archaeon | reverse complement strand
CACACCGCCCAAAAGGCCACAAAAATATTGGTACAGGTGAATTTATGGATATAGTGGTCAAGAAAAGTGAACTCATTGGAGAAGCCACCACGCCACCTTCCAAGAGCTATACACATAGAGCAGTCATTGCCGGAGCTTTTTCTCCCCTGGCCAGAATTAAGAACCCTCTAATTGCTGGGGACACTATTGCAACGTTGAGTTTTTGCCATTTCCTGGGAGCAGGAATGCGAAGGATAAACGGAGGACTTTTACTGGGTGGAGCAAATCCCCAAAAGGCGGAAGGCTACCTATATTTAGCAAACTCTGGCACTACCCTCAGGATAGCTCTGGGAATCTTATCCCTCTCCACAGGGAGCAGATACGCTGTAGTTGACGGTGATGACTCTTTGAGGAATAGGCCCAATGGACAGCTAGTAAGGGCGTTAGATCACCTTGGAGCAGATATAAGGGGGTATGGTGATTATCAAGTACCTTTATGGATAAAAGGAGTAATAAAAGGGGGAGATATTGAGATAAAGGCTGAAAGCTCTCAGTTCATTTCATCTTTACTTTTCAGCCTCCCTCTCGCCCATGGAGATTCTATTCTTAAGGTGATTTCTACTAAGTCCAAGCCGTATATAGATATAACCCTACACGTTTTACAGGAGAGCGGTATCGAAATTGAAGTAGGTGAAGACCAGCAAATCTATCACATTCCTGGTGATCAACAATACTGTATGAGAAAATTTGTCATTCCAGCGGATTTCTCTTCCGCAAGCTACCTCATAGCTGCCGGATTCCTGGCAGGTAAAGTAAAAGTGAACAATATCTTCAACTCCATGCAGGGAGATAAGGTAATTGTTGACGTGGCGAAGGGAATGGGAGGGAGAATAAAATGGGAGAGAGAGAAGGGCGTGTTGACCGTGGAAAGATCTCAGCTTGAGAGAGTTGATTTTGATGCGGGCAACTCACCTGACCTCGTACCTGCAATAGCTGTACTGGCAGCCGTAGCTAAAGGTAAATCCACCATATATAATGCTGGTCATTTGAGAATGAAGGAAATAGACAGGTTAAAAGGAATTTGCCAAAACCTGAGGGCTTTGGGCATTGACGCTAAGGAGAAGAAAGATGGTATGGAAATTGAGGGTGGCACGATTGAGGGTGGCACTGTCAACTCCTTTGGAGACCACCGTATGGCTCTGGCTTTTTCGCTCTTGGGCCTGGTTGCGGATAAAGGTGTAGTAGTAAAAAATGCTGAGGCAGTCTCCGTTTCATTTCCGGGATTTTTCGATGTTTTAAAGTCGCTTGGAGCTAATTTGAGTTTAAGGAGGGCTTAAAATGACTGGTAACATTTTTGGACATCTTTTCCGAACAACGACATGGGGAGAGAGTCATGGTAGGGCGGTAGGATGTGTGGTAGAAGGTTGCCCATCTGGCCTGACCCTGAGTGAGGAGGATGTTCAAAAGGAACTGGATAGAAGAAGACCGGGAGGTAGATTAGCATCCTCTCGAAAAGAAAAAGATAAGGTAGAGATCCTTTCAGGGATTTTTGAAAATAGAGCAACAGGAACTCCTGTATCTCTACTGATATGGAATAAAGATGTGGATTCTAGACCATACGAAAAATTCAAGGACCTCTTCAGGCCAGGACACGCAGATTATACTTACTTCGCAAAATATGGTATCAGGGATTGGAGAGGAGGGGGCAGAGCCTCAGCCAGAGAGACAGTGGGCAGAGTGGCAGCAGGAGTTATAGCCAAAAAGATATTAAAGAACTTTGGGATATCCGTTGGAGGCTACACGAAGGAGATAGCAGGAATAAAATGCCAGACACCCTGGGAATTTGAAGAGAATATACACAGGGCGGAATCAAATGAATTGAGATGCCCTGACGAGACGGCGGCAAAGCAAATGGAAGAGAAGATAATTGAAGCCAGAAAAGAAGGAGACAGTGTGGGAGGTATTGCGGAAATAGTGGTGAGGAATCCACCGGCTGGATTGGGTGAGCCCGTATTCAACAAGCTGGATTCTTATCTGGCCTACGCCATTATGAGTGTGCCTGCAGTGAAGGGCATAGAGATTGGTGCAGGGTTCGAGGCTGCCCGCATGAAGGGAAGTGAGGATAACGACCCCATAACTGTGGACAAAGGCGATATCAGGTTCGAGACCAATAATGCTGGAGGGATACTGGGAGGGATATCCAATGGTGAGGACATCGTTTTGAGAGCAGCCATAAAACCCACCCCATCAATATCCAGAACACAGAAAACAGTTAATTATGTCAAGATGGAAGAGGAGGAAATTGAGATAAAGGGCAGGCATGATCCCTGCATTGTGCCCCGGGCAGTTCCTGTGCTGGAAGCCATGACCGCTCTGGTGATCACTGATTGCATGATGATGCAGAGGCTAATTCCCCGATTCGTATAGCGCTTCCTGGAATTTCCACAGTTTCTGATTGTTGGCTGAGATTCTCTTCAGGGCTTCTAAAGCTACGTATTGAACGTAAGAGCTCCTGTCATCCAGTAATTTTGAGAGTTTGGGGGCTGCCTTTTCTGCAAAGTGGCTGTATTTGCTTCCGATAAGCCCTGCTGCTTCTGCAGTCCTGTGCCTTACCCAGGGACAACCATCTTCCATCAAATCTATTATCTTCTCTTCTGGGTAACACATCCTCCCCAAAAAATGAGCTGCATGCCCCCTGACCCATTTGTTCTGGTCATGGAGAGCCCTCAAAAAAGTGTTGATAACCACATCTTTTTCCGGCAACCCATTCTCAGCGATCCTTCCCAGAGCGTAAACGGCTCGTATCCTCACCTGCTCATCTTCATTCCCCGAAAGCTGGACGAGTTCCGGAACCAGGTCGTTGCCGATCGCTACCTCTTCGAACTCATTTTTGTATTTCTTGCTGTGGATGTATCTCTCCAGTTTAGGATGCATCAGCCTGTCCTCAACCTTTTGCCTTAAAAATCTATATGTAGCAATGAGGATAGTAAAAGATATATGGAGAATAGAGGAGTTTGAACAATGATAGTTGTCATTTCCGTAGGCGGCTCTGTTCTGATGAGTGATTTCAATTCCGGTAGAGTTAAAGAATTCGCCACAGAAATCGAAGAGCTGGCTGCTGAACATCAGGTTTTCGTCGTGGTGGGAGGGGGAAAGGTTGCCAGAGAGTATATCAAGCTGGTCAGAGAGCTGGGAGCAGACGAAACTTCCTGCGATTATATGGGTATCGATGTGACCAGAATGAACGCTGCGGTACTTGCCTCAGGCATAAAGGGGGCCGCCAGAAAAATACCCTGGGATCTAAAGGATGCTTATGAGTGTTCTCTGAACCACTCTGTGGTGGTGATGGGAGGGACATTCCCTGGCCACACCACCGATGCCGTGGCAGCCTTACTGGCGGAGTACGTGAACGCCGACGTTTTCCTCAATGCCACTTCAGTAGATGGCGTTTACACTGCCGACCCCTGGAAAGAAGAAGCTTCCAGATTTGAAAAGATATCTACTAAAGATCTGGTGGAGATAGTATCTCAGGCGGAGGCAAATGCGGGGAGCAGCACGGTCCTTGACTTGCTTGCAGCCAAAATAATAGACAGGAGCGAAATAAAGACCATAGTATTCCTGGGCAAACCGGAGAACATTCAAAAGGCACTTAAAGGGGACATAAGGGATATTGGAACCTTAATCGAGCCTTGAACGGTTATTGATTGCTTTAACGGTAAATAATTGTGGTGGAACTCAAGTGGTTCCACCACAAGACAGGTGGTGGCCGGATGTCCGGTTGGATATCGGTTGGGACTCTTTCGGACTCCGGTTGACTACTGTATGTGGTTTATGGACAAATAGCTGTCGAGTGGTGTGAAAGTGAATTACGTTCAGTTCATTGCTCGACCGTAACTCCTGAACCGAATCCGCACCCCCCTGAATCTTGAACACTGAACAAAAATATTTAAATATAGCGTATTATAACGTAACGTTAGTAACCAAAAGTGGTTAACCAAAACTCTAGTAAAATAATAGAAGAGAGGTGTGAAAAAATATGGACTGTAACGATGATAGATGCAACCCCTGGAGGAGAGGGAATTTGAATGTGGACAGATTCAACGACCTCTTCGGGGGATTTGAAGATTTTGAAGAAATTTACGAAAGAGTGCTCAAGGAATTCACTCAAAACTTTAAGAACCCACAGCTGGGAACCAGACCATATGTATGGGGCTTCTCAGTGAAGGTAGGACCAGATGGTGAACCAGAGATCAAGGAATTTGGCAATAGACCAGGACTAGATGAAGAACAGCCAACCGAAGAAGTTGAAGACGCACACATTGAAGGTGCTCGCAGGCCCTTAATAGATGTCATGGAAGGAGAAGAGGAAGTAAACATCATCGCAGAGATGCCAGGAGTTAACAAGGAAGACATACACGTTGATGCATCTGAAAACAACGTAGAAATAACTGCGGAAACTGAAGACAGGAAATATCATGAAGTAGTGGAACTTGGAACCGAGATATTACCGGATACTGCGAAGGCGAAGTATAACAATGGTGTTCTGGAAATAGTGTTCAAGAGAAAACAGAAAGAAGAGAAGAAAAAGATCAACATCGACTAATATTCCTTTTTTTACTCCCCCCTGTGAAACACAACCGGGAAGTGAAGGAACGTAGATAACATAGCCGCCTTCCTCGGCTTTGGAACAAAATGTCATTGAAAATGTGTATATCCTTTGAATTCCACTGTTTCTTTTTTACCATCCTCCAATTCTAAAATAACACCTTTCTCATCGCCTTCAACCACTTCTCCTATAACGAATCCATGGGTGCATTGTCTGGAGGTATAGACCAGCTGAAAATCGCCACCCGAATACAGGAACAGCTTCAGGGCTTTTTTCTCATCTACATATGGGGTCAAATGATCTAAAGGTAGCGAATCTTTTTTTATTATTATACCCACGCCGCTTTTTTCCGCTATCAGGTTAAGAGATATGGCGAGGCTATCGCTTATATCCGTCATGGCGTTTGCGTGACTTGATAGCTCCATTCCTTCTTCCAGTTTTGGCTGTGGAGTATAGAGCGAAGCGGGAAAAGCGGTTTCATTCCTGTCTATACCTGAAAGGAGCTGTTCTAGAGTTAATTGGGCCTTACCAAGTGGTCCAGTGAGACATATTTTATCACCTGGCTTTGCACCGCTCTGGGTTACAAACCTCTCTGCTTCTCCCACGGCGAATCCTGAGATGTATAGCTCGTCACCAAAATCTATGTCTCCTCCCACCACCGAAACATCGTAGTGATCTGCGAGCTTCTTGATCCCTTTGAACACTCCTTCAAATTTTTTATCCTTTAGGGTTGCATCATCAAGGGTTATGTTGAACAGGAAGTGCAGGGCTCTCCCGCCACTTCCGGCTATATCACTGAGGTTAACGGCTAGCGCCATGTGACCCATCTCTTCAGGAAGCATACCGGGAGGGAAGTCGGTCTTCTCGTGGACACAATCAGTTGTTAACAGGATAATCTTCCCCCCTATTTTAACAACTGCACAATCATCTTCTCCTGCCCCGGACAGGACATCTGTCTTCTGACTTTTGAACATT
>JBKHKH010000132.1:0-5565 GCA_046537735.1 Archaeoglobaceae archaeon | reverse complement strand
AAAGATCAAACTTTCCGGAGCGACGCATAGGCCAGCACTTGTAGTGCCCTTACCCGTAGTATAGACGCTTCTGGGTGCGATGCGGTGTACATAGCGGAGTAACTGGGATTTGGCTACACCTGGATCTCCCACAAGCAATACGTGGACATCTCCTCTTATCTCTGTACCATCTGGGAGTTTTTTGGGAATACCTCCGAACAGCTGGAGGGCAACCGCCATCTTCATGTCCTCATAGCCGTAGATGACGGGAGCGATGGATTTCACGATATTATCGAAAACTTCAGGGTCGTTCCCTATCTCCAGGATCTTCTTCTTGTCTTCTTCGGTTATCTCGAACTCTTCGTATTCCTGCTGGAGCACTTCAATAGAATTCCCCTCGAGGGTGATATCCATGTGCCTTAGCCTTTTACCGCTTACACTTCTGGGAGTGGCCCTCACTATCCCATTGATTACCACTCTGTCACCAGGATTGACTATGCCGGTCAGATCGTTCTCCAGCACAACGTCCAGTGTTTGAGGCTGCTCACCACCCCTCAAGTTCTCCGGGTATTCCTGT
Organism: Archaeoglobaceae archaeon; assembly: GCA_046537735.1. GTDB lineage: Archaea > Halobacteriota > Archaeoglobi > Archaeoglobales > Archaeoglobaceae > JdFR-22. The sequence continues at coordinate 5,009 of JBKHKH010000132.1, read as the reverse complement.
ATCCTCATTCTCTGGCTGTCTATGGACCTGCTCTCTTCAGGGAGGAAAATGAACTTCCGGGAGCCGCAGCTCTTGCACTCGTAGGGATATTTTATGGTGGAATCGTCTTGATAGATGAACATTTTAACTGCGCATGAGCTGCACACGAATGCCGCTTCAATAACTCTGGGTCTGACCTCCGTGACCTTTCTTACTACCCCATCAATGGAGACCAGCTTGGATATGTGCTCGCTCCTGAGGTCCCTGATAAGCACTCGTCTGGATATTGGTAGATTGTAAACTCTGGCACGGGAGTTCTCCAGCTTTACGTTGTGTATGTTCTCTGAATTTGCGATACCGTGGTTCGCATGATCCAGAACTATATCAGGATAGTCCAGCAGCTCTTCGGCCACAATACCTTCTTTGAATATAACCAGGTCCTTGAGAAAGTTTACGTTGATGGGAGTGCTGCCATTAAGAGAAATTGCTTTCTCAGCAGCTCTGTTCAACTCATCTCTATAATAAGTCTCAAAGAATTCTTTCCAAACCTCAGGACTGCTCTGCATGATGATTATCCCAGTTCTATTAAGTGGTTAAAAGAATTACGGTTATTTGATTGATAACCCTTTCCTGTGGAGCGAAACTTCCTGTGGAATGGTAATATCATTCGGTAGATTATATAAAGTGAATATACTTCAGGTACTTCTGGTATAAACACTTTTAAAATCCATAACTGTAATGGGGTTAATGCCCGGTAAATTCGATTTTTTGGAGGGGCTGGAACCGACAGGGTTGAAAGAGAGGGAAATATTTTATAAAAATGAGTTTAAACTGGAATCAGTTAGAAGGTGGCTGTCCCACAGGAAATTTGAGGATGAAAGGAAAGACACTGTATTTGCCATGATTGTGGGTAGGCACTCCAACATCTATCTTCCTGAATTCGAGTCCATCAAGAATAAGGTTGTGGTGATAGATGAGTACATTGACCTTGAAGATATGATAGAATACGTTCTCCGCTACCTGCCCGAAGGACTCTATTACGACAGGAACGTTTATACTGATATTGAGGAGTGCAAGGAATGTGAAAACTGCTACAAGAACTGCTGGGACTGTAGTTGTTATGTGGGCCAGGAACTTGCTTTTGATATAGATCCTGAAAACGTGACCTGCCCGGTACACGGAACCCTGAACGATAAATTGGAAAAGGGTTTAGGGATGAAGTTCTGCATGTACGAGTTCGAAGTGGTGAAGGGCTCAACAGTGAGGTTGTGGGAAATGCTAGAAAAAGACTATACGAATATAAGGGTAGTATATAGTGGCAGGGGTTTTCATATTCACGTTCTGGATGAAGAAGCCTTAAAGATGACCTACGAAGAGAGAAAAATCCTGGCACAAAAAGCCTCCAAATACCATATCGATGAATGGGTAACTGGAGGAGGCTCCAGGCTCATAAGACTACCGTATTCCCTTAATGGATTCGTTTCCAGAATAGTGACTCCCCTGGATATAGATGAGGTAACCAACTTCGATCCTAGATACGATGATAGGTATATACCAGAATACGTGGAAAAAGATAAAAGGATTGAATGATTAAGGGAAGGTGAAGGTCAATGGTTAAGGTTAAGCTATTTGCCAACTTTAGAGAAGTAGCAGGTGAGAAAGAAGTGGAGATCAGGGCCAGTAATATCAAAGACCTGGTCGATCATTTGGTAAACAGGTATCCGGTCATGAAAGATCTTGTAAATAAAGAAGATTACCTGCATGTTGTGGTCAATGGGAGGTATGTGAATTCTGGGGATTATAAAGATATACCATTAACTGATGAAGATGTGGTGACTATATTCCCTCCTGTGAGTGGTGGATAAATTATCTCAAGAGCTATATATTTAAACTATAAGCTGTTTTGTTTAATTCAATAATATATCAGGATAAAACATGATTTTTTTACAAATGTGCTTTACTGGGCTCTATTATACTGAAAAGAAAAAATGACAAACTTTAAATATTTGTGAATCTCCCCCATCCTTAGCCTAATAAAAGGGGCAGGGTGACTGTCATGGAAAAAACAGAGATTCTTGAAAAGATTAAGGAGGCTGAAAAGGGGGCAGAAGAGACCATTTCTAACGCTGAGGAAGAAAAGAAGAAAACCATTGCTAACGCAAAACTAGAGGCTAGAAAGATTCGTGAAGATGCAGAAAAAGAAGCAGATAAGGTCAAGAATGAAATAATCGATAGTGCAAGGGGTAATATTGAGCAAGAGAAGTCCAAGCTTAAAGAAGAATGGAGCAAGAGAATTTCTGACCTGGAATCCAAGGGAAAACAGAATATTGATGAAGCAGTAGAATACATGTATAAAGAGTTCATAGGGATGGTGGAAAATGCTTAAGCCTGTCGAGATGTCTAAGATCTCGGTAGTAGGTCCTAGAGAGCATCTCGGTGATGTGTCTGAGATTTTACACCAGATTAACTCGGTACACCTGGAAGATCCGGGGGAGGAAGAATATTTTAAACTTGGGTCTCCGTTTAAAAAAGCATCTGAAACTTCAAGGAATCTTGTTCTGCTTAGAGGTTATCTCTCACACCTTCAATTGGAACCGGAAAAAATTGTACCTACTAAGAAGTTCAAAAAAGGAGAAATTGAAAGAGATCTAACAGAAAAGCTGAACGAGTTTCAAAAAGGTATAGGAGACAGGATAGAAGAGATAAGAAAGAATACAGAAAAATCGAGGGCGCTGGAAGAAGAAAAAGCCACAATCGAACCCTTAAAGATTCTGGGTATTCCCCCACAACTTCTCAGGGATTATAAAAACCTGAGAGCGTATGTGGGTTATTTGAAAGTGGACCCCACTGAAAAATTAAGAGAAATAACTTCTGAGTTCGAGATTGAGTTAAAAGCTCATGGCAAGGAGTACATTGGAGCTGTTTTCGTCAGAACTGAATATTCAGAAGACGTCTTTAGAGTCCTTCAGGAGGTCGGTTTCAGGGAGCTAAGTGTTCCGGACATCCAGGACTTCGATTCTAGACTGAGCGAAATCGAAAATGAATTAAACAGGATCAGTAGCGAGAAACAGAGACTTGAATCAGAGATCCAGGATCTAAAGGATAGAGAGAGGGACTCAATGCTTGCGCTGGAAGAATACCTCAGCATCGAGCTGGACAAATCTGAATTACCGTTAAAATGCCTGGTCTCAAAATATGCGTTCCTTCTTGTCGGCTTTGTTCCGGAAAAAGAATTTGAAAAGGTAGAAAAGCAAATTAAATCTGCTACCGACGGAAAAGTGACAGTTGAGCAACTTAATGAAGATGATGGATCAGAACCTCCAACTAAACTGAACAACCCGGGTCCGGCTGGAGATTTTGAACTTTTCACCAAGCTCTACAACATACCTAAAAGTGTAGAAGCTGACCCTACATGGATTATAACCATATTTTTCCCTCTGTTCTTCGGGATGATGCTGGGAGATATTGGTTATGGTTTGATAATCACCGCAGCGGCTATCTACCTTAAGAGGATTTTCACTACAGAAGGTTGGACCAAGCTGCTGAATATGGCAACTTATTCTGGAATCTCAGCAATAATATTTGGTTTTATATATGGTGAGTTCTTTGGACCGTTTATTGTACCGGGATACGAGCATGATCCACAACAGATACATTTCATTGGTGACATTTTGTATGGTTTTTATGCTTTCCATCACCACCATCCCCTGTTTGACAGGGTTGAAGCATGGGGTGTTAAGGTCCTGTTGTTTACTACGCTGGCTATTGGTATGGTAAAGATCCTCTGGGGTTTTGGTATTGGTTTCAGAAACGTTTATACAGAACACAGTATTAAGGAGGCCATCCTGGAGAAAGCTTCATGGTTCATTGGCGTTGCTGCTATGAGCCTTTTGATAGTCGGTTTTTCATGGAATGTTGGAGTCTTCCACCAGCTAGGTTTGGCTGCAAACCCAGGGACTGTACCTCCTTTACCTATACCAGGACTTGTTGATGGATGGGAAGCAGGAGCTAATGTTTTCTACAAGGCAGCGATTCCCATGCTTGTAGTGTGGTTTGTATTGTTCTTGATGGAAGAGATTCCGGCTATGGGTCCAATGGGAGTAGTTATGGGAGTAGAGATTCTGACATGGTTCGGTCAGATACTGAGCTACGCTCGAATTCTGGCTATAGGTCTATCGTCGGTCTATATCGCTTTTGTTATCAACTACGTTCTACCGAAGCTGGTATACACGTTCATTCCCATAACGATAGTGGCGGCGGTATTAGCAGCGATAATAATAATACTGGGTCACTTGTTCAACACACTCTTGGGTATACTGGATCCAGGGTTACAGGCGTTACGTTTACAGTATGTGGAATTCTTCACCAAGTTCTTTGAAGGTGGAGGTAGAGAGTATAAACCGTTTGGTAGAGTTAGAAGGTTTATTGAAGAGTAGGAGGTGAATAAATGGCTGAAGCTTTAATTAGTGACGATGCGTTTATAAAGGGCTGTGCTGCAGTTGGTGCTGGTTTGGCTGTAGGACTTGCGGGTATTGGTGCTGGAGCTGGTGAGAGCGGTATTGGAGCCGCTGCTGTAGGTGCGATTGCTGAAGACAGGGGATTCCTTGGTTTGGGTCTACTATTTACGGTTATTCCAGAGACAATCGTTATCTTCGGACTGGTTATATCGTTCATACTGATGTTCGCCTACTAATATTTCTTTAATTTACCACTGGTGGAAATAGATCGGAATCGGTACAGAATTCGAGATGAGTAAGGAGGTGAATAAATGGCTGAAGCTTTAATTAGTGACGATGCGTTTATAAAGGGCTGTGCTGCAGTTGGTGCTGGTTTGGCTGTAGGACTTGCGGGTATTGGTGCTGGAGCTGGTGAGAGCGGTATTGGAGCCGCTGCTGTAGGTGCGATTGCTGAAGACAGGGGATTCCTTGGTTTGGGTCTACTATTTACGGTTATTCCAGAGACAATCGTTATCTTCGGACTGGTTATATCGTTCATACTGATGTTCGCCTACTAATATTTCTTTAATTTAC
>JBKHKH010000046.1:0-13911 GCA_046537735.1 Archaeoglobaceae archaeon | reverse complement strand
GTCTTCTTTGACCGCGCAATCGCAGTTTAAATCTCCCACTTCAGTAGCAAGGACCATAACATCATCGCTACACAGTTTTGAGGTTTCAATGACATCCTGAAGCATTAGCTCCACCAGCCGGGACCTTTCCTGGAGGGAGAGTATGTCCGAGAGCCTTGACTTGGGGTTCTGCGGTTTGAAGGGTATCACTACCTTGACCATGCCTCCCACTCTATATGGAATTAAAAAGCTGTTCGGTTTTGATTTTGATTTAAGGAGAAAACAGAAAAAATTATAGATGCCACAGAGGATTGAGGACATGGAACGGGAGGAGTTGCTGAAGCGAACTTATGGCAGAGTGATCTTTGAGAGGGGGCTCAAATATTTTGAGGAGGGTAATGTTACTCAAGTGGTAAAGTTCAAGGACAAGTTGGTAGGGGAAGTGCTTGGAACCGACGAGTACAGAACAGAAGTAGACCTAAACAACCTGGAGTGCAGATGTTCCTGCCCCTACAGTATTAACTGCAAGCATGGAGTGGCTGCAGCACTCCAGTATTTCAGCGGAGCCTACCTGGATAAGGATAAAATAATGGATATGCTCAATGACAGGGACAGAGTTGAGCTAAAAAATATTATCAGCTATCTGGTCGAAGCGAATCCCAAAAATTTAGGATATCTGGATGAATATGTGCGAAGCGGCGACATAGAGACCAAAGAACTGGATAGGCAGATAAGGTCTAAATTGAGGCGTATTGAACATGCCTACGCCGATGTAGGGTTTGTAGAAGATTTTGTAAGGTTCATAAAGTTAAATGAAGATGCTTTGACCAAAGAACAAGTTCTTCACATCCTGGAGTTTCTGATAATGAACTGTGAAGAGTTCGAGTTCTTCTATGACCATTACTCGGACAGCTATTTCGGCGACCCCATTTTTGAGAACTTGGGAAACGTCTTTGTAAAGAAAGAGATTGAAGAGGACGATCTAACCAGAATAAGCATCCTGATGTCCAAAGACGATTACGAGATGCTTGACCCTTTTATCGGGAGTATCATAAGTGAGAACAATGCTGTCAAGCTGAAGGACTTTAAGGAAAAGGTTGGAGAGCTCACCGGGAGTATTGGTTACATACAGTTTTTGATAAACATTGGAGATACAGAAGAAGCAACATATTTGGTGGAGAACGCCAAACTGGTCGAGAAGGTAAAGTTTGAATTATATCTTCGAATTGATGAGGAGAAAGCAGTAGAATTTGCCCGGAAAAGGGGATTCTATTCCAGCTTGATAAGTTACTACTATAAAAGAGGAGAAAAAAGTAAGGTAGAGGAATTGTTCACAAAAGTGATGGAGAACGGAGAGGATTGGAAATTGGATGATGACCCTTTCATTTACCAGGAGGTCCTCAACTCCCTAACAGACAAAAAGGTTTTACGTTTATTGTTTGATAAGTGCTACTCTCTGGGGTATTATGGGATTTGTGTGGATACAGGAATGAAGCTGGAGGATAAAGAAATTATGCGAACGCTGTTGAAAAAGAATACGGATCACTTCCAGTTCCCTGTGACCTCTAAGATAAGGTTAATGGACTACCTGAAAGAAGATTATCCACATGAAGTAAAGGAAGAGTTAAAAGAATTTATAGAGTCCCTCATAAACCAGAAGAACAACTACTCCTATGAGAAAGCAGTAAAGTGTGCTTTCATATTGAGAAAGATTATGGACGAGGGAAGCTGGGAAGGTTACATCAAGAAGATATATGAAAGCCACTTCAGGAAAATTAATTTATGGAAAGAGTTCAAGAGTTGCGGGGTATCGGTTAAAAGAGATAGGGGAGCAGTGATAATAGAATGAACTCAGTTTGTGACCGGATCATAGCCAACTTCTTGAAAAACATTATAAACATGAACAAATTCACAAAGGACTGGGTTAATATGTATTTGATAAATTACAGGTATTTTATCATGGGCTGGTGGAAAAATGGAAGGTGACTTGGTCTGTAAGTATGTGATGAAAGGTGGAGAAAGCATTGGTGAGAGCATTGACGTGCACAACGACCGGTTGATAGTAAAAGTTGGTTCTGACTTCCTGGCTGTGTCGGTCAACAACATAGAGAAAGTGGAATCGGATAAGATATACGTCTCCGACTTTGACCACAAGAATGCCGAAGATGCAGGTAAAAAATGGATAGACGAGAAATCTAAGCCGGTCTCACTGGAAGAGCTCAAAGCCTTCGGATTTGAAGAGCCAACAGACGAAGACGAAGAAGAAGGCCAGAATAATACAGGATCTTTCATTGAAAATGGATCCGACTCGGAGACCGAATCAGAAGAGCTGACAAGATCAGAAAGCGAAGAGCAGAAGAAGTAGATCGATTCATGGAGTATAAGCAGGTAATTGTGGTAAGGGATGACTTGGCTCTCTCACCTGGTAAGCTGGCGGTACAGGTGGCTCACGCATCAATTATAGGTTATGAGAGGGCTGATAAGAGAAAGATCGAGAGATGGAAGCAGGAAGGGCAGAAGAAGATCGTGCTGAAGGCCGGTATGGAGAAGATGATGGAGATAAGAGAGAAAGCAAAAAATGCCGGAATACCTACCGGCACTGTGGTGGATGCAGGCTTAACTGAACTCCCCCCTGGGACCACCACCTCAATCGTTCTGGGACCTGACGAGGAGAGAAAGATCGACAGGATCACTGGCAACCTGCCCTTATTGAGCAAATGAGCAATTCTAATTCTGAGGTAGAGGAGAATGTGGGTATCAACAACTATATCACTTCCTCTCCGGGTATAAACGGAGAAATTAAAACCCAACCCGACTATTTTTACGTAGAAGAAGTTTCAAAGCTTCCCGAATTACATGATGACGGGAGGTTCGCCATTATAAAGGTCAAGAAGAGCGACTGGACCACCATGAACTTTGCGAAGGTCCTCTCCAATATCCTGAGGATCAGTCAGAAGAGAGTGAATTTCGCGGGGACCAAAGATAAAAAGGCGGTCTCCACTCAATACTACAGCATATCCAACCTCGATCAGGAAGGAATTAAAAAATTAAAGGAAGTTGAGATCAAGGATGCTGAGATAGAATATGTGGGGAATACCAGAAGAGCTGTAAAGCTGGGGGACCTTATAGGAAATTTCTTCCGCATAACTATAAAGGGTATTGAGAAGAACGTGGACAGCATAGAGGAGACCGTAATCTACCTGGAGAAAAAGGGTGTCCCCAACTACTTTGGTCTGCAGCGTTTCGGCTCCATCAGATACATAACCCACGAAGTAGGCAAACACATACTAAAGAAGGATTTTGAGAGCGCTTTCTGGGTCTACGTAGCCAAACCATTCCCCCACGAGAGCCCGGATATCAGAGAGATAAGAGAAGAATTATGGAAGTCCAGGGACCCCAAAACAGGGTTAAAAGAATTCCCCAAACACTTCGATTATGAGAGGAACCTGCTGCAGAAATACCAGGAGACCGGTAGTGAAGAAAAGGCCCTTCTCTCTCTACCCAAATACCTCAAGATGATGTTCGTCCACGCCTACCAGTCATACATCTTCAACCGGCTTATCTCAGACCGGATAAAAGAGTTCAGCTCCTTGAAGACCATAAGGGAAGGGGATTTCACGGACTTCATTAAATATGAGGAGGCCCACCCCCCTCTTGATCTCCCCCACACCCCAAAATATCCCTCCCTCATGGAGAGTTATTCTCAAGTGAAAGATGACAATATGGAAAGGATCAAATTCCTTATTGATAACCACAGGGGGTTTCTGGCTTTTCCCTTACCTGGTTACGAGACCCGTTTAGAGGATGATTGGGCATCAAATAAGATAAAGGCTATCCTGAACGAGGACTCCATTGAGCTATCCGACTTCAAGGGCAAGTATAAGGAGTTCTCCTCCAGAGGATACTTCAGGGTAGCGGATATGCCCTACAGCTCACTTTCATACACTATAGAGGACTCAAACGCTATTTTTTCATTCTTTCTGCCTAAAGGGTGTTATGCTACCTCTTTCTTGAGGGAGTTCACAGGAATTTGATCGTATAGCCCATCTACATCTACTGCTGTCTGAAAACTGCTCTCCCCTCATGATAATCTCTTTTGTATCCTGCCAGATAGGCTACGAAGTCCCTTATCATACTGCCCGCGAAGACTACCAGAAACGAGAGCAAGATATACCTGAACAGGACCACTCCAATTTCCGATACCCCGACATCTGTTATATGATAAAAGTATGAGGGAATGGTTACGAGTAAGAGGTATATGGGGGATGTTATCACAGCCGTTTTCAATGAAGCGGTTAGATGTTCTTTAGGTCCCATCTGTGCTCCCTTCAGGTCCAGGAAAAAGTGTACCCATATAGCAGAAAGAACGACCAGCAGAGTTATAGCCAGAGTAGAGATATCAGGATATTCAGTTGTATACTCCATCAAGAAGCTGGAAAAATACACTGCTATGGCAGAAATAGGGTATATATAAGAGTGCTCTTTCCTTTCCACTGTAGCTATGATGGCGCCTGTAGCATTAGCGATCCCCAGACCCAGAATAAAGAAGTAATCAGCCAGTATATCTGGGGATTCCAGCATTCGCCCCACGGTCCAGTAGATAAGAGCTCCAAAGAAGAGATAGGCAAAGAACCTCAATCTGTAGTCTTTAACGAAATAAGGAGTAGTAGCGAGAACAGCAAAGATTGCGATCAAGATTAAGGGTGTCACGTCCAGTGAAACAATATTGGTCACAAATAAGATCAATAATAAAATTGATGCTGCTGATATCACTATATCTCGGGTTCTCATAAAAATCACTTATTTAGCCAGAATATATATTTAACGTCATTTACAATCACAAACACAATACAAAATAACTTTAAGTCAAGTGAGAAGAATTCAGTTGGCGATGATGAAAGGACCCCTCTGATCGGTGATGAGGGTATTGAGTTCTGAGCCAGCTTGACTCTCAGGTACCTTTCATTGCATTACTCACTAATTTTGCCAGCCCCTGAACTGTTTCTACTAGAAGACTTCATTTTTTCCATCTCGGCTCTCAAAGCGAGTTTGTCTTGATGATAGCAGTAGTCAATGATCTTTTTTCTCTGTTAACTGCCTTCTGCAACGCCTTACCTGGTTCTACTCCTCTGGCCATCCATATGCCCATAGACTTTCTTATCTCTCTACCCCACCTCTTTTCCACATCCCAGAGGATTCTTCTATGCCTCATTCTTTCTCCTCCTTTGATTGAAGCTTGATGCCCGAAAAAATCCCTAGTCCGCTATTTTCTAAAAATGGTAAACTGAATAAAAAAAAGAGAGGAGGTGTTTATAGGCTGTCTATTATTCCCAGACCGAGAACAGTCTTTTTGATGGGTTTCATTTTGTATTTCTTGGAGGAGTTCCCAGGATTTCCATACACTATTTTACTCGTGTTTCCAGAGGAGGCCTTGACCTGTTGTGGAGATGTCTGGCGATAGTAAGGATGGTGACTGCTGTGACTGTGAGTTATCTCTTCAATGGGCTTATCCACTACTTCCTTTTCATACTCTTCTTCTCTGGACAGTATGTTGGGGGATGATACTCCGGTCATTAAGGCCATAACTCTAACGATACCCTCATTCTGGTGGTCCTGATTGATCCTTGCTCCCCAGATGACGTTGGCCCTATTATCAATTTCAAAGGTGAGGTTCTGCACGATCTCTTCAGCTTCCTTGATGGTCAGGTCGGCTCCACCGGATATGTGGATCAGGGCTCCGGTAGCACCTCTGTAATCCACTTCTAGCAGTGGGTGGTTGAGGCAGTCCTTTACCACGTCATCTGCCTTGGTCTGCGACTTGGATTCGCCCACAAGCATTACCGCTACGCCGCCTTCACCCATGACCGCTTTTACGTCAGCGAAGTCTATGTTCATCAGTGAAGGTTGGGTTATGGTGTTGGTCACTCCTTTTATGGTCTCCGAGACCAGCTGGTCCATTACGCTGAATGCCTGTTCTATGGTCAAGTTGGGTACGTATTCCACCAGTTTGTTGTTATCCAGTACTACAACGGTATCTGCTCTCTTCCTTAACTCTTCTAACCCTTCTTCAGCTTTCCAGGTCCTGGCCTTTTCCACTCTGAAGGGGGTCTGTACCATACCAACGACAATGGCACCCTGTTTCTTGGCGATCTCTGCGATGACAGGAGCTGCACCAGTTCCAGTGCCTCCTCCCATTCCTCCGCAGATGAACACCATGTCCGAGCTTTTCAATAGATCTTCAAGAGTACCTCTGGCCAATTCGGCTGCTTTTCTTCCCATCTCCGGATAACCGCCAGCACCCAGACCCTTGGTCAGGCTACGGCCAATTAAGACCTTCTTGTCAGCACTGACCATCTGGAGATGCTGTTTATCGGTATTTACTGCAATAGTAGTGACTCCGTCCACACCTATGTTCTTCAGTCTGTTGACCGTATTGTTTCCGGAACCCCCCACACCAACAACCGTTATGTTGGGTGTTCCGAACTCTTCAGCATCGAAATTATCCTTGCTTTTCTTGCTTCTTTCGTCCCTCTCTCTTTCATAAAACATCTGCGCCTTACTCACAAAAGATTTCATACTCATATATTAACACCTACCTAAAGGAGCTTCGCACCTCCTGCTCCTTTTCCAATATTTGCGTTTTTTCCGAGACCAGACGCCTTATTGCGTCCCTTATCGCCTCACTAGTAGAGGCATATTCTCCCGCCATCACCAATGCCTCGAGGGTTTCGTAATGCAGTTCGGTCAGCCTTACTGATATCTTCCTCATACTAGCCTCCAGGTGCTATGGAGTACACTAATGTAGGTTGTCCTCCCGCCGTCACCTATATGACTCACACATGGGTGCCATGTGTCATCGGTTAGGATGACATTTGTCCGACACCCGTACCCAATTGTCGGACACTATACTATTTAAGCATTTTGGTAATTTTATTCATTAGCAAAATAATAACATAAAAATTTGGTCATCACAATCATAATATAAGAATACATAAATTTTATATTGATATGCTAAATTTTTTCCATCAAATGGAGATCAAAGCCTATCTCTAGCCATGCCCAGGCCCACACCACACATTCAAAGGCTCTGATGAGGTCTCCTTTATCCAGGAAGTATTTGGAATCCGATGTATATGCTTTGATATTGTTCATGAACTCCTGTCCCTTGCTGTTCAATACTTTAACACCACCTTTCTCCTTTTCCAGCCTCTCCAGCCATTTGGTGGTCTCATGCCTCAGGTCCTGTTCTAACATGTTCTTTACCCACCTGTTCTTTCTTTACTTTGGTCGCTCTCTCTACTTTCTTCTCTGGTCACATAGAGTGTCAATCCATCCCTATCCTTAACAGTAACTCTATCCCCCTTCTTCAAGTCCTCTTCTCCCTTGATCTTCCATACTTCTCCTCTTATCTTGGCGTAGCCCTCCCCGTTCTCAAAGGATGACACTTCTCCCTTGATACCTATCAGTGCTTCTCCACCCACTCTCTTCAACGACTTTCTTAGCTGAGCGACCTTTATGATCAAGAAGGTCATAATACCTGCTATCCCAATAGATATCCCCGCCATCAGCTGGGGGAATGAAGAGTAGAATTCCCGGGGCATAAGGGGCTCTCGATAGAGCATAATAGAGCCCAATGCAACACAAATCACAGAGGCTGCACCCAGCACACCGTAGGTGGGGGTCAACAGCTCTGCCACCAGAAAAACGATTGCCAGCAAAAGCAACAGGATGCCTATATAGCTGATATCAATGTTCCCCGAGAGCAAGCCGATCAAGGATAGAACGAGGCATATCGCTCCCACCGATTCCGGAAGCACACCAGGAGAGGTCAAACCGAATATGAGACCATAAATACCTATCAACAGGAGGATGGATGCTACCTGAGGGTTCGAAAGCAAACCGAATATTTCTGCCCTCAAGGGCTTTTCCACCGTGATGACGTTAACCTCATCGAGGTCGAGAGTAACATTTCTCCCCTCAAAGACTATTGTCCTCCCGTCCAGCTTGCTGAACAGGCTCTCTTTTGAGTCGGCGAGAACGTCCACCACCCCTTCCCGATATGCTTCCTCTGCTGACAGGCTCACCCCTTCAGTGACGAATTTCTCCACCACATCAACCGGTCTGTCCCTTCTTTCTGCTATACTCCTGGCATAGCTGGCAATGAAATTAATGGTCTTGTTTTCAGCTGGCTCTACCATACCAATAGGTGTAGCGGCTCCTGTCGAGGTTCCGTTGGACATAGCAGCTATATCACCAGAGATCAGGATGAATGAGCCTGCCGAAGCGGCAAAAGCTCCTCGGGGGTAAACGTAAGTGATCACCGGTCTGTCACTGTTGAGTGTCTGTTCTACCATATTTCGCATGGAAGAGACCAGACCACCCGGAGTATCTATAACTACCAGAATAGCATCAGCATCCTCCCTTTCCGCTACCTCAAAAGCCTTTTCCAGGGTGGCTACCGAACCCTCATTGATCTCCCCTGATATCTCCACCTCCACCACATCAGCTGACTGAACAGAGGGAATAACGATTATAATAAGAAATAGTACTACCAGTATCCTGGAGAGTGAGGAAAGCATAATTTATTTTCTCCATCTATAACCATATTAAATTTTTGAGTGATTTTTGATTCCATAAATAGAGGCCATAATTCTGAAGTTGCACAATTTTCATTTCAATTTTCACAATTTTAAATTACACGAAAAGTACACTATGAGATTAGGGTTTGAAAACCCGCCATCCGTGGGGGATATGGTTAGCGTTAGGGGGGTTGATTATAAATTGAACTCCGATATTGCTTTCAAATGGCTAAGTCGAATTGAGAAAGAGTATGGGAGACAGACTAGGAAAAAGGTGGGTTATTACCTCGCCTTGGGATATGCACCCAAAACGGCATGGGAGAAAACAACGTATTTACTTGATCTTTGAGTGTGCATGTGCTCTTGTGGGTGAGAAAGTGGGGTTTAGGAATTGGTTGAAGGTTTTGCAATTAGCGGGTAATCCCTAAAACGTAAGTTGGCTGGGGTTATGGCGCTTGATTATTTCCAGAACAAATTTCTGGTCTTATCAGTGATTTCTACTCTTTTATACGTTCCTTCAACACTCTCAGTGAGGTAGTCTCTGTTCACCAGAGTTTTTACCTTCTTCCTTACAGTGGGTTTGCTCACGTTCAGGTGGTCGCATATGTCAGTAAAAGAGGGTTTAACCCCTATTTTATTCTGGCTGTAAACGAACTTCAGGATGGAGAGCAAATCTTCAGGCATTTTATCTATGTCTCTGGGCTCGATTTCACTGGTCTCTTTGCTCAATAGTGCAAATGACTTCTTATCCAGTGTAGAGGGGTCTAGAACCAGGATAACAATGAGGTCTTTAAGGTAAGTTATATCTCTTAGATTGTGGGCAAAGTTGATGACTTCTTTAAACCCGTATCTTGATATAAAATAGTCCAGCCTGTCGATTAAAACAGCTTTTTTCTGGGGAAGGCTGTAAAATTTGTTCTCTAATTCGCTAAGAGAAGCTACACCATCTCCTCTCTCAGTGATCCACCAGAAATCAAAGTCAAAATCAAAGCCTTCTTTAGGGTTTAAATCTTCTTTGGGGGTTCTAGAGACAATAAGACCGTCATAACCAGCATTGACAAGTTCTCTAAGAGCGTTCACAGACTTATCAAAGTTTTCTTCAAGATATAAGTCTCCTTCTTCCAGTTTGAATCTCATCAACTTTTTCTTAAAATCCTGTTCAGCCTTCTTTCTTTCTGAAATATCTCTGCTGACAATAAGAAAACCAATTATATTTCCGTTATCCCTCATTATGTTCATCTTACTTTCTATAGCTCTGTTATCTTCTTTAGAAATGTAAAACTCATCAACTATACTCTTATTCTCTTTTAATTGTGAGATGGCAAACTCTGCTTTTTTGCGGTCCTTAGGATCAAGTAGCTCAACAAAATTTTTGTCCTTAGGATTATGGAATAACTCCAGTGTGGCTTCATTGGTATAACTGATATACCCTTCGTCATCGGTGATAATAATGCTATCACTGGCATTCTCTACGGCAGTGTAAAGTTGCATCAATTCCCTCTCTCTTTCTTTGAGTTCAGTAATATCGCTGACAGTGACGAGCAGGTAGTTCTCAGCGGTCTCATAATTATGGATGAGACCGATGTCGAGTCGAGCATAGAACACATCACCGCCCTTCTTCATCCGCAACTCGGAAGTCTGCCTGGCTCCAGTATCGAAAACCTTTCTGCGGTGAGAGTAGTATAATCCCAAGTCATCTGGATAGATAAAATGAGAAAAACCCATCTGCTCAACCTCATTCCTATCTTTCTCCAGCAATTCGGACGCGGTTAAGTTGAGGTTCAATATCTGATCCTTTTTATCAACTGTGAAGTAGCCTATGGGTGCCAGGTCAAACAGCTCAAAGTAACTGTTACGCGATTGCTCAAGCTCTTCCTGCGTACTTCGCAACTCCTCGTTCTGCACCTCCAGTTCATACTGATGTATCCTGAGCTCATGGATCAATTTACGAATATCTTCACGAGATAATTCCTCAAGGTCTGCCGTCGGTTCACTTAAAACTTCTTCAGCTTCACTGCGCAGACGAGCAAACTTATCCGCACCTGGCCTTTCCTCTTTATCCATCCTCAATCCCACCCAAACGGGCTTAATATTAATGTTCCGTCTCTAATCTTGAGTTCGTCTATTCATTTCATTATTTAATAAGGTCTATTGTAAATCATTCTATAGTTTCAGTTGTGGTCTCAGTTGACCCTCCTTTCAATGGTAGCGATGGACGTTAGATTGCCGTCCGCATTCCTTATGGGTGAAACAGTCAATTCCACATCTATTACCTTACCATCTTTGGTTAAGCGTTTTGTTTGTTTTCTCTCTACCAGTTCATTTGCCCTGAGCTGAGCCAAGAACTTTTGGAGTTCTCCTTGCTTTTCATCGGGCACGAGTTCAGCGATTTTCTTCCCCAATATCTCTTTCCTGGTGTAGCCGTACATGCTTTCTGCTCCCAGGTTCCACTCGATAATAGTCCCTTCCAGGTCCTGAATAGTAATAGCGTCTCTCGCGTTGTACAGGGCAGTGGCTAACAGAGATAGTTCTCGTTCTGTTTTTTTCCTCTCGGTGATATCTCTTTCTGTTGTTGATACTGCTATAGACTCTCCATCATCATCCACGAGTTCTGTTACTGTAAGCCATACATCAAGAATCCTACCATCCTTCGTTATGCGCTGTGTTTCAAAGCTCTCTACAGATTCCCCTCTATTTATCTTCTCAATATACTTGAGTGCTTCTTTTCTCTTTTCTTCAGGTACAAGTTCTCTTACGTTCATCCTCAAAGCCTCGTTTTCACTGTAACCGTACATCTTCTCTGCTCCCCGATTCCAGTTAATGATCTTCCCCGTGAAATCGTGGACCGTGATGGCGTCATTCGAATCATTTACCACCGTCACCAACCGGCGAAGTTCCTCTTCCATTTGTTTCCTCTGGGTGATATCGATAAAAGTGACCACTACACCTTCTATCACATCGTTAACAGTGCGATAGGGAAGAATTCGTACCAGAAACCAGTTCCCGCTTTCTGTCTGAGCTTCTGTTTCCTTGGGGATTAGAGAGTCCAGTACTTCTCGCACATCCTGTATTAAGTTATCGTAATTCAAGTTGGTAGAGATGTCCTTGATAGGCCGCCCGACGTCACTATCGATCAGATTGAGTACTTCTTTGGTGATGGAAGTAAAGCGTTTGATAGTCAACCCCCTGTCCAGGAGAAGTGTACCTACTTTAATAGAGTTCAGGAGGTTCTTGATGTCGGAGTTGGCGTTTTTGAGGTCTTCTATTGTCTCCTGGTGTTCTTGATTAACGGTCTCCAGCTCCTCGTTAACGGATTTCAGCTCTTCCTGGGAGGTCTCCAGCTCTTCATTGGTCGATTGTAGTTCCTCGTTGGAGGATTGCAGTTCTTCATTGGTCGATTGTAGTTCCTCGTTGGAGGTTTGCAGCTCTTCTATGATGGTCTGAAGGTATTCCTTCTTGCTATTAAGCTCATGTTCCAGTTGCTTGATACGCTGATCCTTATCGGTAACATTCTCTCCAACCTCTCTTGCCTCTTCTCCTTCTGGTGGAGTCACATCGTCAAACACAACCATGATGAGGCCCTGCATATTTTTATCTCCCAGTATAGGCTCCACTTCCAGGTTAACAATGTTCACTCCTCCATTGTTTTTGACCTTCACGTTGGAATGACTGACAGGGATATTCTGATTAACGACTTTATGGATAGCAATGGTCAATGGCTCCTCCAACCCCTCTCTTGCCATGGAGATAATGTTCAAACTGGCTTCACCCTTTGCGGGTTGGAGGTATCTGCCAGTATCACCATGAACATACAGTATCTCCCCTTCTTTGTTGACGATGACACTGGATGGAGTATGGTGTTCTAACAAGGTATTCTTTGCCAGTTCAGCAATATTGCAACCTCTTTTTGGGACGGCAGTTTCAGCTGGTTTTATGTCGGCTCCAGGGACTTTGTGGGATGATTGAGCGATCCAGGAGAAACCTTCTGGTAGTTTCTTTGGAATTTTCTTGGATTTGAACAATTTCAGCTTTCTATTTACGGTTTCAAAGAGGTCTGTGAATCCGTCAATACTTTCTGAAGTACCCAGAAAGAGATAACCACCTGGTTTCAATGAATAATGGAATAGGGGTATCAATTTCTTCTGAGGTTCCTGTCCCATGTAAATAAGCAAATTACGGCAGCTGATCAGATCCATGTTCGAGAAAGGGGGATCCTCCAGAACATTTTGTTCCGCAAAAACTACCATATCCCTGATAGACTTGTTGACCCGGTATTTACTATCTTCCCATCTAAAGAACCGGTCCAGTCTTTCTGTTGAGACGTCAGCACCAATGTTATCGGGATAAAATCCATTGCGAGCTTTATCAATTGAATCTTCATCAATATCGGTTGCAAAGATCTGGACATTCACATTCTTTTGTAGAGATTCCAGGGTCTCCTGTACCAACATGGCAATGGAGTATGCTTCTTCTCCGGTGGCACATCCGGGAACCCATATCCGCACAGAACCTTCTGTGTCGGCATCTCTTAAGAGCGGTACAACTGCCTGCTCCCTGAGAACTTCAAAGGCTTCAGGATCACGGAAGAAACTGGTGACCGTAATAAGCAGCTCCTTAAATAAGTAGTCGATCTCTGAATGGTTCTTTTGAAGATAATGAACATATCTATCCATTTTCTCAATTGAACTAAGTGCCATTCTCCTTCCAATGCGGCGAAGGATCGTCTTTCGCTTGTAATGAGAGAAATCGTGACCAGTACGTTTATACAATAAGTTGAATATTTCGTTTATATTGTCTGAGTCGGAAACTCCCTCTTCAATAACACCAGGAGCGATCTTACCAAATGCATGGTCCAGATAAGATATAAGCTGTTCCGGCATCTTATCAGGAGATAGTACAAAGTCGATCATACCAGTATTGATGGCGCTGCGAGGCATACCATCGTACTCTGCAGATTCTGGATCCTGTGCCATAGCCATGCCACCTGCACCTTTGATCTCCTTCAATCCCAGAGTACCATCAGAGCCAGTGCCAGAGAGTATGATACAGATGGCGTGTTCTTTCTTGTCTTTAGCCAGCGAACGGAAGAAGTGGTCAATAGGCATCCACAATCCTCGTTTCCTGTTGGGCTCTGTTAAACGAAGTTTTCCATCTCTGAGAGCTATGTTCTTGTTAGGGGGTATAATATAAACTGTATTGGGTTTTACCGTTGTACCTTCAGTGCTCTCATAGACAGCCATTTCGGTATAACGCTTAATCAGATCTTTGAGGACGCTTTTGTGCTTGGGATTTAGATGCTGAACCAGAACAAATGAAGCGCCGCTCCTGGTCTCAGGCATATTAGTAAAAAATC
>JBKHKH010000131.1:0-5627 GCA_046537735.1 Archaeoglobaceae archaeon | reverse complement strand
CTCTTTTTGAGTCAAAAAGCCTGCACCCATCCAGTCCACGGAAGCAGCACCGGTAGAAACTTAGTCATAGACGGAACTTTATGGCACTGCCATCGACATAACTGTGGTGGAGGACCAGCACAACTTGCAGCAGTCTTCGAAGGGATTGTCGAGTGTGGAAAGTGGTCTCAAGGAGAAAATCCAATAAAAGGGGAGGAATTCGTTGAAGTTTTGGAGCGGTTAAAAGAAAGAGGGGTGATATCTGAGGCAGATATAAAAGACCTTTTAAATGGTGAAAAAGAAGAAGTGCGAAGAACAATCTCCTTAGAAGATGGAGAAGCAGATATTGCTTTGGATGGACTCAAAAAGAGAAATGAAGAAACAAGAGCAAACTTCCATTATTACAAAGGAGAAACCCACCGCTTCGAGGAGAACAGGAAACTAAGCAGTCAAAACATGAGACAGTTCTGTAACTATGTCGGCAAACTCGAAGAACTCAGCGAAACTGACAGAGATAAAATCTTCAAAGCAATTTCAGACATGAAAGACAAAGCCAGAAAAAAAGCATCCAGAGAAGAAACCGAAGGGATAGAGGGTTCTCCAGAAGAAGAGGATTTAAGCCATATTCCCAGTGAAGATGTCGAGAAATATCTTTTAGATAAACCCCTAGTCAAGATTGTTGAATGGACTAACGAAGTTCATATCGGAGATGAAGGGCAAAAAATTCTGGCTAGGCTGTCGGCATATTCGAGAGCTTTAATCGGGTTTCCTATCAATCTCTGGCCTTTAGGGCGTTCTGGCAGTGGAAAAACTGACCTCTTGGAGACAATGGTTCGAACTATTCCCGAGGAATACGTAATAAAGATAAATTCTGCCTCTCCCAAATCAATGTATTACTACTGCAAAGACAAAGGGGCGGACATTCTCAAAAACAAGATACTCTTTTTCAACGAAGTTGACGCAGACGAAAAAGCACAAGTCCTGCTTCGAAGCCTATCTGACCCCGCTGAGGATGAGAATAGATTGATGTCTGTAGAGGACCAAGAGACGCTCGACATTAAAATAGAGGGATTGCCTGTTTGTTGGTTCACAAGCGTGAACCCCTTGAATGATGAGCAGCTGAAAAATCGGTTCTTATTCTGCAACCCCAATGAACAGCCCGGGCACAAGGAAGAAATTGCAGAGTTTAAGAAAGAAAACATTCAAAAAGGGATACTACATCCAGTGAGACGGAAATCTTTCCCGATTGCCAAAAAAGCATTTCGAAAGGTTATCGAGGATACAAAAGACTGGGAGGTCCGTATCCCATTCGATTGGGAATGGAATTATCCCCAGGATGCTCGACTCCAAAAATTCTTTGGTGCTTTGATGCATGTCTCAGCCAAAATCCATCATTTGGACCGACCAAAAATAAAGGAGGAGAATATAATACTCGCAACTTTGGATGACTACTATATCGCTAAAATTCTCTTCGAAACAGTTCTGGAACAAACGATGGCTGGATTGAAAGAGAAGGATATGGATATCTATGAATTAGTTCCGGCGGATAAAAACTATGCAAAGAAGCGTTCGGATATTTCAGAGGCCGGTAGTATCGCGACTTCCACAGCTCGACATGCCCTCGAAAGATTAGTCGAAGCTGGGTTGATAAACAAGGAAAAATCAGGGAAGGCTTGGACTTACTGGAAATCGGAATTCAAACCTGCACTATTTGTAAGCGAGTTAGTGCAAGATAGTTTAACCGAAGAATCGTTAAAGGAGAAAATAGAGAGCTTTACTGAAACTTGCACAAATAATTGCTATATAGCGCAAGGTGTCACAGATTTTTCGCACACCTTCCCGTATATCGGAAATATTGTGCAACTTTTAGATTTCACCAAATCTGAGGCCAAAGGTCTATTCGAAGACGCACCAAGTTGCACTAAGGATATTACAAGTTATGCAGGTTTTGATGAACTAAGAGAGGAAGAAGAGGAGAGTTATGATAAAGGGACTGAAGAGGAAGAAGAAGGGGAAAATATAGGAATTGTCGAAAATCTCGGGATGACGCAGGAAGAATTGGTAAAGAAAGTGGCTGGGATATACCGTTCGCTTAAAAGAGAGAATGGAGGGGAACTACCGACCCCACACGATGTCAAGAAGGAAGCAAATGAACAGTTCGGAGACAGGACTGAAGGCAACGAAATAGAAGCTGCAGTGGAAGAGTTGAGAAAGACCGGGAATAACGATATTGTTTTCCAGCCAGATATAGGGGATACACAAAGTATGTGAAATCGCATAATGGGGGTGAGAATTATGGTTAAAGAAGAAGAAGCAAAACGGTTTTTGAAAGAAACACTCGACGCCATCAAGACCAGGAGATTGAAAAAAAGCGATATCTTGAAAGATTACTGTACAGAGCTTAGAAAAAAAATGGAAAAGAAAATGAACATAGAAGTTCCCGAACCTGTTACGAAGACTCCGATAATGAACCCTGACGATGTTAGAGTCCTTGAGGTTATTGCAGAAGCAAATGGGATAGACACAGAGGACATGTGGAAGCCATACCAGAAAAGGATAGTTGATGAGCTATACTCAGATATCCCTGAAGAAGTAAGGAAGGTAATGGAAGCTGGAATTTAAGAAAAACATCATACCCGGGGTATTTTCTTCCCTTTTTCTTTGTTTTTTCCCCTATTTAGGAAAAAATTTAAATAAACCAGAACATATTTTTATAAATGTATGTATATAATGGAGGTGAAATAGCTTGCAAAACCCGCTTAAAACAGTGGGGGAAAAAGGTGCTGTTTCTATAAAATCTATTGTCTCTGTTATCGCTGGTGTGGTTGTATTTACCGCTCTTATGCCTTTGATTTACGATGCTCTCGAAGAAGTAGAAGTATCCGGTGCCACTGGAACTCTTGCGAACCTGATACCTCTCTTTATAATTCTCGGAGTAGTTATCGCAGTCATAGCCTGGGGTATCACCGAAATAAGAGGAACCACAAGTATAAGGGCCGTTGGCGCTAGGTTCCACAACGCAAAATTCGTCCAGAACTTAAAGGCTTCAATACATAATCAGTGGTCTGCTGCTAAATCAATGGCAGAATCCACTACTGGGTTCTCCATGTCTTCGATGAGCCACGGCCAGATTCACATCTCTGGACTTATTTCTGCTATTATAATTGTTGCAGTTGGAGTCTTCCTGTTCCCAATTGTAAACGACCAGGTTTCTGGATTGGTAGGAGAAAACGCTGCAGAAGACAATGTATATATAGAGGAAGGAACCGCCGAAGCAACTCTTGTGAATCTTATCCCACTGTTCTACGTATTAGCTCTGGTCTTTTTGTCCATAGGCTGGGCGCTGAAATCAGTCGGCAAAATTTAAGGGTGAGCAAGCACCTCCCATTGGGAGGGAGACCACTATGAACAGGAAGCTCACCTTTCTTACTATATTTACGGCTGGTTTCCTTTGCCTTAGTCTGACTGCTCCAGTACAATCAGTACAGGCAGAAGACAACGATGCCGACCTATATCCTGTCGCAGGGCATAGAGCCGAAGTATTCGATGATAATATATGGGTTGTAGGCGGTTCGGAGGACATAGATGACTCATCCCTATATTATGACAAAGTAGCGTATAGTAGAAGGGGATATAACTGGGATATAATGGACAATATTCCATATTCACCCCGAATGTACCCCGGGCTTGAAGCATATGACGGGGACTTATACATGTTCGGTGGTGGTGTTCAAGATGACGGAACTTTGACTGATGTATACAGCGATGTTTGGAAGATGAACGAAAACCATGACTGGACAGAGGTTACAAGCTCCGCTCCCTGGCCTGACAGATATGGAATGGGGACAGTCGTTTACGAAGACAATATGTGGCTTATGGGCGGAAACGATGGTTCTCAGGACAGAGGAGATGTCTGGACCACTGATAATGGAGAAAACTGGTCGCAAGTAACCGAGGATGCTCCATGGGAAAACAGGAGACTCTTTGGTGCAGAGGTATTTAAAGGAAAAATATGGGTGTTTTCTGGAGGCTCCCCTTCTGATGCATACTTAGACGCATGGTATAGTAACGATGGGAAGAATTGGACCAATTCGATAGAAGATGTTACAGACCAAGGAATACTTGGCGCTGTTTATCTACAGCATAAGGATAGAATCTGGGTGATTTCTGGGAGTGATGAAGAGGAAGGTGGTCCGACAGATAAAGTTGAGTTTACTTGGGGGGATGATAACTATTCTTATTATGAGGATTATCACCATGCCGAGTTTGAACCCCGCCAATGGGCGGATGGAGTAACAAAAGATGGAAGAATGTTTGTCATTGGAGGTCGCCTTAAAGAGGCTTCATGGGCAACAACTGGAGAAGTCTGGGGTTCGAGGGATGGAAAGGCATGGTGGAATATCACTGCCGGTGAACAGGCACCTGTAGAAACTACACCTAGGGATGAACCTACTAAAGAACCCCACGAAGTGTTTATGGCCTTTGTAGGCATAGGCTTCGGTCTGATAGCTATGGGGTTAGGTTATGGTATATCTAAGGGAACTTCACCTCTACTTGCCATCATCTTCCTCAATATAGGTCTTTTAGGAGCGCATATCTTTGAAATGGTGTCTATAGAAGTGATTATTGCGGGTTTTGTTGGACTCTTACTGATGCTTGTGAGGAGGGCAAGTTAATATGTTTCCTGAAATAGCTAATCCTGAATTGTTTGTATTAGGCATAACGTTTGTATTTTCATTTGGGTTGATGGGTCAACTCATGGTAGATTCGAATGACCCCTTCTCATTTATGGTTATGTCCTTAATTGGGACTGTGATAGGAGCAAAAGTCTTGGGATGGCTACCGGGCTGGTTTTTGTTGATGGTCGTTGCTATAGTGGCGCTTTATTTGGCACAGAAGTGGTCTGATAAAATAACGGGTAAGGTAAGGAGGGCGAGACAATGAAATCGGATAACGTTATAGTATATATGTTGCTCTACCTGACTTCATTTACCCTTCTAGGAAATCTCTTTGGGTTGACAACATTTCCACCAGAGACAGCCAAATTCAGTTTGATGGATATTCCTCAACTTGGGAGTATATCTGTAAGCATCAGTTTGACAGACCCATTGTTCTTGATATTTGTTATAATTGGGTCTGCAGTAGTGGGTATAGCGGTGAATGCTATCCCTATGGTGGATATGGATGCTTCATTTGTTACAGGGGCCACAGTTGGACTTGCTCTCACAGGAAGTTTAGGATATATGTTAACCGCCGCAATGGGGGGACTTCCATTTGTATTGAAGTTTTTCCTTGTATGGATTCCTGTCCTAGCAGTTATCCTTTCGGTGTTTAGATTGATTGTGAGGGGTGGAGGATAATATGAAGAAGAGGAAGATAGCTCCAATAATTTTAATTGTCTTTATGCTGGTCGGCTTTCCGACTGTATATGCTCTTGAAACATGGGTAGTTGATGGGGCCGAATGGAGTGAAGGTGAAACTAACGGGACATATATCGAAGATGGGAATCTCTACGTCACTCCGGAAGGTTGGGGCCCTACGTTGGTTCAAGACAACGATATGTATGATACAACTGCAACTGGAGAAACTTTGCTTGTTACTAAGTCAATAGACTTGAGCAATAGAGAGAACCTCAAATTTAGGTATAG
>JBKHKH010000130.1:0-5630 GCA_046537735.1 Archaeoglobaceae archaeon | reverse complement strand
GCCACCCATTTTGTCACCTATCCGTTTTAACCAGCCCAGGCCCATTTTATTTATGATCAAGAGCTTGAGAGAAATGCCTCATTGTATGTTCGACCTGTTTGCAGATCGTGGGTTTTCTAAAGCTCTTTCAGTATTTCTTCAATGTCGTCTACTTGCTCCATCTTGCGGTAGAGATTTCCTTACTCAGGATGGATGGATAAACCGGATATGTACCCAGATGCTATCCTTGAAAAGCCTATTTTAGAGGCCAGAGGATCCGGTAACGGACACTCACGCTCCAGATAGAACCCGCCGACCTCCAGGTGCTTGAGAGCTCTTCCCAGAGATTGAGGATCACTCAAAGACCCTACACCCATCTCTTTAGGTAGAGGCACCTTCACAAAATAAATGGAATATCCATTTTCCAGCTCCTTCAAACTCATATCATGGAGTATGGTAGCGTCCTGCGCATAGTATGTAAGGTTTATTTCCTCCTCCAGCCAGAATTTGATAGAGAGCTTGCCGCCTCTACCCCACACGCCAGTTCTACTCTCCTCAATTATCTCTCCGCCAAGGTAATCGATCTCTGAGCGGATCTCTGATACGGTCGTGTCCGGCTGGTGGGAGTCCACGAATACTAGGTTCTTACCAAGTAGAACCGCATGGGTCACATCTCCACCAGAACCAGGGTATAATACCGGCAAATGATCATTTCCACTGCTCTCTATTTCACTGCACACCCTGGTCATGAAGTCTCTTTCCTCAGGTTTTAAAATTGGTAACACCTTCTTTCTAAGCGGAGATACTTGCATTTAAAGCACCATACACATTTTCATGGAACAACTAAATTAGTTTTTTACTTCTTTGAGGAGCTCTAAACTTTTTTTGTCTCTAGAAAATAGCAAAAATGAGTTATTAATATTTTTAAACTTAATTTCTAAGGATACCGCCTGAATTTAGAAAAAAATTATCGAACCCCAAAATTATCACATTCATAAGGATAATAACCACTCAAGAGTAAATGAAAAGCTTTATATCTTTTATTTTCTTAGATTGAGTGGCGCTTATTATGTTCAAGATAAAAAGGTCTATAATAGTGATATTAACCCTATTTACGGGAATTGCGTTGCTGACGGTATCGGCCCTAGCTGACTCAGGTACTGAGGGGGGAACTGACGGTACTGATTGTCCAACGGGGACCTATAGTGTTGCTAAGGTGCAGTTCAATGAAACAGGAGATAACGGTGATAAAAACATCACTATAGACGAGTGGGAGTACGGAGACCAATATGTCAATGTTACAGTGACCGGTTTCAATCAAGGATATTGGGAATCTTCACCTTACCAAATAACAGCTGTAGCCTACAAAATTGACAACTATGATGTAGAAGGTGAATACTTAGTAGATTATAGTCCTGATTGGAGGACTAATGATACATTTGCCTATTCTGATTCTGAGAGTAAACCGCCTAAAGCGATCTCACACATTGCGTTCTGTGCCACATCTACTACTCCTCCAGTACCAGAGCTGCCTACAATAGCTTTGACTTCTATCGGTCTTTTGGGAGTACTATTGATGTATAGAAGACTGAATTAATTCTTTTTTATTTTTACACTATTAAGGGCGTTAATCATTGGTATTTTCAACCCCACCAAAAAATAAGTAAAATAGACCCACCGCATGGGTGGGTTCTATGGGTTCCCGCCGGTTGGAGGGGGGAATGGGGGGTGTTATGGGGGATTTGTTTTTTTGGAGGGGTTAATTCATTATAATTATAATCATCTACTTAAAGTTTTGGGAATTGTCAATATCATGAAGATAAAAAGCTATGATACATAGCTCCAGAAGAAAACCTAAATGTCGAACTCGTCCATGAAATCAATGATGGTCTGATACTTCTCCAGGTACCTGAAGCCCTTGTCCGTCAGTGAGATGTATTTTTTCCCTTTTTCATCGTATACTTCTCTAACAAATCCTTTTTCTAGCAGTTCATCCATATATTCAGAGAAGCTCTGAGAGGAAAGATTGGAGAACCTCAACAGAGGGGTCGGCAGGATGGAGTTGTGATTATTCTTAATTATTTTTAGTATGTCATAGATTATTTCCAGCCTCTCCCGCTTTCTGGTCATTATCACAACCTCCTGACAACTCTGTAGGCTATTGACAGGAGTATCATAATGGAGATGGCGTACAAAGGAGCCCTGAACTCAAGGGACAAGAAGGCTATTCTTGCCAGCACCAGTAAACTGGTTATCCAGAAAACGAATAACAGAATGTAGGTTACATGAAGCTTAGAGAGGAACGTCTTTCTGGTCTTGTGGCCAATGTAGGCCAAAGCTACTGCAAAGAGAACCAGTACTAGCTGAATGACTGCCAAGAACATGAACTTCCCGGTAACAAGCGTGATCAAAGCGATCCCAATAGCAATGAGATTCAGAATATAATCCTGGTTGACCGTCTTTGCTTCAACCCTCTTCCACATTGTGCTGAAGGTCAGGGAGAGAATGGCCATAGAGCTGAAATAAGCTGTCAAGAACAGGACGATCGGATTGAAGTACAAAAGAGGAAAAAATGGCAGGAACTCGGTTGTTCGTGCAGAGATTAAGTAGAGAGACTGCAGCATCCTGAAGAAGTAGGCAATGGCGAAAAAGAGGAATGTATTCCTGAAGTAGAACAGCCCCTTATATTTAGTAAGGGCATAGATCTCTCTGGTCTTGAAATAGATGATCATGCACAGTAACACTACAATAACGAAATAGGCTATCTCCGTTCCCACAATAGCCAAAAAACTGTGAGAGTGCCATAGAGGAAGTCCAATGTCTGTCATAACTTTAGTTAAACATCGCTATTTATAAAGAAAATGGATTTCAGATGCACACTTCAGCTTCTTTTCGCTTATGTAACCCCTATTCCCCATTATCGATAGTAAAAGGAGGTGATATAAAGTGAACAAAAAGAGTGGAATCATAAGTACACGGCAAGTCTTTTCTGCCTTTAGGCCAGCAGGAGATAAGGAATCAAGAGATGAAATAAGAGAAGCAATTGTGGACTACGAATTATGCCTCTCTAAAGATGACCTGGTAGAAGAGATATTTAATCAGATCTTAGAAGAAGAGGAAACAAACGGAAGAACAATAGGTTTTAGGTGATACGATATACACACCTAATACCGCTAATACCAAATTGAAATAACTTATTTTTATTTTGGAACTTGATATATTATAGAAAACCATAAAAGATGTACTTGAGATGCACACTTCAGCTTCTTCTCGCTTTTATATGTCCCCTGACACAGAGAAGGAAAAAGGAGGTGAGCAGATGAATATAGAAAAAAACAATCTGAAAAAATGGATTCCCATCCTGGCACTGGTTCTGGTTGCAATAGTAACCGCTGGATGTGCTGAAGAAGGAATGCCCGGAGAAGAATCACCTTTTGAAGAAGGAATGCCCGGAGAAGAAGAACAGATGCCCGGAGGAGAAGATACAATTGAGGAGGAGACACCTGAAGAGAATGAGACAGATGAAACACTCAACTGACGATTAACATCTAATTTTTTTGCATTTTTTTGAACCAGAAAGTGTAATTGAGATGCACACTTCAGCTTCTTCTCGCTTTTATACACCCCCAGGAAACTGATCCTGTCGGGATTCTTCTTGCACGGATTACCCCTAATCTGGCTCCCCTACGAGTGTCCATTAGCCTCCATGTTCATCTTTATGTTCTCAGCCGCCCTGGCCTTTCTGGCAGCACTCATCGGACTAGTGCCAAGTATCATAAACAGAGAACGATAAATCGAACCTGATAAATCGAACTCTATTCCAATTCCTTTCCTTATTACTCCCACTTGTTCAACAAATGCTTTATCCTGTTCCCCACAGCGAATAGGATGTCCATCTCCTCTCCTCCTACTTCCTGGAGGCGGATCAGGTCTTCATGACCTATTTTTTGGTGTATGGTGGAGCAAAGATAGTTGATACATATTACCTCTCTAGCCTTAAGCTTGCATCCCTCAGGTCCCTGGAAAAAGCAGCCGTCCTCCAGCTCCCTCTCATGGGAGAGCTCAACTCCCATCAGTAGATTGATCAACAACGTAACCTTATCGCATTTATCTTCAATCCCTTTACCGCAGCAGCTTCCTGCTCTCTGGGCACACAATTTGCATTCTTCAGAAACGCCGGTCTCATCCATACACCGATAAGTTGACCCTATATTTTCTTCAAGTCTTTTAAGCAGATCTTTAACCTGCTTGTCTCTCAGTAGCTTACGCCCAAATCTGGCGTAAACGTCTTCAGCCCACTCTATCTTCTGTTCAATAGCTGACATATCTGACTATTTTGTTTTTTTACACTCTAAGCTAATCTAAAACTAAGTATGCCATCTAAAACTTAAAATTTTAGGCCGGATAACTCTTCCAGCTCTTTTCTTATCTCTTTAGCCCTTTTCCTTGTTCTTTCAGTGAACCACGCCTTATCTTTTTCCTGTTCTTCCAGCTCATCGAGCCTTTTCAGGAACTGGTCGAATGTTGCTCTTTCATCACCAAAGACAAGATTGTCGGCCAGGGAAACTATTTTCTCTTCCAGGGTGTGGGGCATGTAATCCCCCGGCGGTAAATTAAACTCTTTTGCCTCTTCTGCAGTCATTCCGGAGGCGAAATGCCTTTCCGCTATCCTGACTACCCTCTCGTCATAGTCTTCTTTTCTCAAGATCTCTCCACTGGCTATAAAATGGTGAAAAGGATCGTGGGTTACCGCTCTACCGATATCGTGTAATAATGCCCCCTCTCTAACCATCTCTATATCGGCTCCGGTCTTGAGGGCTATCTCCTCTGCCACTTCCGAGACTTTTTCGCAGTGTTTTCTCACTTTCTCCGGAAGCCCGTATTTATCCCATACCTTCTGGTGGTCACTCTTACTCATTGAAAACATTTCCAGTATTTAGAGTGGAATTTCTTGGCATTTTCAATGTTTTGGCTCACAGCCTTTATCGCTCCTTCGTCTTTCTCTTCAGCCAGCTCACCCATGTAATCTTCAGGCTCCGTTACTGAAGAGGGGTCCATACCGCTCATAACAGACACCACTCCCAGCATGGTGTGGGGTAGTCCTTTCTTGACGCTATAACCTCCTTCCAGCACCCCAAAGATCCTTCCCTGACATAGTTCCTGGGAGAGCTTCACTGCCCTGCTCATCATCTCCGCATAGCCTCTGGCAGTTATCGCCAGATCGGTCAAGGGGTCTGTAAAGTGATTATCCATTCCAACTGAGACCGCAATAAAATCCGGATCGAACTCCCGGGCTATGGGCTCTATTACCTCTTCGAGAACCAGCATGTAGCTGTCATCGCTAGATCCGGGTGGTAAAGGAACATTTACTGTGTAGCCCTGTCCCTTGCCCTTACCCACTTCTTCAGGGTAGCCCGTGCCGGGGAACAGCGGGACCTGATGAAGGGATATGAACAATACGCTGTCATCCTCGTAGAATATCTCCTGAGTCCCATCTCCATGATGGGCATCCCAGTCAATGATGAGAACCTTGCCTATCCCGTTCCTCTGCAACCACTTTACGGCTATAGCAATATTGTTGAGATAACAAAAACCTGCGCCAATATAGTGCTTGGCGTGATGGCCCGGTGGTCTTACCATGGCAAAGGCAT
>JBKHKH010000129.1:0-5653 GCA_046537735.1 Archaeoglobaceae archaeon | reverse complement strand
CATAAGAAAGATGAATGACAAACGCAGTAGAAAGGTACCGATCCCGGCAGCGATGAATATTAACCATATGGTATTTGTTTCGTATTCCATCATCGAGACCACCACCAGTCAGCAGCAGCACCGGATACCATGGCAATCAATGCCGCAGTTATCAATCCCAGATTATAGGGGAGTCCCACCGCCAGAATTGCCACAATTCCTGCGACCAGAGCAGTGAACTTGCTGGCTCTTTCCTCAAGATGGGGGAATAATAAAGCCATAAAGGTGAGGGGTACAGCAAATTCCAGTGACAGGCCTTGAGGTAAACTGGAACCCACCATCACCCCCAAGATCGTGCCAATTTGCCACGTAAGCCATAGAGTGAAGGCAGCCCCCACATAATACCACATTTTATTGTTTTTTCTGCTGCGGAATTCGGTAATGGAGACCGCATAAGCCTGATCAGAGAGAATATACGCACACAAACCCTTCCAGAAAGTGTTGAGCTCTCCAAAGTAAGGGGCCAGGGAAGCGCTGTACATGGTAAATCTGAGGTTTACGACCAGGGCTGTCAGCACAACCACTACAATGGGGGCCGTTTTGCTCATCAGCTCTATGGCAGCAAGCTGAGATGCTCCGGCGAAAATGATTATAGACATGGCTATTGCCTGCAGTTGGGGGATTCCGATGTTGACTGCTGTAACTCCTACTATCATGGAGAAGGGCAACACACCCAGCAGTATGGGTGAAAGATCTTTCGCTCCTTTAATGAAATCATCTTTTACCATATATCTGCCCCTGAAGTTTGATGTGCGTCAATGTCTATCTTTAACCATTAATCGGTTAAGGGTGGCGAGAAGTCTTTAATGTTTTAAAATTAGGTTAAAGGACCAGAACGGCAGCAGCCACCACGGTGGTGTTGTCCCTTACTTCAGCCTTCTCGGTTATATTGAATGTTCTGGCCGGCTTGATCCCATAAGCGGTCTCCAGCATCTCAGCAGCCATCTTCTCCGAATATTGGCCCACATCTTCGCCATTGCAGTATCCACTGTATTCAGAAATGTAACCGTGAAGAGCATCGTCCTCGGGGATGGCAGTCCCTATACTGGCAAATACTTTTTTGCCCTGCTCGTTGCTGGTCTTGCGGGCCATTACACAAAAAAGGATCTGACCAGGATTGAGCCTGTTAAGGCCGTTTTCAAGATTTACGATATCACAACCAGGTGGAAAGATACTGCTTACGGGCACCAGGTTGAATTTGTGGATGGCTGCATCTCTCAATGCCAGCTCAAAGCTCACCAGTGGGTCTTCGTGTCTTCCGGTACCGGACGTAAAGAAGATCTTTTTGGGGGTCAGCAGGTCATTAGGACTCGCTTCGCTATCCTCGCTCCCTGCATGTTGCATTCCTGGTATTAATGCTTCGGCTTCGGTTAATCGGTGCATTAAAAATTAGTATGTTCTTCGATATTTAAGTATTTTCTCTCAAGTAGAGTTCTTAAACCGTTTGAATCGATCACAGCCTGTATCAAGTTCATTTTACTTAAAGTGATTGTCAGCAGACTCTATTGCCCTGGCTACCAGCAAAGAGGTGTTCTTTAGATCTTGAGGATCGATAACCTCTACAGGGCTGTGGATATATCTGGAAGGAATAGAAACCACACCAGTGGGTATTCCTGCCTTGGTAAGGTGAATGGCTGTTGCGTCCGTAGTTCCTCCTTCCGCAACCTCCATCTGGTGGGGGATTTGATTATCTTCTGCTGATGTTTTCAACCACTGGAGGACTTTCTTAGAGGTGATTATCCCTCTTCCTGATGCGTCTGCTACTGTAATGGCCGGGCCTTCACCCAGTTTTATATCCATATATGCGGTGTCACCACCAGGGAAATCAGTGGCCACGCAGACATCAATGGCTATGGCAACATCTGGCTCTATGGCGAAAGCTGAAGTCCTTGCTCCCTTGAGACCTACTTCTTCCTGAACTGTTCCCACTGCATAAATGGTCGAGTTGGTTTTAGCCTGCCTTACAGCCTCTATCATTCCTGCAATGCCTGCTCTGTCGTCAAGGGCTTTTCCGGTGATCTTCTTACCCGATCTGGCTATCTCACGGTCGAGAGTGATGGTAGTTCCCACATCAATACCCATCTCCTTAGCCTCATCCTTTGAACTGGCACCAATGTCAATGAACATATCCTTAATTTCCACAGCTTTCTTTTTCTCATCATTTTTCATAAGGTGAGGAGGTTTAGAGCCGATAACTCCATAGCAATCGCCTTTATCACCGTGAAGTACCACTCTCTGACCCAAGGCCAGCTGATCGAACCAGCCTCCAATAGCTGCAAACCTTAAGAAGCCCTTATCATCAATGTATTTGACCATGAAGCCTATTTCGTCCATGTGGGATGCAAGCATTATCTCTGGTTTGGAACCGTTCTTGGTGCAGATTATGTTACCCATATTGTCTACCTTAATGTCGTCTACATGATCTTCCAGCTCTTCTCTGATGATCTCCCTTATCTCATCTTCATAACCGCTGATTCCGTGGGTATTGCTCAATTTAGTGATCAAGCCGTATAGTTCATCCTCCATTTTTAATACTCTCCCAAGGTTGATTAAAATGTTTTCTATTTAGCTTGGGCTGAAATGAAGAGTGCGAGCAGAAGCAGGAGAAAATCCTAAATATATTCCAGTGAAACCTGCTTCTTATGAGAAAAGAGAGCGGATTAATACTTGCCCTTGATGTTACCCCCAAAGATGAAGCGGTTAAGATCGCTGAAGAAGTATCGCATTACTTTGATGCTATAAAAGTGAACTATCCTCTCATCCTCTCCTCAGGGATCGATATTATTGGCCGGCTGGCAGATCTCAAGCCAGTTATAGCCGACCTTAAGGTTGCCGATATTCCTTACACCAGCTCTCTGATATCCCAACTGGCATTTAAGGCAGGGGCCTCAGTATAATAGCACACGGGTTTACAGGAAGCGATACTATTAGCGCGGTGATGGAATCCGGCAAGCCATTCAATGGAGAAGTGTACATTGTTTCCGAGTTGAGCAGCAAGGGAGGTACACAATTTTTCCCTGCCATATCAGATAAAATAGTGGAGATGGCCATAGATCTTGGCTGCGATGGAATAATCGCTCCAGCCACCAGAGTGGAGAGGATCGTCCACTACCGTAAAATGAGTGAAGAGCTTGCCATAATCTCTCCCGGTGTCGGAGCGCAAGGAGGAGAAGCTGAAGCTGCTATTAAGGCTGGTGCGGATTTTATTATTTTGGGCAGAAGCATTTATCGTTCAGCAGACCCTCAAGGTGCTGCCCAGGACTACGTTAATAGAGTTAAGCAAATCTTAAAAAATGAATAAGATGGTAGTTGAAATATGGAACCTGATAACCTGCCTCAAGAGATCAAGTTCACCAAGATGCATGGTAACGGAAACGATTTTGTCCTTATCGATGAGTTTTCCGGGGAGGTAGTTTCCGAAGACGTAAAGCCCCAACTGGTGAAGGCGGTTTGCGATCGAAGATTTGGAGTGGGGGCGGACGGCTTGATCTTCATCCAGCGGTCGATTAAGGCTGACGCTAAATTCCATTTCTTCAATAGCGATGGGAGTATAGCCGAGATGTGTGGGAACGGGATCAGATGTTTCTCTCGATACGTGGTAGAAAGCGGTTATGCTGAGAAGGAATTAACAGTGGAGACCCTGGCAGGAATTAAACACCTGGAAGTCCGCATTGACAAAAAAGCTTACTGGGTCAAAGTAGATATGGGAGAGCCCCTATTTGCCAGTGATAAAATCCCCGCTCAAGGTGTGGGAAGTGATATCTGGAAAAAGACTTTCAATGTTGACGGGAGTAGTGTAGAAGTTCTCGCTGTGAATACTGGCGTACCTCATGCAATTATATTTAAGGACGATTTGGTTGGCGACATCATTCCTGTTGCTAGAGAGATAAGGTACAGCAACGTATTTCCTCATGGGGCTAATGTGAACTTCGTAAAGGTTAATTCAGAGGATGAAATAGCCATCAGAACCTATGAGAGGGGAGTTGAAGATGAGACCCTCAGCTGCGGGACGGGAAGTGTGGCGGCAGCGGTCATAGCCCACAAGCTGGGTCTGGTATCCAGTTCTGTAAGGGTGAAGACAAAGGGAGGTCTTCTGGTGATCGATATAGGAGAACAGGCCTATATGACTGGCAGTGCTTCCAGAGTGTTCGATGGAACCCTGTTGACCTCAGAACTGGGTTGGGGTTCGAATTCGAGTTTGGATGGATATGAGGATAAAATTTCCCAATAGGCTTGTCCTTTCTGCCATGGCAGGGATAAACGATGCCGAATTCTGCAAACAGCATCCTGTTGGACTGGCTGTTCTGGGAGGGTTTAACGCCGACACTACTACCAACATGGTCGCTGAAGAGGTTGTAAACAGAGGGAGAAAGGAATTTATCTATGATGACCCCCGGAGAGGAATAGAGCAAGAAGTCAAGTCCCTAGAGTCCAACCAGAACTTTTCTCTCAATGTGAGGTCTGCTCACATAGACGGTTATCTAATGGCTGCAGAAATCGCCGGGAAATATGGAGGAATGCTGGAGATCAACGCTCATTGCAGGCAGCCCGAGTTCATTAACGTTAAGTGCGGTCAATGGCTGGTCCATCACCCTGAAGAATTTAACTCCTTGATGAAGGAGATATCGAACGCAACTGATGCACCAGTGGGTGTCAAGATCAGAGGGGGTGCTCCAGGAGTGGATTACTTAAAAATTGCCAGAGAGCTTACCGAATGCGGGTGCAGCTTTATCCACCTGGATGCCATGATAGAGGGCGGAGGCTGTGATCTGGAACTTATATCCAGTTTAGCGAAAGAGACTTTTGTTATTGGAAATAATTCGGTGGTGGACATCCCAAGTGCTGAAAGGGTGCTTGCCAGTGGAGCAAAACTAGTATCGGCTGCCAGATCCCCTTTGAGGGACCGCCAGTTCTTTGAGAGGCTGTTGAAGTCAGATGAGTTGAAAGAGCCATTGAAGGTCGATTTTTGATTTTTAAACTAGAACTCGGAGAGAGTTCTCTGTTCCTTCCTATACGTCAGGTTGGAGAGCCTTACACCTGCCCGTCGTAGCTCAATCCCGGGATTTTCAGCTAAAAATCTTTCAAGCAATTGCTCGATAATTTCTACCACCTTTGATGTATCATCCGTCTGCTGAACCGTTTCACTTTTTGTATGCATCTTGAGCTGAGTGTCGATAGCTATCAGTGATATAGTCCGGAAAAATACTCTCTTTTGCTCTACCCTCTCTCCTGTGTCCTTTATCAGCTCATTGAGTTTCTCTAAAATAATCTGAATGTCGGGAGTGTCCTTTTTCAAAGTCCCTATTCTGGAAATTTGCTGTGAGATGGTGGGCTCCACAGGAGAACCGTCTATTCCCTGAGCTCTTTCAAAAAGCATGAGAGCCTTATTCTTTCCCAAGTTTTCTTCAAGTTTCGCCAGAGAGGAGTTGACAACATTGCTGGCAGTCTCAATCCCCATATTGCCGAGAATTTCTGCAGTCTTTTTTCCTATACCATGTAACTCAGAAACAGGCAAATCAGCCAGAAAGCCCTTTACCTCTTGAGGCTTTACAGTAGTCAGCCAATCAGGCTTCTGGTGCTAAGATGCCATTTTGGCCATAAACTTGTTAAAAGA
>JBKHKH010000128.1:0-5660 GCA_046537735.1 Archaeoglobaceae archaeon | reverse complement strand
CCAATACCGATTTGCCCGAGTTTATGTGATCGATCACCGTTCCTTCTTTAATTTTGGATATAGTTAGCTGTTCATTCATTTGCACCACCCACCATCTCCGTAAGGATGGCCATCCTTACCGGAACTCCATAGAATGCCTGCTGAAAATATCTGGCATGAGGGGTTTTGTCAACTGAAGAATGGATTTCATCGATCCTGGGTAGGGGATGCATAACTATCATATTATCCTTGACCTTTTCCAGTGATTTAACATCGATCTTATAGCTACCGGCTACTCTTCTGTATTCTTCTTCATCGGGGAATCTTTCTTTCTGGATCCTGGTCATATAAAGTACGTCAATCTCTTCTATGACTTCCTCGTAAGTTGAAAAGTTGATGTTGCCCTTTAAACCTTCCAGAAGCTCGTCCGGTAATTTCAGGCTCTCTGGGCTGATGAGATGTATCTCGGTGTTGAACAGAGTGAGGGCTTTGATCAAAGAATGTACCGTTCGGGAGTACTTGAGATCTCCCATGAGGGCTATCTTCAGTCCATCCAGAGAGGACTCTTTCTTCAAGGTATAGAGGTCCAGTAGAGTTTGGGTGGGGTGCTGGCCAGCACCATCTCCTGCGTTTATTAATGGAACCTCTGAGTTCTCGATAGCGAATCGACCTGTTCCCTCCAGAGGATGCCTTAATACAATGACGTTGGCGTATTTGCTCACTGTCTTCAGTGTATCTGCCAGAGATTCGCCCTTGGCCACACTGCTTGCTTCATGGGCAGTCATGTTGATGACTTCTCCACCCAAAACCTTCATGGCAGCCTCAAAGCTCATACGAGTCCGGGTGGATGGCTCAAAGAACAAATTTGCCAGCAGTTTGTTCTCCAGAGTGCGGCTCTTCTTCTTGCTTCTAGCGTAAGGCTCAAGCTCTTCTGCTTTTTCCAAGATATAGAGAATGTCTTCCTTGCTGAGGTCTTCTATTGAGATTAAATGTCTAAATCTTGACATCATGGGTCTTTGCCATGGTATGAATATATCATTTTCTGAAGATTTCGCTGTAGTCTTGGTCATTGAATACCAAAATGTTCATAAATCTGAGCCCAAATACACATCTCCAAGGGGCCGTAGGGTAGCCTGGATATCCTCTCAGCTTGGGGAACCGGAGCCATAACTGGTCGGTCCAAACTGCTGGAGACCCGAGTTCGAATCTCGGCGGCCCCATCCCCAAGCTCTCTAAAGAGCAGCTATCAGCTGCTTATTTTTTTAAGATGGTGGGTAAATCAAAAGTAGAATAGAATAAGGGAATACTAACTTAAAATGTTTATCAGTTTGTCATTGGTAAAGTGAGTGCAATTCTCCACATCTTCTGCTTCCAGCTCTTTTAAACTTCTGATCTTTCCGTTACGGTCCTTTTTACATACCCAGCATGTAGCCAGTATCCTGCAGTATATGCACTCCTTACAGGTAACCATACCTTAGACCCCCACTTTTTTTTGGAGTTAAGTCAAACAATTTTTCTTCTCAGTTGTTAATGTTTAATCATTTAAATAACTTTCGATTGTTAATGTTTAATTATTAAGGTAGATTAAGATTAAATAATGGAGAACTACTCCTGTAACGTATGGATGCCTGCAGAGAAGATATCCGGGAGCTCTCCTCTATTTACGATAAGGAAAGCATGGACACATTCGTTACCCTGTATTTCGATGGAGAGGATTCAAGCTTTATTCCCCGCAGGGTAAGAAAGATTCGCTCTGTCCTGAGAGGTGACGAGCTCAAGAACTTCGATAAGACCATGGAACAGTTAGAGAAGAGTGTTAGCGATAAGTTCGATGTGGCTGTATTTGCTTCCCATAAGAACAACTATTTCAAGACCATCGATTTACCCGTTAAGCCAGGTAATGCTTTGATTGTGGATACTTCACCGTATATCCGCCCCTTAACCGAGCTCTATGATGAGTGGAGTGACTATGATCTGGTCTTGCTCTCCACCAACCACGCCAGGATATTCTCAGTTTCCTGCGGGGAGGTGTCTGAGCAGGATGACGTCACTGCAGATATAATCAGCAAACACAAGAAAGGAGGGTGGTCCCAGCCCAGGTTTCAGAGATTGAGAGAGGAGAGTATTCAAGCCTTCTTTACAGAGGTCATAAACGAGCTGAAGGAGACCGATGGACCCATTATACTTGCCGGGCCAGGACAGGCAAAAAAAGAGTTCCAGGACATGCTACCCCAAAACCTAAGGGATAACTTGGTGACCGTGGTTGATTCAGACTTCGATGACCAGCACGAGCTGATCAAAGAGTCGCAGGAGATAATGGCAGAGAGAAACGAAGAACAGCTTTCCCAATTAATGAAGCAGGTCAAAAAAGAGATATTGAAAGAGGGTCTGGCTGTATATGGTGTCAAAGATACACTTGAAGCGGTGAAGAGGGGGCAGGTTGAGGTACTGGTGGTGGACACCAACTTCAGGGCTAAGGGATGGATCTGCGAGCACTGTCAGGTAGTGGAGAAAGGGAACTCAACCACATGCCCCTACTGCGGGAACAGGACATCCGAAGTCGATATAGCTGAAGAATTGATCGAGTTCGCAGAGCGGACAGGAGCTAGAGTAGACTTCACAGAGAATGAAGAGATAAGGGATTTGGGGCACATTGCAGCCCTGCTAAGGTACAGGGACTGAAGTCAGGCTCAGTTAACTAAAAATTTACCACTCAATTTCTTTTCTCTCCCTGAAGAATTTGCCAGATGGTATATTAGGTGTGGTGGCCAGCCATACCGCAGTATCCGCTCCTTCTTGTGGTGATTTATGAGCGTGAGGTCCTCCCATATCCGTTCTGACCCAGCCAGGACATGCTGAATTCACTTTTACGTTAGTGTTCCTCAGATCAGATGCCATATTCACCGTTAATGCGTTAAGGGCAGTTTTGGAGATGCTGTATACAGGGAAGGGATGATGCTCACTAATGGGTGAGGAGAGAGCCCCCAGACCGCTGGATATGTTTATTATCCTTGCATCATCACTCTTCAGCAGCAAGGGGAGTAGTGCCTGAGAGACCCTGAAGGGACCATAGAAGTTGGTCTCCATGGTCTTTCTAACGGTCCCCATGTCCACATTGAGAGTATTCTTGTTTTCGTCAATATTTATTCCCGCATTATTGACCAGAATATCCAGCTTGCCCAGCTCGTGTTCTACATAATCAGCCAGCCTTTTAATGCTTAAATCATCCGTGACGTCCAGTTGGTGGTAAAGCACATCCAATCCATGCTTCTTTAGATCTTCACTGGCTTTTTTACCTTTGATCTCATCTCTGGACGTTAGCACTGCTGTAATCCCTTTTTCCGCCAGCTGTTTAACTATTTCTAAACCAATGCCTTTGTTGGCTCCGGTTACCACTGCAATTCTTTTATCCATCATTTTTAACCTCAAACTTTACCATTCTTCGATTTCAAGTCCTTCAACTCTACTAAAGTGTTGGGTATTTCTGGTAACAACTCTTTCGTTATGGGAAAGGGCAATGCTAGCAATGAGAGTGTCAAACTCTCCAGTAGGCTCTCCTGTTGTTCTTAGTTGTGAATATGTTCTCCCGTAAATGTCGCAGGCGACTAAATTGAAGCTGAGAAGGTCCATTCTGCCGAGGATACCTCTTACTTTCTTGAGGTTTTCATTGATGTTTTCAAAGAGGTAAACTCCCTTAAATAATTCCGAAGCGTTGATAGGTGTGGTAGCCAGGTTCTCGTCTCTATCAACCATCTCCTTTAGTTTCTGCATTGCTTTTTCATCCTTTCGCATAACTGCAATCAGAAAATCGGTTTCCAGACAGACCATACAACCACCAGTTAATTCAAAACCAACTAAATGTTGACTTTTCTACCTTTGATGTGTTCTCTTGATCCGTAGACCTCTTCGATCCCGTTCGAAAGGTCTTCAGGAAATTCTGTTGACCTCAGATAATCTAACAAGCTCGATTTACTGGTTATTCTTAATATCACTTCACTAAAAGACTCATTCTTACGTTTCTGCTTTCTTAAAGCATTATAAGCATCTTCAGATACGGTCAAAGTCTTGTGCCCCATACAAAATATGTTTATTTAACTGATTTAAAATTTTATCAATGTCTTCAAAAGGCAATCGGCCAGTCGAAGAGAAATACAGGGTTTAAACACCTCTTCTTAGAAGATAGGCTCCAGCGACCAGACCTGTTATCGCCAGCAACCCTTTAAAACCTGCTGTACCAACTGGTTCAGGGGACGGGGTTAAATCGGGTGTGCTGGTGTTTTGAGGAAGAGCTGGAGATAGTTTGATAAGCATCGCATCCACGTTCTTTTTGCCCTCGAAGACGGATGTTTTGAAGCCGGCAACTATGTATCCTCCGTCTGTTGTCTGCTGTACCGAGGTTGCAGCGTCATCCATGATCCCGCCTATGGTCTTGTTCCACTCTTCTCCACCTGAGGAGTTCGTCTTTATAACCCACATGTCATTCCTGCCTTCACCATAAGATCGGGTGAAGCCTGCGATTACATATCCTCCGTCTCCGGTCTGATGGACTGAAGCTACAGCGTCAAAATCTTTCCCTCCATATGTTTTGTTCCACGTCTCGTTTCCTTCCAGGTCCACCTCCTTCAACCAGGCATCGCAACTGGTTTCACTGCTGCATTTATGGCCTGCTATTATATAACCATCAGTTAACTGATATACTGAATGAGAGTATTCTCCCACCGTGCCGCCGAGAGTCTTGTTCCACTCCTCATCCCCAGAAGTGTCCGTTTTCACCAGCAGTAGATCGCTGTATCTCTGGTCACCAACCTCGCCAACAAAAATGTACTCTTCATCCTCAGTGAGAATCAATGAGCGCAACACCTCAAATTGAAATCCCGGTACGGTCTTGTTCCACTCCTCATTTCCTGAGGGATCTGTTTTGATTAGCCAGAGGTCCTTAGAGGTGCCATAGGAACTCGTTCGGCCCACAAGTATGTATCCTCCATCATATGTCTGCTTCACTGCCTGAGCTTCATCTTCAAGCGGTCCCCCAAAGGTCCGGTTCCACTCCTCATTTCCTGAAGAGTCGGTTTTCACCAGCCATGCATTACTGCTGCCATCACCGAAAGACTGTGTAATACCTGCCACCACAAAACCTCCATCAGAGGTCTGCTGGACACTGGTAAATATCTCATCTCTTGAGCCGCCAAAAGTCTTGTTCCACTCCTCTTGCGGAGGCAAAGCTGATGGAGCAGCGCTAACACCGATCACAGAGATTAATCCCAATGAGAACAGGGTGATTATGCTCAGGAAGGTTTTAACATTCATTTTAAACATTAATGAAGAATTCAGATACTTAAACATTTAGATACCAATGTACCTCCAACTTAGAGATTTCACTGTTTTCAAGCATCGTCTTCATCTTCCTCATCTTCAGCTGAAGATGAAAGGTCGATAATGTAGTGCATCCTCCTCAGTAGAGATTCCATAACTCTATCCTGATCAACAGCGAGAATAGTAATGCCTTCGTTGCTTTCCGCCTTTTGGAGAACGTAATCGATCTCCGTGTTAGCGTATCTATGGTGTGCTTCCTTAATCTCACTCCTTTTTCCAAATAAGGCATCAGCTTCATCAAAAAACAGTATTAGTTCACTACCTTCAGCTTTCTCAAAGATTATGTCCAGATTCTTCTCGGTTTCTCC
>JBKHKH010000045.1:0-14088 GCA_046537735.1 Archaeoglobaceae archaeon | reverse complement strand
TTGGGGTTATCAACTATAGATGATCATTGCGGTATATCATCTATCGAATACGAGAAAAGGAGATAGTTTCTCTCTCAAATTTACGATTTCTCCGATAACAATAATGGCCGGAGCTTTAGCACCTTCCTTTTCCACCACCTGAGCGATGTTGGATAGGTTGCCCACCACCACCCTCTGCTCCGAAGTACAACCTTTTTCAATAATGGCCACGGGAGTTTGAGGGTCTTTACCGTACTCAATGAGCTTTTGAGCATTTTTCTTCAGGTTCGACATGCCCATTAAAATAACTATAGTGGCATTCAGCTTCGCCAGAGCTTCCCAGTTGATCCTCTCTTCCTCTTTCTTTTCCTTACCGGTGAGAAAGACCACAGCAGGGTCATACTTCCGGTGAGTTACTGGTATACCGGCATAGGCTGGAGCAGCAATAGCTGATGTGATCCCGGGAACGACTTCGAAAGTTATACCGTTCTCCGCCAGGATTTCGGCCTCTTCTCCCCCTCTACCAAAAACGAAGGGGTCCCCACCCTTGATCCTCAAAACATTTTTACCTTCTTGGGCAAGCTCTAC
Source organism: Archaeoglobaceae archaeon (assembly GCA_046537735.1). GTDB lineage: Archaea > Halobacteriota > Archaeoglobi > Archaeoglobales > Archaeoglobaceae > JdFR-22. The sequence continues at coordinate 13,521 of JBKHKH010000045.1, read as the reverse complement.
CAGCAGTTTATTGGTCTCTTCCTGCTTCTTTTTATGCCTGCCTGCTCTTTTACCTACGTCGATAGCTTCTACACCGCATGCTTCTATGACCTCCTTGAGTTCTCCTATAAGCTGGTCATAGAGAATGACATCAACTTCTGTGATCAGTTTTTTTGCCTTCTCTGTAACCAGATCAAGACTTCCGGGTCCAGAACCAGCAAGATAGACCTTACCCAAGGACAAGGAAGTCTCCTCCCTTTTCTTTAATACCCTTTGCAACTTCTCTTGCTTCTTCTATAGCCGAGTCGGGGTTCAGTCTTTCCTCTACTCTCAGAGAATCACTGCCATCGAAGGCAAGGATTTCGCATATCAGATCTATATAGTCCTCATTTAATCTAGCAAAGATCCCTACGGGTACTGCACATCCTATTCCCAGTTCTCTTACCACTTCCCTTTCAACTGAGGCTTCAATTGAAGTTTTTTCGTGGTTCAAGAAGGAAACCAGCTCCTCTTCACCCTTCCTGCTCTCAACTCCGATAATACCCTGATTTCCGGAGGGCACAAACAGTTCAGGATTTAGCCGGTGGTAGATGACTTTATCAGCCAACCCCATTCTCATGAGGCCTGCTTCTGCCAGCAGTATGGCATCGTATTGGCCATCCCTCAATTTTCTTAGCCTGGTGTCCACATTACCTCTGAGATTCTCTATCTGGAGGTCAGGTCTGTACATTTTCAGTTGAGCACTTCTCCTTAAGCTGGAGGTCCCCACAATGGCGTTATCCTTAAGACTGTCCACATCTTCTCCATTGCGGGTGATAAAAGCATCGCAAGGACTCTCTCTTTCCAGCACCGCGGCTATAGAACCTTTAATTTTGGTAGGAACGTCCTTTAGGCTATGAACGGCAATATCGATATCGCCATCGTCCAGAGACTCGTCCAGGATCTTGACGAACGCTCCCATACCCTGAAACTCGTGAAGGGGTTTATCCTTCATAATGTCCCCCGATGTCTTGATTATCTTTGTCTCTGTTTCAATACCCTCCTCTTTCAGCTTCTCCAGAACGATTTGGGTCTGAGCAATGGCTAGCTTGCTTCCCCTTGTCCCTACAACGATTTTAGGCATGTTCCTACTGCCTCAATGGTTTTTTGTATATCATCACCTGAATGAGCATAAGACATAAAACAGGATTCATACTGGGCAGGTGGCAGGAAAACTCCATTCTCCAGAAGTTTCCAGTAGAACTGCACGTATTTGTCCTTATCCAGCTTGAGGGCATCTACATAATCCTTGGGCTGTGCTCCGAAGTAAATACAGAATATGGAGTTCACATTGTCTACTGTGCAATTAGCTCCGGCATCCTGAATACTATCACTTATGCCCTTGACCAGCTCGTCTGTCTTCTGGTTGATCTGCTGGTGGACGTTATTATCCAGCAAGTAATTTATGGTAGTGTAACCCGATATAAGGGTTAAGGGATTGCCGCTGTAAGTTCCTGCTTGATATACATCGCCGGAAGGAGAGACCTTCTCCATGATATCTTCTCTACCTCCGAAAACTCCAATGGGAAAACCACCACCAGCAACTTTGCCCAGAGTGGTTATATCTGGTCTGATACCATAATACTCCTGTGCACCTCCGGGGGCAACTCTAAATCCGGTGATAACTTCATCAAATATGAGCAGTACATCGTTCTCCTGTGTGATCTTCCTTATCTCTTTCAAATAACCCTTCTGGGGCGGAATGAGGGTGGTATTGCCCATTACCGGTTCCAGTATCAGAGCAGCAACATCTTTTTCCTTTTCCAGCATGTCCGCTAGAGCTTGAGTATCATTATAGGGAACCTGCAACGTATTCTCCACGAATTCGGGAGGAACGCCAGCGGATTTGGGCACACCGTGAGTGGTTGCACCACTACCAGCCTTGACCAAAACAGCTTCATGAGCTCCGTGAAAACTACCTTCTACCTTCACGATCTTGTTCTTACCCGTGTAACCTCTTGCCAGCCTTAAAGCAGACATAGTGGCTTCACAACCGGTGTTGACGAATCTTAGCTTGTCTATTCCGCTAAACAGTTTAACTATCAGTTTAGCGTATTCTATTTCTTGTTCAATGGGTGTCCCGTAAAGAAAACCATCATCTATTTTGTCCTTTACAGCCCTGATCACATCCTCATTGGCGTGCCCCAGGATCAGCGGACCGTAGGCCATACAGTAATCAATGTATTCATTGTCATCTACATCAACTATTTTGGAGCCTTTACCCCTCTTGGCGTAAAATGGGAATGGTTTAACAAATCTGACCGGACTGCTTACACCGCCAGGCATCAACTTAACTGCCTCTTCATAGAGTTGTCTGGATTTGTTGAAGTTCATGTAAATAACAAATATCTGGTGTTTTTAACTGTTTTGTGATTGGTGATTGGTGACTGGTGATTGGTGATTATGCCTACTACATATCGGAAATGAGTAACTTTCATTCCACTCCTAATTTCTATTAATATCCTTGTACTCTGGTCACAAAATGTCAATTCTCTTCTATCTTTATAGTTTCCCAGCCAGCGACCTCAATTAGTGTATGGGTGGAGCAAATAACTGCAGTGGTGGCTTTGTGAGCGACCATGCTGAACAGGTAGCGGGTATCTTCCTTATTTGTATCAAAGATATCTCCATCTGTCAGCACTACGACGATATCCGTAGGTTTCATCATGTCAAGGACCTTTTGCAGAGCAGGAGCAATTACTGTTCCTCCCCCTCCTCTCAGCATGCTCTTTAGTTTGTTCATCATCTGGCTGGCGTTGCTGGCCTTCACCTCTGCATAAGCACTGACGTCCCAGGGTATCACTACAACCTGAGTGTTCTTGGCAATGGTATACACTTCAGTGAGAAACTGGTTGAGCTCTTTCTCATCAATAGAGGCACTGGTATCGACCAGGCAGTAAACCGTGGGGTAAGTAAATCTCTTTATTCCGGGCATAAGTTCCGGCATTTTTCTGGAAGGTCTGGTCCAGGTGGAAACAATAGTCCTTCCCAAACCACTGTGGACTGTCTCTTTGAGGAGCTCATTCCATCTGATCTTGGACTTGAAGAGTTCATCGATAGTTCTTTTCAATCCAGCTGGTACATTACCAGCAGCTTTCTGGATCAGATATGCTTTGAATATCTCTTCTCTCCATTTCTCCTGGATATCTTCTGCATCATAGATCTCGGGATTACCCTCCTGTAATAACTCTCTTTTATCCTCAAAGATTTCTGTAACTTCTCTCTCTCCTCCTTCCATGTCTCTTTCCACATTTATACCCAAATTGTTGCTTGTCGTTCCTTCGCTTTCTCCGATGCCGCCTGTCTCTGCAGTTCCCTCAATTTTTTCTTTCTCTCCACCAGCTCCTTTACTGCTACTATCCTCTCCTTCTCCCTCGCCACTCTTTTCTTCATTCAGTTGAACCAGTTGAGTATATATCTCTCCTGCACTCATTCTTTCTAACTCCGCATAATCGATGTTGTGCGACTTCAGTTTTTCGTGAATGGTCTTCATGGAAACGGTGAATTCCTTGAGTCTTTCAGGGGGGTTAATAAGATCCTCTAATAATCTATTGACCACAGCATCACTAGCCACATTGTACAATTCTTTATTATCCACTCTCTGCATCATCATGGGGTGTGAAAAGGCGATATGTAGTGCTTCATGCCCTAAAATCCATGCCTTACCTCTATAATCGAGCTGGTTGAAAAAATCAGGATTTATCACAATATCTCCTTCAGGTGTAGACCTGATCGTATTCACCGATTTGCTGGAAATAACCCTAGAGCTCCTTAAAAGGGAAGCAATAAAAGGAGCCACTGAAGTAAGGGATGCTTTGACCTTGTCAAACTCCTCTCCTGCGTTAGATATATCTCTCTTACTATCTAATCTCATAATTTCCCAACCCGGAGGCGATCAATTCCGCAGCAAACCACTCCGGCACATTTTCCAGTATCTTATCGATTTGAGGGTCCTTGCTCAACCAGTAGATAAAATCCTCTCTGGAGAGCTTATCGGCGAATAATCCTTTTTTGATATAATGGGGAACCTTCTTGGTGACCACTATTTTCCCCAAATTGGCCAGGGTCAGGCACTCCGAAAAGAATTTGATGTCCCCATCTTCTCTGCGGGCTCCAAGTATGTCCACGTATTCTGGAAAGACACTTTTCTGGGCAAACAGTATTAAGTCTTCTAATTGCAAAATGGAGTAGGTATAAGCGTTCAGGTATTCTTCTGCCTTTTCTCTGTAATATTCAGCTCTTTTGGAATCTAGTATGGGCATGATCAATCCCTTAGACTATTTCTTTATCTGTGCCCTGGCCTCCAGGGCTACCTGGCCCAAAAACTCCCTGTATCTGGGGTTGTACTGGAATAACTGAGTTAAGAATTTGACCAGCTTTTCTCTCTTCAGACAAATACAAACAGTAACCAGATATTCTCTGCTCTCTGAAGACATGGCATCTATGAGGTCGAAGGTCCTGCTAAGGTCCTCTGAGTTAGAGATCCAGGAAGCTAACATTACTGTACCCATATACTTTCCATCTAAATTCAGCCCATGGAACTTTTCAGGTCTCTCTATTAGTTCCTCAATATCTACATTGGTCATCAAAAATATGTTGAGCTTTTCACCTACTTCATTTCCCAGTAGACCGGAAAGCGTATCCCTATCGTTCACTCCCTTGTGCATTAGAAGACTGAGATGTGTCCAAGCCCTTGGCGTGGGAAAGCCCTCAAGAGTTTCTGTCCTCTGAGGGGGCTTGAGGAAATATCCCTCATTGGAAAACCTCTTCAGGAACGCAAATGTTCTTTTATCCCAATCATCACCGTAGTTTTTGTTCATATACTCCTGCCATTCTTCAAGTTTGGGCTGATTGACATCGATTAGAAGCATTCTATTGACCAGAGGAGAAGGCAGCATATTGGCTACAGCAGATTCCTCTGGCCTGTTCCCGGCAGCAATTATTGCCACATCATCATTGAACTTCAGGAACCCTGCCCTTCTGTCGTAAACCAGTTTATAGGCTGCGGTCATAACGTCTGGTCTCTGGATGTTGGTTATTTCATCCAGCATTAGAATGCCTGCACATCTGGAAAGACATTTGGCCCACAATAATGGCGCATATCTTACAGCCCCATTGTCTTTTTGAGGGATTCCCAGTAGATCCGAAGGCTCTACCTCAGATAGCCTGAAGTCAATGAACACAAAGTATCTACTCGGATCATTCAATATCATATTAGCAGAATTATCGTCATCGTAATCAACAAACTCTTTGTTCATGTCGTCTGCCAGTCTCTGGGCGACCCTCCTGCAGCTTTCACTTTTACCTATCCCTGTTTGACCCAGCAGACACACTGTTCTACGTGTCCTTATTTTGGTTTCTGCCTTATAGATATTATACAGATAATCTTCAAGTCGTGCAGTTCTCATTTGTTGTACACTGTACGTAGGTGGACAGTTAAAGATTTTTGGATTGGTTAAAGATATAGATTTTGGTTAAAATATAAAATTTGTGAATTAGAAGAAATGGAAAATTTATATTGTTCTTGATGATGGGAAGAAAAGTTCAAGAAAGTGTCAATCTTAATGGAATTGGGGATATCGGATGGGTGATAGTGTGGACCAAAAAAATAGAATTGAAGTAACGTGTAAATATGTTCCTGTTCCTTTTCACGAACTGATTGATTCCCGTATTGTCAAAATAAAGATATTACCAGGCAAAGACTCGAATGGAGGCCATAGTTCCGAAATTTCAATGATAACAGAAAGAAATGGCAATTTTTATGAAGTCAAATTGGAGGGGGACGTCACTGAGTGCTCTGAGAGGGGCATTGTGACCAATGGCAATGAAAGTTGCGGGTCTGATGGTTCTATGCTGGCAAAGATAAAGAACAAGTTTCAGAAATAGAGAAATAAGAAGTATTCCCAGGATAGAATTGAGATCATTGAGAGGAACGGAGAAATAGTTATTAAAAAGGAATAGCAACTGAAATTAACCCGTCAGGGTAGTTGTTTGCAGTTTCTGAACGGCAATTGCCCAAAAAATTTAAATAAAATAATGATTATTATCATACAAGTTGGGGTTTGGAGAGTATAACCTTAACCTGCCAACTCAAAAGCTGCCCTTTCGGCAGAATGATGCCTTTGCATCACAGGCCTTCGGCATTTTTCACCTCCAAGCATGAAAAAACTGAAAGCCTGAATAACTCCCCGGTCTCCAAATCCCACTTATCTTCCTACCGATCTGGCAACTTATTTTCGAAGCAGCTCGACAACTTCCGGCGCATGATAGGTGATTATGAGATCTGCCCCAGCTCTTTTGATCGAAGTCAGTATCTCGTAAGCGACCTCCTTATCATCCAGCCAACCCATCTTACCGGCTGCTTTGACCATGCTGTACTCTCCGCTGACGTTGTAGGCTGCCGTAGGGACTTTAAACTTCTCCTTAATTCTCGTTAAGATATCCATGTAAGCTAAGGCTGGCTTTACCATTACTATATCTGCTCCCTCTTTTATATCCAGTTCGACCTCTCGGAGAGCTTCTTCACTGTTGTGGATATCCATCTGGTAGGTTTTCCTATCTCCAAATGAGTAGCCACTTTCGGCAGCATCTCTAAAAGGACCGTAGAATGTGGAGGCATATTTAGCCGAGTAACTCATAATGGGTATATCAGAAAAGTCGTGAGAGTCCAGGTAGTTTCTGATAGTCTCTACCATCCCATCCATCATTCCTGAAGGGGCTACCATGTCTGCACCCGCTTCCGCATGGCTGACAACTATTTTTCCCAGAAGAGGAAGCGTTTTGTCGTTGATGATCTCTTCACCCTCTATCACTCCGCAGTGACCGTGAGTGGTGTACTCACACAAACATACATCTGTGACAACCACTGCATCCTCGTGCTCCTTTTTGATCTCCCTTATCGTCTTTTGAACTACACCATTATCATCAAAAGCCGATGAACCAATTTCATCCTTATGAGAAGGCACTCCAAAGACTATAAACGCTTTTAAACCCTTCTCCATAGCTTTTCCAACTTCGTCAGCAGCTCCAGAAACAGGTATTCTGGAATATCCGGGCATAGAGGAGATCTCAACTTTAGAACTGAGATTCTCGTCCACGAAAAGAGGCATTATCAGGTCTGTTGAAGTAAGTGTGGTCTCTTTAAACAGTGGTCTCAGAATTTCCTTCCTTAGTCTTCTCATTCGAAGGCTTGGATACTTCATCTTTATCACCAAACAGATATTCAGTTGATTCGATAATCTCAGGCATTCCGTTCCTTGCGGCACTCCTCAATCTCACAGTGGGTCTTCTGAGATATTTTTTTATAAGCGAATCCGCAAAACTGTCCAGAACAGGAAGAATAGTCTCATCTACACCGTGATTTGCTGCAAGCTTGTTGTACAGCTCCAGAACTTCCTGCTTTTTGATATCTTCTGCCAGAGCATACATGGAGCATATAGCTGCACTCGCCTTAAGGTCCTTGAGCATCATCTTGAGGTGGCTGAGTTCTTCTTCAATTATTTTTTCAGCCTTTTTAGCTTCCTCAATACGTTTCCTGAGATTTTCGCTGCTTATTTCCCTTAACTCGTCAATGGTGTAAAGTGTTACGTTGGGAATATCTTTTATTGCTTCTTCGGCGTCCCTGGGGAGAGCGATGTCAATGATCAAAAGCTCGTCATGCCTTACTTTCATTATATCCTGGACCATATTCTTCCTGATAACATAATGTGGAGCTGAAGTTGCTGTGATGACCACATCACTACTTACGATATACTTTTCAATCTGGTCAAAACCGATCGCTTTTCCAGAGACCTCTCTGGCGAGCTCTTCACCGGTCTTATAAGTTCTATTGGCAATGAATACTTCGCACTCTTTGTGGGCGATCGCTTTGGCCACTAGTGTACTCATTTCTCCGGCGCCAACAATAACCACTCTCTTATCTCTAAGCGTTCCCAATTTCTTCTCTGCAAGCTCTACTGCTGCGGATCCGATAGAAACAGAGCCTTTACTCACATCAGTCGAATTTCTGACTTTTTTACCTACGTTAATAGCTTTACACAATACTATATCTAGTATGTTCCCTACACCACCGCAATCCTTGCTCATCCTGTAAAAATCTCTCACTTGACCTAGAATTTGGTCTTCGCCTACCATCATTGACTCCAGACCAGAAGCAACTCTCAAAAGGTGTTCAAGGCATTTATCATCACGATGGATCTCTATAATCCTTTCGGAAACGTTCATTCTACCTGCAAACCTTTTTAGAGTTTCCTCTGTATTAAAACCCGCAACATACACTTCTACCCGGTTGCAGGTCAATAGAACAGCACATTCCTGAATATTGGGGATGGAGATGATCTTCTCTATAAGTGAACGGTAATCACCATGCCATGCTCTCTCTATCTCTTTGATTGAAGCTGTCCTGTGAGATACTACCAGGTTTGCTATTTCCATTATTTCACCTTTGGGTGAGCACCCCTCTCCTATTACACTGACAATTTGAAAACTATATTAAGATTTTTCAGGTTTAATTATTCCTGGAGTCGATATCTTTTTTGTTATAACTTCCGTTATCTTGTTCAGAAGTTATAATTTTTCCGGTGCCTACATGATGCCTGATATCTTATTTTACCTGGGAACGTATGGGCTGAAATTCAACTTCTTTCCTTAATGATCTCCTGAACACTGGACGCTATCAGATCTACTACTACTGCCAGAAGCCCAACTATATATATAGCGTCAAACATTCCTGCTCCCCCGATAGTAAACTTTAATTGCTGGCCAAACATGATGCTCAAGTTGGAAAGGTTGGCAACATCAGCGCCGATTATAACCCCAATAGTTCCGCAAACGTAGGCCAGGGGACCGGTTTGTTCAGGTTTTTTGGAAGCGTAGAGGGAGTAAAGAGAAGTGATCAAGACTAAAGTCCCTATATCTTTTACTATAACTCCTACATGGCTTGCCGTGGAGTGTACATGGGCAATGTAGCTTATAAAGATGATCCCGGGGATAGCCCTTTTTATAGGAGCCCTTCCAGAAGCCAAGAAACGGGTGGAGAGAATTATAGGGATAAAAAAACCGGCGGGATCGGCGTAAATCTCTACGTCATTATAATTGCCCAAAAAGAAATCGCCAATAGCGAATTCAAGGGCAAGAGGAGCAAGCAACATTATCAGAACCTCAAAAGTATCGAAACCAACTATTTTGAAGGCTTTAAACAGATAGCTGAGTAAAAGAGCTATAAAAAGAGTTCCAATACCTAAAAAAACCAGCCACTCAGAATGGAGCATCAAAAGAGGTTATGTTAAAATGTTTATAAAATTTTCTGAATTCAATGCTCAAATTCAAATATAAAAGCTGAATAATATTGATCAGGTTATTGCTCCTTGAATGGACTTTGAAGACCTGTTGAGCTTTCTCCTTTTTTTACCATTAGAAGTGTAACTCTGTTTTGGCCCCGGTTTCTTATAATTCTGCCTTCTTCCTGGAACCAATCTGGTCTGTCCTTTTCTACCTTTTATCTTTATCCATGTTGTTGTACCGGTTTTTCCCATGCTGACCTTTTCTTCAACTCTTCTTAAAAACATTATGGTCAAGGTAATGTCGTTCCTTTTCCATTCTGTTCATTATTCTTATTCCGGAAAAACTTATCTACATTACTAACTTAAGTGTCAAAGATGGCAATGAAAAGAGATGTTTTAACCTCAATGTTACTGTTGTTAATTATATTAGCAATTGGCGTATTCTTGACAGGTTGCTCTCAAGACCAGCAACCGCCAGCTGAGCAAAGTGACGAGGTGACTGCAGAGGAGGCTGAGGCCAAGGCATTGGATTACGTAAACAATAATCTAGTCCTACCCGACACCACTGCCACTACTGTTTCAGTGGAAGATGAGGGAAGCGTGTATAAGGTAATTATGCAGTACCAGGGAGATGAGGTACCGATATTTCTCTCTAAAGATGGCGAAACACTATATTTAAGGGCATTGAATATATCCACTCAGAGTGAAGTCAATGAAGAATTGTCCGCAGAAGAGGCAAAGAACAAGGTGATCGACTACGTCAACGAGAATCTGGTAATGCCCGGGACAAACGCTTCAGCGGTTTCTGTAGAGGAAGAAAACTATGTTTATGAAGTTCTTACTGAATACCAGGGTGAGCAGCAATCAGTGTATATTTCCAGTGATGGAAAATACCTGTTCTTTGTGGCTTTGAACACCTCTGAAGAACTGCCTGAGATGACTCCTGTGCCAACAGAGACAGCAACTCAACCACCTTACAGTACTGAAGAACTCGAGCAGTTCGTTGACTGTCTAAATGAAAGTGGAGTAGAGATATATGGTAGAACGGGTTGTCCTGCCTGCCAGCAACAATTAAGTACTCTAGGTGGGAAAGAAGTCGCTGAACCAATATACAATGACTGTGCAAATGAAAATGTAGACTGCAGTGATATAGAATATGTTCCTACAATAATTATTGGTGACAAGGAACACGTAGGAGCGATGACTATTGAGGAGTTATCTAAAGCAACCAATTGTACCATAGGATAAATGATTCATTAATAATATTTATTCTCGTGGGCTAGTCCGTTCTTCCTTTTTTTCATTGATTAAGGAAACAAAATCCTTTGAAGAGCTTATAGTATCCAATTCTTCTTTCACCAGGAATATAACCGACCCTATATCCCTGTCGATCGATTTCTCTACTATATACGCAGCATCTGTGGAGAGGGTGCTGGATACCTTATCCAGAACGAAAGCCCTTTTCTCTATCTCCTTAACCTGTCTGATCCCGGTGAGCACCAGCTCATCTATGGGTTTGAAGATCACGTCGAAGGGGGCATGCCTTATGGGATAGACCTTGATCCCCAGATACCTTAATTGATCAACGATCTCTGCTTCCTCGTCACTGAGACCGATATCTCTCTGCTCATTGACTTCTTTTCCCACGAACCTCAGGATATCTATTGCCTTCACCACATTGGTTTCCAGAATATCCTCTAGCTTGAGAGCGTTCTCTACAGAAGTGTCCACTCCTTCTTCATATTTCTTCACTGCTCTTCTGGATATCCCTAGCTCTTTGGCCACAACACCCAAGGAGATACCCAGCTCTTCTCTCACTTCCCTGATCCTTTCGCTGTCCAACCTGACATAATATCCACCAGGAGCGGAGTATATTACTGGTGGTATCTTATCCACAATGAGGTCATAGAGTGTGGCGGTATTTATCACTGGAAGGCCATAACGATTGTAGACTACACCACGATCAAGATAGCTGAACTTGAACCTCTCTCCAATAACTATAGGGCTTGCCTTCAACAAAATGGACACTGATTTCATGTCCTCAGCTATTTCTGGCTTAAGTGAGTCTATATTGTAAAGTACTTTAACTAGAAGAACATTTTCAGCTTTTTTTGCAATAATTTCAAAACATCTGGGTTTAGTTTCCACTAAATCTGTAACTTCGAAGCCTGATTTTTCCAGTATTCTCAGTACCGAGTCTACAACAGTAGCTTGCATCCATACTAAAGTAAGAATGATTTACTATAAAAACGTTTTCAATACTTTTATAATTTTCCGTCTAAATAGTAAATCTGTAAACCCGGTAAGCTAATTAAGGAGCATTAGGAGGAGTTAAAAACTGTCCAGTTCGAACACACGTCATCCACTATTTTACGATGAACCAGGGGTTTCTTAAATCCTGTTTGTTATAAACTAGCTCTTCATTGGTCTCAAATTTGTAAATATTTTTGCCCGCACCCTTAACCACGGCATGAGCTGCAGCAGTGTCCCACTCCATAGTAGGGCCAAGACGGGGATAGATGTCTGCCGCGCCCTCTGCAACCAGACAGATCTTCAGGGAGCTGCCAATAGAGACAAGTTCGTAGTCCCGGGCCAAATTCTCTATGTATTCCTTGGTCTCTGGAGTGAAGTGGGATTTACTGGCCACTACTCTTAACTTGGCATTTTTACTTTTATCTTGCTCCAGAGGCAGTTCTTGGGGTTTGATATTGCCAACCTGCTTAAAACTCCCGTTTAAACTTCCGTAATAAGTAATATCTTTTACTGGGGCATAAACTACTCCTAAAACCGGTTTGTTACCCTTTATGAGAGCGATATTGACGGTGAACTCTCCTCTTTTTTTGGTGAACTCTTTGGTTCCGTCTAAAGGGTCTACTAGCCAGAAAACATCCCAATCTTTTCTCTGCAAATACGGTATTTCTTTACTCTCCTCAGAGAGTATGGGGATATCCGGATACAGGTTTTCCAGGTTTTCTATGATTATCTTATGGGATGCCAGGTCTGCTTCCGTTAATGGTGATTGATCGTCTTTATACTCTACGGAAAAATCTTTATTGTAAATCTCAAGGGTTTTTTCTCCTGCACGCCTGGCCAAAGTTTTTATCTCTTCAATGTTAATATCATCCATCTTATTTCTTCACCTCTAAGTTTCTTTTTAACCTTTTCTGGTCACTGGTCACATATTGAATGAATTTATTTTACTTGATTTAGCATATGTAATAAATATTTACGTAAACTCTACGGTAATGTAAAAAGAAAAATTTTAAATAATTAAATTTTTAGTGGCTGTTAAGGTGAATAGATGAAATTAACGAATTGGACGAAAAGACCGATAAAACCGATACTATCGATTTTTCTGCTACTAGCGATCTCTTCCAGCGTAAATGCATCCTGGTGGGACAATGAGTGGCCATATAGACAAGCAATAGATATCAAGAACACAGCTGGAGATCTAACAGGATACCAAGTAAAGATAGAATTAAACCAAAACAATACGGACTCAAATTTTAATTGGAGCAAAGAAGGAGCTGATCTACGGTTTGTAGATAACTCCAGTAGTGAGATAGATTACTGGATTGAAGAATGGGACTGTATTGAGCAAGAGGCAGTGATATGGGTAAAAGTACCATTCTTAAAGAACAACACTGATACTAGGGTGTATATGTATTACGGAAACCCCTCAGCTGTTTCGAGGAGTAATGGAGAAACGACTTTTGAATTTTTTGAATTTTTTGAAGATAATGACATCTCTGGCTGGAATACAACTAAGTGGGGAAGTTATAGCGGCAACGCTATTGCAGATAACGAACAAATGAGACTAAAAGTTTACAAATGTTTTAATATTGAGGCTTTTAAAGATATTGGTGATTATAAATCTGATTTAGCCTTCAAGTTTTATTGGAAGACTAAGGCTGATAGTTGGTATGAAATACCGCGGTGGGATGTACTAGTTAATGATACTAAAGTGGTTAGAACAGTTATCAATGGAAAAGATGTCGAAAGTCCTGGTTATAGGGGAACTAAAGAAGGTGAAGTAGAAGCAGTTGCCACAGTAAATGGTAAAGTTAGATTGCTTTATCGTATCTACCAGAGTAGTTATTGCAACTATGGAGACCATGCAAATACTTATTTTTGGATAGATGACATCAGAGTCCGCAAATACGCCTCTCCAGAACCTTCCGTTAAAGTTATCGGTGGTAACACAACTTCCAGTTCTGAGCTA
>JBKHKH010000127.1:0-5683 GCA_046537735.1 Archaeoglobaceae archaeon | reverse complement strand
CTTTGACATGCGTCTGTCCAATGAGAATGCGGTTGTCCATTGAAACATGTTTCAAGCCCATAAGGTCTGTTCGAGCTGTATTGATGGCTAATGATTTTAATCCTGAATCGGTACCTCTGATTTTCTCATTTTCTATTAGTAAATCAAGGATCTTCCCGCCTGCCTGACCGAACCCTATTACGAAAAATTTCATGTTCGTTACTCAGATAGGAATAAATTTAAGCCTTTCCGTTCAATAATGGGTAACAATGAGATTTGAATTTTATGTATTGTTTTTAAATTTTTTAGTCGATCTCAATTTTTGGTCTTCTGAGGAAATAGGGAAGAATTACGGAAAGATAACCGAAACATTTATATGTTATCATCATTATTACTATGAGCATATAAGCTCTTGCACTTTACATTTTTTGCTGGATTATAGAGTGCTAAGGTGATAAGGTGAAGACATTAATACGTAAGCAACTCGATGAGCCATTATCCCAGGTTCACCCTGAACCCCCATTCTATCAGGGCACAAACAATAGCAGTAATCAATCCTATCAACGCCATCTTCAGTCCGGAGAGGGCAACGTTCCGCTTGGATACCATGCCCAAGTGTACACCCAGCACGAAAAGCAGTAAAACAGTTGTAGAAATGGATATCAGGAGAGCGATCTGGTTTGTGAATCCCAGAATGAAGATAAGAAAGAAAGGGATCACGGGGACAATCGCACCCGTGAAGGTGGCTAGACCATCGGAAACTCCGCTGAGTATAACCCGTTTTCTCATGCCGTAGTGAAGTGTGGTGTCTCTTAAATGCCCTTCCGTAAGCATCGATCTCTCCATATCAGAAATTTCGCGTTCCACTTCAGCACTTTCAGCTGCAAAAGCTCCAAAGAGGTTTGACAGACTGTTTGCCACACCCCCAGCCAGGCCTGCAGTCACAACGATCACAGGAGCCGCACCTGAAGCCCCAATCACCACCCCCAGGGTTGAGAGGGAGCCATCGATAAGACCTCTTATGAAGTAGCGGTCGATCTTCATAAAGTTACTCCGACAACATGAATTTGTTTTTTTCTTTATTTTACTATTTACTAATTTACTGTACTTTTCAGACCAGGTAAGAGGGCTTTTTCACCGTCAGTCGATCTCATCCATATGGTACTCATCCCATTCCCGCAGACCTAGCATAGCTTCGAACTCCTGAGGAGTTAAAATGGGAACGGAGTAGAACTCTGCATCATCATAACTGATCCGTGGGCAGGCAGTGTTAATATAGTAGCCATAGGGGAAGTTGGATAATTTAGAGGGACTTAGCTCCTCGAACATAACGATATCAACTTCCTTTCCCTTATCTGAAGCTCTTCTTTTTAACCATGTTGCCAGGTTCATCCTCTTCTGCCCCGGTTTGCTGCTTACTATGATAGCCCCCCTTCGCTCGCTGTACATGGATCTGGCCATGAGTGCCATCCGCTTTCTCAAGAAATCCTCTGTATCAACCTTTTCGAATTCTCTGCTGAGTGGGCTGTAGCGGTAAACCGTCTTTCCGGTGTAAACAGCGGCCCCCAACGGGTGGAAGAGCCCGTCGCCAATGAACAGCACCGCATCAGCACTACTTCTTCTCAATACGGAATAGTTGCAGCCCAAAACCTGTCCCGGCATGGTAACCCTTGTGCCCTCTCCCACCTCAATCCCATAACCTTCACTCTCCAGCACTTTCTTCACTTCTGGAAGCTTGTGGGCATACTGGGCAGTGGCGATAAGGGCAATATTTCTCTCTGGAATGTCGATATCATAGGTGTTTACATCGTAATCAATAAAATAGGGGATGTAGATGACCCTATCCAGTTCAAGGATCTGGGTATGGCCGAAGTGGAGCAGAACATCTACGGCATCAAGCAGGTTTGCATCGATATCGCACGCCCCATAGGTCCCTGAGCCGGAGAGTATGACCTGGTAACCTCTTTCCTCGATTCTGTCGATTATCTCACTGCATCTGAATTTCAGACCATCTGGTAACTGTATGCCTACCTTACTGGGGGAATAGTGCTCAAGTTGATCGAAAACGTATTGGAAATCAATATTTTCCAGGATTATCTCTACACCTCTGATCAATCCTTTCTTCTGCTCTCATCCAGCATAATTCTTTTTTCTACCTTAGCTACAGTCTCTCTTATAGTCTTAACTGCATCGGGATTTGCTGATACGCTGTCTATTCCCAGCCTAACCAGCTTATCTACAACATTGGGGTAGCTCCCTGCCTGTCCGCAAATGGATGTCTTGACCCCATGCTCCCTGCAGATGAGGATCACTCTCTCTATCAACCTCATTACAGCCGGATGGGTTTCTTTGTAGAGGTAGGCTACGTTCTCGTTGTTTCTGTCCACCGCCAGGGTGTACTGGGTCAGGTCATTGGTACCGAAGGAGGCGAAGGTTATACCCTCATCGATTATCTCCTCGATCACCAGTGCTGCGGCTGGGGTCTCCACCATGACCCCAAAGTCTATGGTCTCTGTGTCCAGCCCCTCTTCATGGAGTATCTGCTTGGCTCTCCTCACTTCACTGGGATGACCGACCAGGGGGAGCATTATACCGATATTGGTGAAACCCTCGTCAACAAGTCTTTTCATGGCTTTCAGCTCGGCTCTGAAATGCTCCTCTTCTTTCAAATCCCTTCTTATTCCTCTGAATCCCAGCATGGGGTTGGCTTCTATGGGCTCGTCCTCACCACCCACCATGCCTCTGAACTCGTCAGTGGGAGCATCCAGGGATCTGACCCATATGGGTTTGGGGTAGAAGGCTTTGGCCACTTTCTTGGTCTCTCTGGCCAGAAGATCGATGTATTCCTCCATTTCGCCGTCCTTGATATATTTCATGGGGTGCTTATCCAGGCCGAGGACCATGTGCTCTATTCTGAATAGTCCCACTCCATCGGCTCCGGTGGCAGCTGCTTTTTCGGCGGCGTCAGGTATGGATAGGTTCACTTTTACTTCTGTGGCAGTGATTATGGGTCCAGCACCAACGGTGACCGCTTCCTCCTTTTTCTCTTCTTTCTTGACCTTACCAGAATAGACTACTCCCCGGTCTCCATCGACAGTTACCATTGCCCCGTCTTCCAGGACTTTTGTCCCCTTACCTGTACCCACGATGGCAGGAACACCCAGCTCTCTGGAGACTATAGCTGCATGGCAGGTCATTCCACCCTCATCTGTAACTATGGCTGATGCTCTTTGCATGGCAGGCACCATATCTGGAGAGGTCATGGTGGTCACCAGAATATCTCCTTCTTTGACCTTCCCTACTTCCTTCTCCTCAAAAACGATCTTCACTTTACCCACTCCGATTCCTGGGGCGGCTCCCAGCCCCTTGATGAGCACTTCTCCTTCTTCAAATTCTCCTGCTTCAGCCTCTTCTTTACCTTCTTTTATGGTGGTCACTGGTCTGGATTGAGTTATGTACACCTTACCGTTCTCCACAGCCCACTCAACATCCTGCGGCCATCCATAGTGCTCCTCAATAACTTCGCCCAGAGCAAAAACCTCTCTCAGTTCTGCATCGGTCAATACTCTTTCGTTGGCCTTTTTATCATCCAGTTTGACCTCAACCGTCTTTCCATCCTGTCTGACAAGCATGAAGTTCTTTTTGGCCACTTTGGTCTCCACTATCTCTTTCTTGTTCCTATCATAGACATAAGAATCTGGAGTTACGCTACCACTGACTATAGCTTCGCCCAGACCGAAGACAGCCTCCACAATACACATTTTTTCTCCGGTTACTGGGTGAGAGGTGAACATCACTCCGCTCTTCTCACTGTTGATCATTTTCTGCACCACTACAGCTATGCTCACATCTTCGTGAGTGAACTTGTGCCTCACCCTATAGTAGATCGCTCTGGGAGTGTAGAGACTGCTCCAGCACTTCCTGACCTTCTCCACCACATCATCCGGACCGTGAATATTGAGAAAAGTCTCCTGCTGCCCGGCAAAGCTGGCTTCAGGCAAATCTTCGGCTGTTGCAGAGCTCCTTATTGCCACGAAGACCTGCTCCCCTTCTTCCTCACACAATTGATTGTAGGCATCTTTTATCTCTTTTTTAATTTCAGGAAGCATCTCCTTTGACTCTACCTCTTCTCTTATTTTCTGGGAAGCATAATTAAGATCGTCTGTTTTCTCTACATCGACTTCATCCAGAATCTTTTTTATATCATCTTTAATACCGGTTCTTTCAATAAATTCCATAAAAGTCCTGCTATCCACCACGAACCCATTGGGTACGGGAATCTCATTCCTGAGCAGTTCACCAAGGTTTGCACCCTTTCCTCCAGCAATGGGAACATCATTTTTGCTTAAATCGCTTAACCATATAACGCCCAACATAATCCCTCCTTAACTCTCAGAAAATATTATTGGAATTTAAAAGTTTTCGCCATTCAAAAATGATAAATTATGAACTTATATGAACTTAAGGCCAAATTTTAAGACCCAATTGGCTCTCGCCCGGGTCAAAATTAGTTTAAAGAGCCTTGTTGGGTGTGTTATTTTCCTAATCCATCCTATGTAGAGAAAAGATTATTAATTCTATTCTTAAACCCCCGTATGTGGGAAGCGTAAAAGATGTCGTAATCCAGGAAAAACCTGAGGGAGAAAAGTTAGGGACAGGCACATTTGTTTTCTCTGATCGCTATTCTGTTTTCGATTATGGAGAGATGCCAGACCTTATTGAAGGTAAAGGTGCTTCTCTCTGTCTGATCTCAGCGTATTTCTTTGAGAAGATGGAAGATAAAGGAATCAAAAACCATTATAGGGGTGTTGTGGAGGGCAACCGCTTAAAGAGAATAGATGAGGTTGAAGAACCCTCTAATGTGATGCAGACCAAACTGGTCAGGGTTTTGGAGCCCTCCAGGGTCAACGGCTATGATTACAGTATCTTTAAAAGGGAGAAAGGTAATCTCCTCATACCGCTCGAAGTGATATACAGAAACGTCCTGCCACCGGGCTCCAGCGTCTTCAAAAGGCTGGATAGAGGAGAGATAACTCCTGAGCAATTGGGCCTGGACGAATATCCTGCTCCCGGCTCGGTTTTGAGCAAACCCGTGCTGGATGTGAGCACCAAACTGGAAAGTGTAGATAGGTACATGAGCTGGGACGAAGCTGAGGAGATCTCGGGTTTGAGTGAGGATGAGCTTGAAGAATTGAAAAAGGTTGCGCACCAGGTCAACAAATTGATCTCTGATGAAACCGGTAAGGCGGGGATAAGGAATGAGGACGGCAAATTTGAATTTGCATTTGATAATGAGAGGAATTTGCTGGTAGTTGATAGCGTAGGCACACCTGACGAATGCAGGTTCAGTTACTGGGGAATGCAGATAAGTAAAGAGATACTGAGAATTTATTATAGGAATACTGAATGGTATAACAGGCTTGAGGGCTTAAAAGGGCAGAAAGATTGGAAAACTAAGGCTGGAGACCCCCCTAAACTACCGGCAGACTGGAAAAACACTGTATCTGACATGTATAAAGCATGTTGCAATGAAGTGACAGGGTTGAAGTTCTTTGACGTAGATGATTTGGGTAAGGTGGTTAAACATATTAAATCCCTTGTTGAGGATTACGGGGGATATTGATGAAGATGATGAAGGCAGCACTGGCTATTGAGGACGGCACGTACCTGGAAGGAAAAGGATTTGGAGCTGAGGGAATAGCAC
>JBKHKH010000126.1:0-5683 GCA_046537735.1 Archaeoglobaceae archaeon | reverse complement strand
ACGCTGGGGCCCAAAGGAATGGATAAAATGCTTGTTGACAGTCTGGGAGATGTGGTTATCACCAACGACGGTGTAACTATTTTGAAAGAGATAGATGTTGAGCATCCGGCTGCCAAAATGGTAATTGAGGTTGCCAAGACACAGGAAGACGAAGTAGGCGACGGGACTACTACTGCAGTAGTTCTTGCTGGTGAATTGCTCAAGAGAGCAGAAGAATTGCTCGACCAGGACATTCACCCTACCCTCATAGCCAGAGGTTACAGGCTTGCTGCCGAGAAAGCTAAAGAAGTAATAAACAAGACTGCCATTCCAGTTGGCACCGATGATGAAGAGATCCTCAAGAAGATCGCTGCTACCGCTATGACCGGCAAGGGTGCGGAAGTGGCAGTTGATAAGCTGTCCCAGATTGCCGTTGATGCTGTGAAGGTGATTGCAGAAGAGTCTGACGGAAACATCACTACCGATACAGATTTCATAAAGATTGAAAAAAGAAGCGGAGCCAGTGTGGAGAACACAGAACTCATCGATGGAATAGTAATGGATAAGGAGATAGTGAATCCTGCTATGCCCAAGAAAGTAGAGGATGCAAAGATACTTCTGGTAGATTCAGCTCTTGAGGTCAAAGAGACAGAAACAGACGCCAAGATCAGGATCACTGATCCAGATATGCTTCAGAAGTTCGTTGATCAGGAAGAAAAGATGCTCAAGGACATGGTGGATAACATAGTCAAGTCAGGAGCGAATGTAGTCTTGTGCCAGAAAGGGATTGATGACCTTGCACAGTACTACCTGGCCAAGAAGGGCGTAATGGCAATTAGAAGAGTCAAGAAGAGTGATATGGAAAAAGTGTCAAGAGCCACTGGAGCTAAAGTGCTTTCGGACATAAGGGGTATCAGCGCAGAAGATCTTGGCAGTTCAAGATCAGTCGCAGAAAAGAGAGTGGGCGACGAGAAGATGGTATTCATCACTGGCTGTGAGAACCCCAAGGCAGCAACCATCCTGGTAAGAGGTGGAACTGAGCACGTTGTTGATGAGGTTGCTAGAGGTCTTGAAGATGCTATAAGAGTGGTTGCCGTTGCTCTGGAAGATGGTAAAGTCGTTTCCGGTGCGGGTGCTCCTGAAATTGGGGTTTCCCTGAAGCTATGGGATTACGCACCATCACTCGGCGGTAGAGAACAGCTTGCCGTAGAAGCTTTTGCCAAGTCCCTGGAGATAATACCCAAAACCCTGGCAGAGAACGCAGGAATCGATCCTATTAATTCACTGGTCGAATTGAAGGCTGCGCACGAGCGAGGAGATACAAGCTTTGGAATCGACGTAAGCACTGGAAAGGTAGTTGATATGTACGAGAAGGGAGTCGTTGAGCCTCTGCGAATCAAGACCCATGCCCTTAGCTCTGCAACAGAAGTAGCAGTTATGCTATTGCGCATAGATGATGTCATTGCCTCTAAATCCACCGGCGGTGGAGGAGGCGAAATGCCTGACATGGAAGGCATGGGTGGCATGGGAGGAATGTACTGACCTCCCTGTTCCTTCTATTTTTTTGCTCACTTTTATTATTATGTACATCATCAAGATATTACCTAAAAGTTATTAAGGTAGTATAGTTTACCCTTTAGAGTGTCCTCAAATCATCCTTATTTCCAGGTTAAAATGGCCAAGATAGTGGCGATTATAAAGTTCAGTTCAAAAAGTGAAGTTTCCAAGACCATTTTCTGTTCAAATTTAAGATTCTGTGAGGGTTTTGATTTTACGACTAAAGAATGCCCCTCTTACTGTCAGGTAATAGCCGAAGTGAAAAACTACGTTACAGGAAAAAGGAGCCCGAAAGCAGATATCAAAGAGATCGATGAGGATCAGGGGAAGTTAATAGCAAAGAGGAGTAATGACGATTTTGCAGAAAACTTTTTTAATTTTTTAAGAATGTACAACTATGACATTGGCGTACATTCTAATTAACACTGAAGCAGGAAACGAATACAACGTTTACGAGAACATTAAAGACATTGAAGGGGTTGTAGAGGCAAGTATTGTCTATGGAGTCTATGATATAGTGCTAAAAGCTGAAACAGAGGCTGAAGATATGCTCAAAGAGATCATCGACAAGATTCGGAAGGTGGATAAGATAAAATCCACTCTAACGCTTATAGGCATTTAGTAGATCAAGGCATGATGCATTAATCATGGGGTCCGATAACCCTACCATAGAATACGATTTTTATAGTATTTAGTGAAGTCTATTGATATGGAATATGTTTACGAGATAAGCAAAATTGCTCATGCACTGTCCCACCCGGTTAAAGTCAAGATTTACAATATGCTGGAAGAAAAAGGAGAGATGGAGATGGGTGAGATCTATTATCGGTTGAGTGAAAATTTCGATTTTTCATCTGGCCAAACTATCGCCGATCACATTAAAGCGATGGAAAGAGGCAGATTGGTTGAGACCCGTCAATCAAGGAAGGACGAGATCATAGTCAAGCTTAAAAAGAGGGTGAAGATCGAGTACGAGGATCTGGAGTAAATCAATAGAGATACAACCGACTTCTAATTAAATTCTTCTTCATTGCTATTGAGTGGGGCGGCGGAGATTTGAACTCCAGTCTCTGGCGCCCAAGGCCAGGAGGATAACCAGGCTACCCTACCGCCCCTTGCGCAGTAGGTACACAATTCTAACTCCCTGATTATAAAAGTTTGCTGTCAGTAAAAAATAAAAACCATAACTGTGCCTGCCAAAAATGTCATTAAAAAACATTTAAAAATCCTTCATTCCAGCAAGGTTAAAAGGTGATGTTATGAGAGTCGCTCTAATAGGGGGAACTGGTGATATAGGTGCAGGACTGGCCTTAAGGCTTGCAATACTTGGTCACGAAATATATGTTGGATCCAGGAAGGAAGAAAAAGCAGTTACCAAATGTGAAGAGTACCACGAGTGCGTTGTAGATTTTAAAAGCAATTGCACCTTCGTGGGAATGAGCAATGAAGTTGCAGCAAAAGAAGGAGAGATTTCAATTCTCACCATACCGTGGAAACACGCTTTTTCGACTGCTGAAGAACTTCAGGAACCCCTGAAAGATAAAATCGTTGTCTCTCCCATCGTTCCTATGAGAAAAGAGGGAGGTTGTTTTCAGTTCTGCCCACCCGAATCGGGATCAGCAGCTGAAAAACTGGCATCAGTTTTAAATCAAAGCATAGTGGTATCAGCATTTCACACCATCCCCGCCGACAAATTCTTTGATTTGAATGCAAATTTCGAGTGGGACGTACCTGTTTGTGGCGATGATGAAGGGGCTAAGCTGGAGGTTATGGACCTGATCGATCAGATAAAGGGATTAAGGCCTCTGGATGCAGGTCCTCTTACTGCTTCCAGGATGGTGGAGAGCATCACACCGTTAATCGTCAATATAATGGTCCGTAACAAGCTGAAGGATCTGGGAATAAGATTCTGCTAACTGGGTGATGCTTCTGGGTTTTAACAAAAATCAAGTTCAATGTAAACCCAATCAACATATTTTCGTTTGTTATAATTCTATTATATTATATAATTACCTATAATTCGTATTACTTTCTTTTAGAGGGGGTCAGCAACTAAATAAATGGATTAAAAATTTTAATTTACATCAAATATAGCTAAATACCAGCAAACCCTTTATTGGGTATATCACAGGATTTTAGTAGACGTTTGAGGCAAAATAGTTCAATTTCAGTCGAAAACTATATATATATTCAATAACTAACTGTATAAGCGTAGGAGGTGATTGTAAATGGCTAAATTGCCTATTGCTCCAATCGATAGAATGATAAGAAACGCTGGCGCTGATAGAGTTAGTGAAGATGCAAGAGAAGCGATGGCCGAGGTTCTAGAAGAGTGGGCTACGGAAGTATCCAGAAGAGCTATGGAAGTCGCAAGACATGCCGGCAGAAAGACTGTTAAAGCAGAGGACATAAAATTGGCCCTCAGAACATAATTCTTTTCTTTTTTATATCATCTACAAGTTAGATTTAAATACTTTTATATACGCTTTAATCCTCTCTTCCTCATGCGCAGTGATGAAGCTAAAGTTGGTGTGGATAGGATCGCCCATAGGGGTCTCCTGAAAGCCACTGGGCTGACGGATGACGATTTCGATAAACCATTTATCGGTATCGCCAACTCTTACAATAATATTGTGCCCGGGCACATCTCCCTGGACAAGATAACTCAAGCAGTGAGAGACGGTATCTGCTCCGGGGGTGGAGTTCCGTTTGAGTTTGGAGTGATTGGCATATGCGATGGCATAGCCATGGGCCATAAAGGAATGAAGTACTCACTCCCCTCTAGAGAGCTCATTGCGGATTCAATTGAGAGTATGGTTGAAGCGCACCGCCTTGATGGTCTGGTGGTAGTGGGCTCCTGCGATAAAATTGTCCCCGGAATGTTGATGGCTATCCTAAGATTGGATGTACCAGCCATAGCTGTGACAGGTGGTCCCATGCTGGCAGAAAAGATAGGTGGAGTGAACGTAACTATAAAGACTGCTTTTGAAGCAGCAGGTAAATACAAAGCAGGTAACTTGGATGACGAAGGACTAAAGCTCTATGAGGACTACTGCGCCGCATACTGTGGGAGTTGTCAGGGATTGTTCACCGCCAACACCATGCAGATAATAACAGAAGTAATGGGATTAAGCGCTCCTTACTGCTCCACTTCTCCGTGCGGCTCTTCAAGAAAGCTAAGAATAGCTAAAGAAAGTGGTAAAAGGGTGATGGAGCTAGTGAAGTACGATATCAAGCCCAGCGACATCATAACCCAGAATTCATTCCACAATGCAATAACTACGGATATGATCATAGGGGGATCCACCAACACGGTCCTGCACCTCACCGCTATAGCCAGAGAAGCAGGAGTTAAACTGGATCTGGACCTATTCGATCAGATCAGCAGAAAGACACCTCATCTGGTAGCTATCGATCCCGCCAGCAACTATATTATAGCCGATCTGGACGAGAGTGGTGGGGTCCCCATGATCATTAAAAAGGCCAGGGACTACATCCACAACGAAGCCACTGTTAGCGGTTACAGACTCCACGAAATCGCAGATAAAGCATTTGTCAGAGGAAAAGAGATAATAAGGGATGTGGAGCATCCCATCAGCGAGCAGGGCGGAATAGCTATACTATATGGAAACATAGCTGAAAAAGGGAGCGTAATAAAAGCTGCGGCAGTAAGTCAGGATATGCAAAAGTTTGAGGGCACTGCAAAGGTATTCGAGTCCGAGCAAGAAGCCATTGACACCATTCTCAACAATGAGATCGAGGAAGGTAACGTAGTGGTGATCAGATACATGGGACCCAAAGGCGGTCCCGGGATGCCCGAGATGCTCCTCCCCACAGCCACAATATCCGGTATGGGGCTGAAGAATGTCGCGCTGATCACAGACGGGAGGTTCAGCGGTGCTACCAGAGGACCGTGTATCGGACACGTATCCCCAGAGGCTGCTGAAGGAGGGAACATTGCCGTGATAAAGAACGGAGATGTTATAAGAGTGGATATCCCACAGAGGAGAATTGATGTGGACATAAGCGAAGAAGAGATATCTCATAGAAGAAAGACCATGCAGATCAGGAGAGAGACATTCAAAGGATACCTGGAAAAGTACGCCAAGCTGGTGAGCTCAGCAGACGAAGGAGCAGTCCTGAGATA
>JBKHKH010000125.1:0-5714 GCA_046537735.1 Archaeoglobaceae archaeon | reverse complement strand
CATTCTTCCTTCAAAACCCTCTTTCCATCTTTTAAGAACTTATTTGGCCAAAAGAAGGGTCTAAATAGAACTGTCCTAATGTTCTCTTCATTTTTTTGGTATCTGCCATGTAAATTTTTGAACTGCTGAAAGAGTTTCATTCTACTCACTTTTACCTACATCGGTTTATTTTGCTAAAAACCTCAAAATACTCTTCAATAATCTTATTCCAGCTGAACTTCTGTTCTACTCTCTCTTGCTCACCTGCTTAAATCCTTTTTTGTTATAAACTAATAAAACATAAAGCAAACTGACCCTAACCAGCCCCCCTCATAGTTGCCTCGGTTTCTGCTGGCCAGGTTACAAATTTGATTCGATCAATCTTCTCGAAACTCCAACGTATCTCTGTACTACCGAAACATAAACCTCCTTTTGCCTGGAGAAACTAATCCACCAGGTATCTTCGAACTCATCAACCTTACCCAACTCGTTAGAGATTAACCTTATTTGTGCTTCCGATACCTTAATACCTTTCTTGTGAAGATCATGTTTGAGTCTTGATACTGATTTCATAAAATAACCCATTCTCCTGCCCTTATCTGAGTTTATATTCTTGACTGCCCCACAACCAATGCAATAAGGATGCTTTCCGATTATTCCATTAGTCATAGGAAGCCAATCGCTTCCGCAGGACTGATGTTTACAGGCCATTGATCTCCCAATCCTCCTCCGTTTTATTTTTTGATGTGTGTAAGTATTTTAAGCTTTTTTATTTGATTTATAATAGTCATTATAACTAAAGTTTGTGCACCCCCAAAAGTGGAGATTAGTTAAGCTATGAGAATAGAGGGATATATGAGGGGAAATGGAGTTGCATGCAAGGATGTTCAGAGTCGCTGAATTGGAGAGGTTGGTTGTCAATTGTATGCGGAGAATGAGTTTTAAAAAAAAGCCTTGGAGCGATTTAGGGGAACGGAAAGGAGGTAAATACATGGTAGATTATTGCCTACAAGAGGGTCACTTTAGTCTTAAAACCATGTAGAATCGGTAAATATTAAATATACGGAATAAGTATTAATTTAGAAAATGGGAGAATTCATACTGAACTTTACTCCAACAGGCATGATCCCTACGAAGGATATGACGCCTTACGTTCCAGTAGCTCCTGCAGAGATCGTTGAGCAAGTTCTTGAAGCTGCTGAACTCGGTGCTAATATGGTCCACCTTCATGCCAGAGACGAAGAAGGTAAGCCTACTCATAAAAAAAGTGTGTACGAGAAGATAATATCCGGGATAAGAGAAGAGAATAAGGAGATCGTGATCTGTGTCTCCACAAGCGGAAGGAATTTTTCCGAGTTCGAGAAGAGGTCGGAGGTGCTTGAGCTCGAAGGTGATCTAAAACCGGATTTTGCCAGTCTTACTCTTTCCTCTTTAAACTTTAACAAGCAGGCAAGTATCAATGAACCGGGCATGATCAAGGCACTCGCAACAAAAATGCTCCAGAAGGGGATTAGACCTGAATTAGAAGCTTTTGATCTGGGGATGATCAACTATGCGAAATACCTGATAAATAAAGGATTAATAAAGCAGCCTTTTTACTTCAATCTTATTCTGGGGAACATCGCTTGCGCACAGGCGAACATGCTGTCTCTTGGTCTAATGGAGAAGGAACTTCCTGAAGGAAGTATCTGGTCTACTGGTGGCGTAGGAGATTCTCAGCTCAAGATGAATATCATGTCACTTGTCGCCGGAGGAGGAGTAAGGGTAGGACTTGAGGACAACATCTGGTTTGACGAGGCTAGAACCAGGCTAGCAACCAATGTTGATCTTATCAAGAGAATATTGGCGATAGCTGATGCACTGGGGGAAAAACCGTATTCACCTAAGGATGCCAGAAAGGTGCTCGGATTATGAAAATCAGTCAAATTCTCCAGACATGCAAGGACAATCCACTGAAATTTGCTATCCATTTGCTTGAAAAGATAGGTATCAGGATCTTTCTGTTCTATGTTATCTCTGAAGGTCCATTTAAGGAGCCAAGACCTGTACCAGGAGTGGAGACGCGTTTACTGGAAAGAGAGGAGCTAAAGCATTTACCAGAGGTCCCCAAAGAAGAAGAGCTCGAGCGCCGACTTCATAATGGAGATAAATGCTTTGCAGCCATAATGGATAATAAGGTTATGGGCTCCACTTGGGTGGACACCAAGATGTGTAATTTCGATAACCTCTTCAGGCTTGAAGAGGGTGAAGCTTATCTCTATAATGCATACACGCACCCTGAAGCAAGAAAAATGGGTATTGCAGCTTATTTGAGGTATAAATGTTATAAAGAGCTACAAAAAGAGGGTTTTCGAAGGTTCTTTAGCATAACTGAGAAACAGAACATACCCGCCATCAGGTTCAAGGAGAAACTGGGGGCGAAAATTATAGGATCAGGTCTTCGCATCACGATACTGGGGAAGATCGACTTTATAAGATGTGAGTATGCAGGTATTAAAGGAGAAATCAAACTCTCTCATAACCACATCTCTTGCAGATAGGTAATGCATACCTACCTCGCCTTATATCGTGGCGCAGTTCTCTAAATTTTGGTTTATTCCACACCGATTCCAGATCTTCTTCTTCAACATTCCCCAAGATATGGTGTTCATTTACGTCATTACAGCATAAAACTATATTTCCATCAGCTCTAATGACCATCATATTGATCAATGAACAAAATGGAAGATGTTCAATTCGTTTAAAACTGAGAAGACCCCCTCTATTAATCAAAGGAAGTTCTCGGTTAGCGTCTGTCATATCCTTTAATTTAATTAGATCATACTGTTTCCCCAGTTCAATCAGTCTGTTCTTAGATTTTGCCGATATCGGCTCATGCAAACTCACTCTTATCTCTGATACACCAACATCTATAAGTCTATTAACTTTTTTAGCAGTTAAGAGGTCTCCGTTGGTGAACAAGATTATTTTGGACTGAGGTAATTTTTTATGGGTATATGATATAAGATCAAAGATCCTGCTATCCGTTAACGGTTCGTTATATGAATGGGGAGAGATCCTACCTCGAAACCCCCACTCTTTGATCTGATCTATAATTGAATGGAAAGTCTCCGTTTTAAGAGTGATTTTCTTTTTTGTGGCACGGGGACAGTAATGGCACGATCGAGTACATAAGGTGTTCGTTTCAATGAGTATAGCTGTTGGAAGATCTCTTCCTGTATGGAGAGAGAGGCGATAAACTTCATAAGATAAACGTAATATAGGAGTTGGGATGTAAGGCTTAATAGTTCTCTGCATTTTTTCCTTCAATCCCAACATCTCCCAAACTTTTTATTTTAAAAAAACTTTAAAAAATTTTCTCTTAATATCCTAATTGATATAGAATGGGCTATATATTGTATAGTTGTGACCTTAGTAAGCATTATTCGGTTACGACCGCAAAAAAAAATAATTAAAAGACTGGATGCAGAATGCCGTAGAGAGTAGGCATATGATAGGCAATTTGATAATACCGTTTCTCAATATACGAAGGTCGCAGGCAAAGCTCCTTAAAGAGCAATGGACGGCCTTAAAGGAGACATTAGAATATGCATATGATAATGTCCCGTTTTATAGGGAGAGATTTGATAGAGCAGGGATAATACCGAGTGATATAAAGACAAAACAAGATCTGCTTAAGATCCCTGTAACCACCAAAGAAGATTTGAGACAGCATAAAAGAGAATTCATAGCTGCTGGCTTCCAGAAAAAGAAGCTCAAGACATCAACCTCTACAGGATCCACAGGCGAACCCACTACAACTTACTTCAGCAGAGCTGACTGGTTATTATTAAAGCATGTCCTGAAAATAAGATCAAGACACCAGTGTGGCTTCCGATACGGGCAAAAATTGGTCTTTATTGATGATAGACCAGTAGAGACTGTCAGAAAAGAGAATAAAAAATTTTTCAATAAAATCTTACGAAAGTATAGTGTAAGTGTGGACCAGCCACTGGATGAGCATATGCGTATATACCGGGAATTAAAGCCACATGCTTTCTATGGCATGCCTTCATACTTCAAAGAACTGGCAGAGTACGTCAAACAGAACGACATACGGTGGTTAAGACCTGAGATCATTTTTACCAGCTCTGAAACTTTCGATCCCCACGATAAAAGGGAGATGGAGAACGTTTTGGGGTGTAAAGTCCTGGATATCTATGGTTCAACAGAATTCAAAGAGGTCTCATGGGAATGTCCTCTCCAGAAGGGTTACCACATCAATGTGGACACCTTTTTTGTTGAATTCGTGAACGACAACCACCATGTCGAAGAGGGCGAAGAAGGAGACATCATAATTACTTCTTTGAAGAACAAGGCCATGCCTCTGATACGTTACGCATTGGAGGACAGAGGAACGTATTCCAATGAGCAATGTGATTGTGGATGCCATTTCCCTTTAATGAAAAAGATCCTGGGAAGATGCGTGGATTACTTTACCTTGAGCAACGGACGAAGGATCGCCCCATTTACTCTTACCAACACCCTACAGGACTGCTCGGCAGATTACATGGAACAGTATCAAATCGTTCAAAAAGATTATAATGAAGTGCTTATACTGATTAAACCGAATGAACAATTCCATGATCAAATTGAGGAAAAAATAATTCAGAGTTTTAAGAACGTCTTGGGTCAGGAGATAGATGTCAAAACCCAGTTGGTTCCGCACATACCACGAGAGAGATCAGGAAAATATAAAGTTGTAAAGTCTGAGATAAATGAACGAGAGTTGAACAAATGGAAGGGTCAGAAAATGTGATATTGGTACAGGACAAAAGTATTGACCTCAAGGGTTATCTGGTAATAGATTCGACAGTGAGCAATTCTTCTTGTGGTGGCATCAGGATATATCCAGATGTTACCTTACAAGAAATTAAAGATTTAGTAAGAGGAATGACACATAAGCAGGGATTTGTGGGCATCCCCAGAGGGGGAGCAAAAGGGGGATCCTGATAAGTTCGGATGAAGTCCCGGAGAAGGAAAAACAAATATTGCTGAACCGTTTTGGTGAGCAGATCCGCTATTTGCTGGTAAATAAAGACTACCTCCCCGGTCCAGATATGGGTACGAGTCAGGATCTTATAACCAATATGTATAGACACCTGGGCATTCCCATTACCAAAACATCAACAGGCGGAAAAAATTCCGGTTATTTCACCAGTCTCTCGGTTATGGTGGGTATCAAAAAGTCACTGGAAAGCTTGAGGCTCAATTTAAAGGATTGCAGTTTTGCTGTTGAAGGGTTCGGAAGTGTGGGTGAATCGCTGGCATTGAAACTGTATAGACAGGGAGCGGTAATTGTTGCTATTTCAACTATTCAGGGAGCATTGTATGATGAGAACGGATTAGAGATACCGGAGATCATCAGTTTCAAACAACAACACTCGAGGGACTGGATAAAGAAATTTGAAAAAGCAGAGCACATCGAAAAAGAGGAACTATTGGAGTTAGAAGTGGATGTCCTATGTCCTTGCGGGAGAAGCTATCAGATAAATGAAGATAACATGAAACGAATAAGATCTAAAGTTATTTGTGCAGGAGCGAATAATCCAGTAACTCCAGAAGCTGATGAGCATCTGTTTAAAGAAGGGGTTTTGTACCTGCCTTATTTTGCTACAAATTGTGGAGGGGTCCTGGGAAATGCTATGGAGTTCATGGGACTCAATGAAAAAATGATCGAAGAGCTTATAATGAAA
>JBKHKH010000005.1:0-32664 GCA_046537735.1 Archaeoglobaceae archaeon | reverse complement strand
TATATTTACGTTCAATGATCTCAGGTCCTCCAGTTCAAGATTCCTTACATCAGTCTTTCCTGCCTGCTGAGTCAAAATTTTGAGCTCCTCTGTCATGGCCTTGATGTAGTTGTAAACTTTAATGCTTCCTTTATCGGGTTTGAGCCTTCTTCGAAGCTTCTCATCTTGAGTGGTGATCCCCATGGGGCACTTACCCAGATAGCACTGCCTGCATACGGTACACCCCAGAGCGATAAGCATTCCAGTCCCCATCTGGACCGCGTCAGCACCCAGGGCCAGGGCTTTGGCCACATCAGCACCGCTTCTGATTCCCCCTGCTGCGACCAGACTGACCTCATTCCTCAACTTTAACTCCTTCAAGGCTTTATCTGCCTGAGAGATTGCTGCAACAGTGGGGATCCCCGCATGCTCCGCAACCACATCAGGAGTTGCTCCCGTTCCTCCCTGCATGCCGTCAACCACCACAATGTCTGCTCCAGCCTTTGCGGCGATCTTCACGTCATCGATGACCCTTCCTGCAGAATATTTCACTGCAATGGGTATCTTCCAGTCGGTGATCTCCCTCAACTGCTCTATCTTCATGGCCAGATCTTCCGGACCGATGATGTCCATGTGTCTGGAAGGAGAGAGGGCATCAGTTCCAGGAGGAATCCCTCTGATCCTGGCTATTTCCTCCGATACTTTTTCACCCAGGAGATGGCCGCCCATACCGGCTTTGGCTCCCTGACCGATCTTTATCTCTACAGCGTCAGCCGTGTTGAGATATCTGGCAGATACTCCGAACCTGCCGCTGGCATACTGGGCGATGAGGAGCTTGGAGTGCTTTCTCTCCTCCGGATGCATACCTCCTTCACCGGTATTGGTAGCAGTTCCCGCCATGGCAGTACCTTTAGCGATCGCCACCTTGGTCTCCAGGCTGACCGCTCCAAAGCTCATGGCAGCCCCCATTATTGGCGTATCAATGACAAGTGGGATCTCGGCGTATCGGTGCCCCAGAACCACTTGAGTGTTGCAGGGCTCCCGGTACTTGTCTATAGAGGGCCTGGAGGTCTGGGCAGGCAAGATCACCAGCTCATCAAAATGGGGGAGCTGTCGGGTGGCTCCTGTACCCCTCACCAAATAGGTTCCCACTTCAGCCTTCTTCCGAATGTCCCTGACCACTTTCCTGCCCCACAGGCCCCTCTCCTCCACGTCAGAGGTTCCCGAGACCTGAATGGCTTCTGCAGGGCAAACGTCAACGCAATTACCGCAACCCACACACTCAAAAGGGTTCTTTACCACCGGCCTCTTTCCCTCTCTGTCCAGTGCACCAGTAGGGCAGTAGCGGACGCATCTGAGACATTTCTCGCACTGATCCCTATCGATACTGATCTGGAACATCTATCCTTCCTCCGTGGGGGCGTAGAAAAACCTCTTGCTTACCGGAATTATTTTTCTGAACTTAACCGTCTCAGAGGGAAAATCATTATCTGCAAGAACTTTTTCCAGCCACTGCTGGTCATCATCATCCACTTCAGTTATCCTGGCGTTCTTTCCCAGAGTCTTTACATTCCCCCTGACGTATATGGTGCCTCTTACGATCGACTCTCCCCCCATTTCTCCCAGATCGCCCAGAACTATAATGGATCCCCCCATCATGTAAAGGCCCGTCATGAACTCTGAGTTGCCGCCAATTATTATGGTCCCTCCTTTCATGAGCTCCCCTGTTCTGGCTCCGGCATTTCCTCTCACTACGATTTTGCCACCGTATATCCCCTGCCCGGTACCATCGCCGGAGTTACCCCTTACGTCCATATATCCTTCGGTCATGTTATCGGCTGCAAACCAGCCGGCATTCTTTTCGATAACCACACGAGGTCCATGCATCATGGTAGCAGCGAAATAGCCCACACTTCCCTTCAATCTTATATCGACTTCTCCTTCAAGCCCCGCACACAGATAATGTTTTGCCCCCGGGTTTATCAAAATCAATTCTTTTTCCCCATCCTCAACTGCTCTCCGGACATTCCTGTTTATTTCCCGCACAGTTAAACTCTGGCAATTCAGCTCCATATCATCTCTCGCCCCACTTCATCTCTCGTACACCCTTATTTCTCCCGGTGACAGGTACTCCGTATCCAGACCTAAAGGCTCCAGAGCAACCTCTTCACTTGCCACGGCAAAGACGTCACTGTCTTCAGCGACCAGAGCTGGTCTCAGCCCCAGCTTATCCTTGGCAATCCCGATGGAGCTGGAAGTGGATATCAAGAACGAAAAAGGTCCATCAAGCTTCCTGACGGAATTCTCCAATGCTTCCTGGAGATCGTTGCCTTCGAGAAGCATATCAGCCACGAAGTGTACGATGCACTCCGTATCGTTGTCGGTGGTGAATGTATGTCCTTTAGCCTCCAGAGAGTTCCTTATCTTCCAGTAATTGGTTATCTGCCCGTTATGAACAACCGTAACGTCTGGATAGACAAAGCTCTGGAAGGGATGAGCATGATACCTGTCCACCCCGCTCTCCGTAGAAAAGCGGATGTGGCCAATGCCGTGGGTCCCTCCCCTGCTGGAGATCCCGTATATGCTGTCCACCAGAGAGACGGTTCCCAGATCCTTCATCATCTCGAACTTGCCAGCACTCAAAACCGAGACACCATCTATGGTCTGAAGCTCAAGCAGGAGATTTCTCAATTCCTTGAACTCCGTGATCTTTATACGCAAATCAAGTATAATGAAATTCTTACCTTCCCTGACCACTTTGGACTCTTCAACTTCGCAAATGGAATGTAAAAGCTCTTCAACCTTTTTTCTTTTCCCGAACCTGGTTATCTCCAGTTTCATCACATATTCATTCTCGGGGAACTGGACATCGCCATAGATAGCCACTCCAGCACCATCCCTACCCCGATGCTGAAGCTGCTGCATCATATCAATGATGGTCTCTCCCAACCCGGGATTCCTCTGCTTATAAAGAAGTCCAACTATTCCACACATTTTCCACACCCAACAAAGACCCTGAACTTTTAAACTTAATTGTTGATGATTTATTACATTGAATGTTAAATTTTTGAACAAATCTACAAAAAAAATCGACTGAATCTTTTATTGAATTTCATGATAAAAGACTATTTCGCTCCTCCAAAATATAAAATCATATATATAAATATTAGTAAAACTTCCAACCCTCCTCCTTAAAAAGTTGTATTACATTGATGCACTTAATCTGATATTCATTACAAACAAAAGGAATCCTACTCCTGCGAAGTTGTGATTCTTCTGTTACAACAACGTATTGGGCCGGGATTAAAGTAGGAAATTCATTTTTCGCTCTAGCAAGAGCAATAATCCACGGGTCCGCATTCGGTCCTTCTTTTTCGTAGTGGCCCAAAAAAGGATACTTCTCTAAAATCTCCTTAAGTAATTCTATTTGTTTCCTATCTGGAGATACAAAGATATCCTTACGTTTTTTGGCCCAAGGTACAAGTTCATCATCGCCGTTCTCTATTTCGTTAAACACTTCTTCTGGGGCAATTAGGCGATTAGAAACTATAAGATCATCTATTTTATCCCAGATACCAGGAAAAACACCTGCAGGATATTTTATTTTTAAGTCGATCAATGAACAAGAGTCGATAATATATTTATTTTCTAACTCCATATTAAATCCTCAGACGCTTTCACCAAGTTTGTCCAAGTGTTTCAATTTGATAGAAAGATAATCTGATACATCTTTATAACTAACCAAATTTTTTTGCTTTCCCTCCATCACTAAGGAAACAAATAATCTTCCTTTGTCATCAAGACATTTTTTAGGGGGAGGAACACCAAATCCTTCACCCTCTTTTACTTCTCGCTTACGAAGTTCAGAGAGTTTGTATTTGTATATCGTCTCTGGGATAAAATCTAAATAAAGCATTTTTAACAGAATAGCGTGTTTACTTATCTTAAATTTCCGTGACACCTTTCCCAAAAATTTGTCGGAAAGAAGTGGCCGTGACTTAACTAAACTTTGAAAATCTGAATCTTTCATTAAATCTTTATTTGGTGCTAAAAACTCCCCTGCGAAATTATTACACCATTTTTCAATTTTTAATTCTTGGGAGTTAAGAGGTGTTTCCCCGGTCAATTCATCCGGAATATATAACTCTGGTATTCCTAAGAGAAGGTGAGCATATTCATGAAATAATGTGAATATTCTAGCTTTCACATCATCTCTTGAATTCACTGCTATGATGGGAGGGTCCATATCCATAAGTAAAAACCCTCTTGCATCTTCGACAGGAACTTTAATTTGTATTGTGATTATGTTCAGATCTTCTAATTTATTTCGCCAAAACCTGAATGCTTCGTATTCGTTCTTCCATCCAAGTTGTCGTTGAATGTCTATATCTAACCTTTTCCTCTCTTTTTGAGCTATTTTTTGGGGGTCATCCTCGATGGAGAAAATATTGATATCTGGATTTATCTCAAGCCCCAACTCTCTCATCAATTCATTCGCAATTGACTGTTGTCTTCTAGCCCTTCTTATCTCCAACCGTAAATCCTTTGAGAGATGTTTAGTATCTACAGGAAGAAGTCGAAAAGAAGTCGAAAAGGGAGGTTCTTTGGGCGGTTCTGGGAGGAAAAATGCTGATAAAGGCCTCTTATAATAATTTGATACCTTTTTTAAGACATTTAGAGTCGGGTGTTTTTCACCAGATTCGATTTTTTGATAAGTTTCCGGTTTAACCCCAAGCTTTTGAGAAACCTCTTCTATTGTCCATCCAGCAGTTTCACGTGCCCATCTAAGGACCTCTGGATTTATCGAGGTTCTTATGGATTCTCTTCCCATTTTTTCACCCTAATATTGTTAATCACTTTATATTAATCTTATATCAATTTTACTAGGATTTTTCTAGAGCCAATATGAGAGATACTCTATCAAAGTGAACATTAATAATGGTGATCTAGTCTAACCGCTGCTGTAGGTGGGTGTCTCGGGTTTGAGGAGGTCTTCTACCGCCTCCAGGAACTCTGAGTATATATGAGCGTCCAGGGCAAAATGGTAGTATCTGTGTCTTTGTAGTCCGATCAGTTCGGTCACATACTGGGTGAGGGTGGAAAAGGCGAACATGTTGGCGTGCATGGCCCCGTATGCGTCATTGGACCGCATATAGAACAACCCGTTCAGTTCATGGTTACTGCACCAGAACTGGTAGCCCCTTAGACAGGGGGGCTCATCTGACTCCAGATCCCACTGCCTTGAGATACCCACATAACAATCCCTTCTACTCCTGTCCTGCTTCAGCTTGTTTATTACCGTGTACAGCTGGTCGATATGCTGTTCATCATACTGGCAGTATCGTGCTCTCTCTGCATAGGTGTATGCCTCCCCCTCCTTGAGAATGTTCTCCTTCACCTCTGAGTTAATATATTTGGCACAAATAACATAATCGTGGGCGTAATCAATACCATAACTTCTGGAGAAGGGAGCCTTATCGTGGATCTGCATCTCATAAGGGTTTCCGACTTCTACGAACAACCTGTGGATGAACTTGCTCTCCGCCTGCCCATCAAACAGCTCACCCCATTCTGTTTCCTTCTTTTTACCCTGATGGTAAATGGCCTCCAGGGTGGAGTGCCAGGCAGTGGAGAAATGGTCCTCTACGAGGTGAGTACCGTATTCAGTAACCCCATAGGCTTCTCTGGCATCCCTGCTCATCTCCTGTGCTCTACCATAGTCCCTGGCGTAGATATGGGGTATGGCGATAAGCATGGCCATAGTCCCCTTCTCGAATCCAGTATCCTCCACCACCTGCTGTAAGATGTAGTTGACGAGATCGAAATTGAAGTTGTAATAGTTGAAGGCATCCAGACTCCTGATATAAGCTGTTGCATGCAGTTCCTCTTCCAGTTGAAGGAGACTTATTTCCGTCAGAGCAGGGGGGTTATCGCACAGGTGGTCCTCCGGCTTCCATATGGGTATAGAGACCCTTCTAGTAAATGGAGAATTGTTCAGTCTTTCAGCCGCAGGTCCAATCAGATCTCCGATCCTGGTGATATAGGTCTCCCCACAAAAACTCCAGAAATTGTGGTCCACTCCGTCGAGCTGACCGGGGCCCTCTATCACCACGAAAGCGGGTCTGGACTTTATTATATCTCCAAATCGTGAAGACGCTTTATCATTCGCTTCCAGAATCTTTCCCAGCAATCTCTCCTTCGAATCTGATTTGTCATGGGCAATAATCATGTGAAGTTGGATGGAACCTGTGGATTTTTAGATGTTTCTTGTTTAAAGAAAATAATAACTCTGCAACGGATACAAGATACAAGAAAAAATTTCAAATAAAACAAGATAGACAAAAAACCGAATGTTGGCCAGAATTAGTAAACTATCTCCTGGGGGGTTACCCGTTCTGCTGGTCCTGCTGGCCCTGCTGGCTATGGCAACTGTTTCGGCACAGGATGGAGCAGAGATCTACAAAGAGAATTGCCAGAGGTGCCATGCGGATGATGGGATGGGTATAAGAAATGCAAACTTTTCCGATCCCTCTTACTGGAAATCCACCACCAAAAGAGACCTCATAAACACTGTAAAAAACGGAGTACAAATAATGCCTGCTTACGAAGAAAAATTGACCGACGACGAGATAGATGCGGTACTTGAATACACCAGCGACTTTGCAGGCGTCTCCTATTCAGAGATACCCGGATTTATCCCCGTTATCCCGGGTTTCACATGTGTATTGTGTCTAATGGTAGGTTTTATCGGGGGCATTCTGCTGAGAAGGTAGTAATAGCATTCACTTTCGATTTCTATTTAAGATTATAGGAAAAAATTTGAGTTAAAAAATTGGTGTTGAAGCTATGAAACTGTATTTTGTTATTGATTTCCTCCACAAAGAGGTCGTGAGGGCTGTTAGAGGAGAAAGAGAAAAATATCGGCCGGTACACCTCTCCAGCAAGTTATTGAATACCAGTGACCCCCAAAAGGTCATAGAACAGGTCAAACCCAGATATATCTATGCAGCCGATCTGGACAGGATAATGGGTGAAGGGGATAACACAGAGGTGATCAACAGCATATCCAGTAATGTTGAGCACTTGATAGCTGATTGCGGGTTTAAAGAGCCTGTTGAGCTTGAGAGTCTGCAATTTGACGGGGTGGTGGGAAGTGAAACATTTGATCTCCGCCAGCTGAAAGAGTGCTCCAGTGTCCGTTATGTCAGCCTGGACATCAAGGACAGGTTTCTGGATGCTTCAAACAGCTTCCGCAGGTGGGAAGATGCCCTGGAGTGGTTGAACTCATTTGAATTGGAGGGTATTGTGATATTGACACTATCCAGAGTGGGTACCCTGTCGCTGGACCATAATATATTCAACAAAGCCACAGAGATATCTGATAATCCCCTGTACGCAGGAGGTGGAATAAAAAGCATGGAAGATATACTTGATTTGAAAGATCTAGGGTTTGAGGGTGTTCTAATCGCCAGTGCCCTCCACGAAGGTAGTATTGATTCTGAACTGATACGGAGAGGTAGAATCAATTAATTGGGGAATTGGAAATTATGGGACATTACCCTCATCGAAAAGATAAGTTTTAATTACCTCGACACTTGGAGAGAGATTATGGAGGTTGTTGCCGGTCCTGCATCTCCTTTACTGGCCAGCAGGATTGCAGATAAATTGAACTCAAAAGTTGCTCAGTCGAGATACAAGAAATTCCCTGATGGAGAGCTTTACGTCCGGGTGGAGTGTGACAGCCAGGATGCTGTGGTGGTTCAGAGCATAACCTCCAACGATGATCTCGTTTTCCTCATGCTAACCTTGGAAGCCCTTGAAGGCAAACATGTTACTGCCGTGGTCCCTTACCTTGGTTACGCCCGGCAGGACAGGCGATTTATGGAGGGAGAGGCTCTGAGTATCAGAGTAGTTGCCAGAATGATAGAGGATTATGCTCACAGGGTATTGTCAGTCAATGTTCACAGCAAAGAGGCGAAGAAGCATTTCAGGAATATGGAAGAAGTCGATGCCATGCCGGTTCTGGGCGAGCACTTCAAGGGAGAAGACATCTGTATGATCTCTCCCGATGTTGGTGCCTACGATTGTGTTAAAGTAGCCGCTCAAAGTGCTGGCTGCGACTTTGACTACCTTGAGAAGAAGAGGATCGATGCAGAGCATGTGGTCATGGAGACCAAGAACATGGACGTGAAGAACAAGAGAGCCGTAATCATTGATGACATCATCTCCACGGGAGGAACGATCGTGGAAGCCACCAAAATCCTTTTGGAGCAGGGAGCACAGGAGATCAAGGTGGGGTGCGTTCACCCGGTTTTCGCCAGCTACGCCCTCAACAGACTTTATACCGCAGGCGTATCCGAGATCATTGCCACCGACACGATAGAGAGAAACGTAAGCGAGATAAGCGTCGCCGAGCTCATTGCCGAAGCCTTAAAGTGATCGAATAATCAAATCAAATGATTAATCAAATGATCAAATCAATTCTCCAGCAACCCCTTCTCCAGAAAGCTGGTGTAATTATCTCTGTCCTTTCCCAGAATAATATGGTCCAGAACCCTGACCCCCACCAGACTGCAGGCCTCTACAATCCTTTTGGTAATGCTAATGTCCTCACCGGATGGTTCGGGCTCTCCACTGGGGTGGTTATGCACCAGGATTATGGATGCTGCTCCTTCTTTTGAAGTCTCCCTGATGATCTCCCTCACGTCGACCACATTTGTTTCCAATCCGCCTTTGCTCAATTCCAGGTTCTTTAGTGGTTTATTGCCGCTGTCAAGCAGGATTATATTGAAGAACTCTTTTTTGGCATCCTTGAGATAGGGGGAGTAGTAATCGAAAACGTAATCCACCACATCACTAACATTTCGGACCTTAGTTGTTTTCTCCGCCCCCTCTCTCATCAGTCTTTTCCCTATTTCTATCGCCGCTTTGATCTGCGCGGCTTTGGCCATCCCGATCCCCGGGATCTGACACAGCTGGTTGATCGACGCTTCATCCACTGCCCTCAAACTGCCGAACTGGTTTAACAGATTCCTTGCAAGGTCCTCGGCGCTGACTCCCTCATTGCCAACCCTGAGGATCACTGCCAGCAGTTTGGCTGAGGTGAGGTGTTGAGGTCCGTGTTTGATCAGCATCTCCCTGGGCCTCTCATCCTCCACCCACTCCTTTATAGGCCTGGTGTTCCTGAGTCTCTTTACTTCCTTTTTGATGATCTCCCTTACCTTTTTGCAGTCCTCCCCCGTATTTAGTTCCAGTTTCTGGATTATATGGTCTTTATACTGGTTGAAAAGAGGATTTTTCTTCTGTCCAGTAAAGAAGACCTTTCCGTTCCTGTATATCGGGTAGGCTTTGTTCTCCACCAGGAAATCGATCGCTTCCTGCCGGTCTTGCAGGTGAACTCGGTTATCATTTATAACAGCTCTCATCTTTTGTAAAGTAATTGATTGATTATAAAAAACTTTTCTTATCAAGATTGAGCATCTATTGACTTCGAATTCCTATACGGAAAAGATATAATAAGCATGGAAGCGTGGAGATAACTAAAACAGGAAGGGGTACAATGAAGGAAGTGGAAGAAGCAGCTGTAAAGATCAAGAACATGGAAGTCAGGGGCGCAGCGAAGATCGCCAAGTTTGCGGCCAAAACGCTGATGGATTACGCCAAAAGGGCTGGAGACGATTTTGATTCCGATATGAGTAAAGCTGCTGAAGTCCTGTTGAACACCAGACCCAGCGCCGTCAGCCTTTACAACGCAGTTAACTACGTCATGAACTACGACGGCGGTCAGGTGGATGAAAAGAGGCAGAGTCTGGTCTCAAAGGCTGAGAAGTTCATCGAATGGGTGGATATTGCTCACGAGAGGATAGGTAACATAGGTTCCAGGAGAATAAAAGATAATTCTCTGATCATGACCCACTGCAACTCTTCAGCGGCCCTTTCGGTCATAAGAGCGGCTCATCAGTCCGGAAAGAACATAGAGGTGATGGCCACCGAGTCCAGACCACGTCTGCAGGGCCATATAACGGTTAAGGAGCTGACGGAAGCGGGGATAACTACCACCTTGATCGTAGATTCAGCAGTTAGATACTATATAGAGAGCGTGGACTACGTCATCGTGGGTGCGGACACCATCGCCGCTAACGGCGCCCTGATCAACAAGATAGGGACCTCGCAAATCGCTCTTTCCGCTAAAGAAGCAAGGGTTCCGTTCATGGTTGCCGCAGAGACGTATAAGTTCAGTCCCAAAACACTTCTGGGAGAGCTGGTAGAGATCGAGGAAAGGGACAAGAAAGAAGTTGCTCCGCCAGAGATCATGAACCTTCCAGGACTAACCGTGAAAAACCCTGCCTTCGACATTACTCCCCGCGATTATATAGACGTGATAATAACCGAAATAGGCAATATTCCCCCTGAAATGGCTTACCTGGTTATCAGGGATAAGCTGGGTCATCCCATCTTTGAAGATTAAAGTTTGCACTTGATCAATGGAGTTATTACCCAACTGGAAACTGACTGTGAAAGGACAAAAAATATCTAACAACTGTGTGTCTAAAACGAGTGGAGGTTTGTTTATGAATAAAACTACTCAAGAAGTAAGGGAAGTAGTAAACGATTATAGCGATGTAACTATAGGTATATTCGGCTCTCATTCGGGGAAAGAGACGGGGATCGCCGCCAAAGCATGGGGGTTCAAGACAGCCATAATCGTTCAAAAGGGTAGGGATAAACTTTACACCAAATATAATTCTCACCTGTATGATGAAGTGATCGAGCTTGACTCTTTTAAAGATCTGCTTAATAAAGAAGTTCAGGATCGGTTGATCGATCTGAACACGATATTCGTTCCCAATAGGAGCTTTGCAGTCTACGTGGGTTATGACGGGATCGAGAACGAGTTCAAGGTCCCCGTGTATGGTAACAGGTTCATGCTAAGAGCTGAAGAGCGCAGCTACGAGAAAGGACAATACTATCTAATGAAAGAAGCAGGGATACGCATCCCTCGGGAGTTCAACTCCCCCGATGAGATAGATAGGCTGGTAGTGGTCAAAGTGCAGCAAGCGGATAATCCTCTGGAGAGGGCTTTCTTTTACGCATCCTCTCCTGAAGACTACCACCAGCAGGCAGATACGCTTCTCTCACAGGGTATAATCGATGAAGAAGGATTGAAAGACGCTAGAATTGAGGAATACGTGCTGGGGGCCAGATTCAATGCCAACTTCCACAGTTACGCCCTCAAGGACTCTTTCGGTAATTTTGACTTCGTGGGCTTCTCGGACAGGAGACAGGTAAACCTGCAGGGATTCCTGAACCTGCCCGCTAGAGATCAGCTCAAGATCGACGTAGGGGTGAAGAACGAGGAGATCGGGCATTTTGGCATCACCATGAGGGAAAGCAAACAAGATTTGGCCTACGATACTGCTGAGAAATTCATTAGAGTTGCCGAAAAGGAGTACTCTCCGGGTATGATAGGGATGTTCGGGCTTCAGGGCGCCATGGCATACTCGCCTGAAGGTAAACTGGAGTTCGTTGTCTTCGATGTCTCTCCCAGAGTTCCCGGTGACCCTGCTATCGGACCTACTTCCCCTGAAATGAGGAACCTGAGCCTTAAACACGACAGAACAATAGATGACCCCCTAGATCTGTCCATGATGGAGATAGAAGAGGCCCTTAAAGAAGATAGACTGAAAGAAATAATCACTTGATTATTGTTCCTTAATTGATTATTGTTCCAGGACGGCGTTGACCACTCCATCTTGGCTGGGTCTGCTGGTCACTCTAGCCTTGCCAGCCTCTGTTTCTATTATGGCTCCTCTGGTGACCACATTCCTTCTGGAGTAGTGAACGTGAGCGGGGTTCTCCACCACATTCTTTATTTCGGATTTGACCATCTTTTTTTCTGAAGGAATGAAGACGTTAGCATGGCTTTCTCTAAAGAGCTTGAGCTTATCGTCTCCTCCTCTTTTTAACCTTTCTATCGCCTATAAGGGTCTCTACCTGCTTTCCACCCATCTCAAATTTCCTTTTCCTTCTTGCAGACCTGAGGAGTTTTCCGGTATGAGATCTACTACTTTTTCCTTGCCACAGCATGAATATCACCTTGATACGTCTTCGATTTTTGACCAATATCTTAATTTGCCTGAGCCTAGCTCATATCGGCTAGTAACTCAATAATCCAATCTCAATTTAAATAGTTAACGACCACACCATAACAACCACACACGTAAAAGTGAATTATTGAATTGAGTGCATTCAAACGCCGTTGTGACCCTGAGGAGATGTA
Organism: Archaeoglobaceae archaeon; assembly: GCA_046537735.1. Classification (GTDB taxonomy): domain Archaea; phylum Halobacteriota; class Archaeoglobi; order Archaeoglobales; family Archaeoglobaceae; genus JdFR-22. Next base: position 20,405 of record JBKHKH010000005.1, on the reverse strand, counting down.
AACCTCGCCACGTGACGAGGTAAAGTATTGAACATAAGTTGTTAGTAGTTATTACTCATATTAGAGATTATGTGGGCTGAACTATAGAAATAGGAATAACTTTATTTTTGTGTCGAATAAATATTAAAAATCAGAATACTTAAATATTATTGTTCCGGCCGTAAGGTAGCATGGATTGGGTGTTTATCGATTCTGAGTTGGGGTATGACGGTTCTCAGATCAGGTCTTTGTGGGCATACCGTGAGGCAGGTATAAAGGAGGACAGTGTTATTTCTTTCATTGGCTCCTGCGATGTTCGGGGTGATGCTCAGGTTGACTACGAGAAAGTGGTTTTGCAGGAAGAGATATACTCCCCAAAAATGCTCCATTTTATTGTCGAACATTTCGACGAAGTCAGTCTCCGGCTTATATGTACCAGGCAACGCTTTCTCACCTGTTTAGTGCAGGATCTTTTAGATAAAGAATGTAAAATCTCCAGAGAGGGACATAACCTCTTCTGGAACGGAAAGAAATTGACAGTGAGCACAGCCACTATATCTCCAGTTTCAGCCAAAATCCATTTCGGGGTGAATGTTGAAAGCAATGAACATGCGTCATTACAGGAAATGGGATTCTCTGACCCCAAAAAACTAGCTCTAGAGATCTGCAGAAGATATGCCTACGAAATGGATGATCTAGAGGGGTTCATCAGGAAAATAAGACCTAATAAAAGTTTTTAACCACAAGTGCGTTGAGGAGTCTTAGCCCAATAGCCCTGGTCCAACTCGTGATACCGTTAAATTAAAGCTAAATTAAATAATGAATAAAAGTTGCCAGATGTGTTACTGGCAACTACTGAATGTTCCAAGTTCCAAAGTTTGACTGCTGTTCCAGTTCTAACTCGCCTGTTTTTCCAGAGCTATTTCGATGGTAGAGACATTTACCGTGCTACCCTGTTCTGATGGTAGCTCTTCTGTGTCCACTTTGATGTCTCTGACTCCAACGTTGGGCATGAACCTGTTCCTTATCACTTCAGCAACGTCCACTGCCCTTCCTATTGCCCTGCCTCTCGCCTTTATTACTATTTCTCCGTTTCCTTCGTTCAACTGAGCCATTGCAGCCAGCACGTAGCTCATTACCGGTTTGTTTCCTATAAAGATTGTCTGCTCATCTGCCATAGTAATCACCTTTTTATCCCTTAATGGTCACAAATTTAAGTTTTGCTGAAAAATATGCGGAAAACCTTTAAACATCATATCAGGTTTTTATTACGTGAAAAAAATCTGGTTAATACTAATTTCCCTGATAATAATACTTGGCCTGACCGGCTCCTGCAGCGCCGAAGATACGACAGTTAGCATAGAGGCCAATTATAAGTTCATCTCTACCGATGAGGTTAAGGATACTTTTACCTTAAAGTTCAAGAACACTGCCGATAACTCCACCAGGCTTTCCATGAGCGTACCCATGAGGACATTTGTAGAAGATCCCAGGGTCACCGATAAACCCGCAGGTTATGTAAATTCCACTTTCAGGGACATGAACGGGACCAAAGTGCTATTTTTGAATATCGATAAGGTTCTCTCACCTTATGAAGAGTACACGGTCACCATTGAAGGCGAAGTTAGTGGAGTGACCGACAGAGTAGGTGAGAATAGCTACAGGTTCTACGCAGTGGAGTATCCTGAATATTTCACCTCTTTGGACTTACCTGTGGATGAAATACAGATGTCGATCGATTTCCCCCAGAACTTCTTTACCGCTTACAAGATCACTTCCGTTAGCTCCAACTCTCAAATATCCTACACTCCCTACAATAGCGTAGAGGAAATCTCCTGGAACTTTATCAACCCCAAGAATCAAGTGGTGGCTATAGTGGAGTTCGAGAAAATGCTCAATTTCATGACCCTCAATATACTTGGGGGATTCCTCATAGTGGGAGCATTCATCGCCCTTTTTGTCATGTCTCACCGGTCAGAGGAAAAATACAAGAAGATGAAGATCCTCATAGGCACTCCGTGGGGAGGAGATATTGTTGCCAAGCTAAGAGAGGTCCTGAGGAACGCCAAGCATGAAGTGTTGATAGCTTCTCCTCACATCTACTACACGGATTGGCTAACTGCCGAGCTAAAACCTCTTATCGCCGAAGGAGTTAAGGTGAGGATAGTCACCTGGCCCAGTTACGAAAGAAGAAACTTTAGACACGTGGAAGATGTTATAGAGGATAGAAAACAGCTCTTCACCCTGAGAAGGTTTCTGGAGATGTTCGAGCCGGGGACGGTGAGGATAAACGATAACATTCACGCCAAGCTGGTGGTGGTTGATGAGAGTAAGGTCCTGGTCACCACCGCCAATTTCACTCAGACTGGCCTGTGGGAGAATTATGAGTCTGGATATTGGGCTGAGAATGAAGAGCTCGCCAAGCAGGCAAAAGAGTTCTTCGAGATCGTATGGAATGCCAAGGAGACTTTGGAGCTGGATGAGAGTACCATTAATCCCAAAATATCTTGGGCACAGATAATGGACTTAAAGAGCGAGGATAGTGAGTAAGAGGGTGTGAATAATATGTTTTACGATGATATCGGTAGCTTTCCTCTTCCCCCGGGGATCGATAGGGAGTGGGTGGAGAACAATGTGAACACCAAAGAGTATGAGGAGATGGTCCAGAGAGCCTTTCTAATGAAAACGAATGCCGGGGTGGAGTGCCCCACCTACCCCCAATTCCAGGAGATGGTCAAACAATTTGCGGACATTATACAGAATCCCGAGCTACAGGAAGATGTCTATCTGGTCTCTCCCCGTGCTGCTGTGATCCCCGAACTGAAGCCGCTGGTGGATATAAAATACGATGGTCCATTAAGGGTGTGTATAACAGGTCCCTTCGAGCTGTATTACAAAGAGTTCGGTGGGGTTATCTACGACGACATAATAGAGAACATTTCCTTATCGCTATTCAGGTTCGCCAAGAACGCCATTAATTCCGGATTGAAAGTGAAGGCTATCAGCCTGGACGAGCCCAGTCTGGGAACCAATCCAGAGATCCAGCCTACCAGAGAGCAGCTGGAGAGGGCTTTGAGGCACTTCAATCTCAACTGCGATATCCAGATACATCTTCATTCCTCTCTATTCTACACTTCATTCCTGGAGCTGGAAGTTGCGGATGTCTTGGGAGTTGAAGCGGCCAAAGAGCCGGAGATAATGGATGCCATAGATATCGAGGACCTGGATGCATTCGATAAGAAATTGAGGATCGGTGTAGCCAGAAGCGATATCGACAACATCATCGCCGAGTACAATCAGCGACACGGGGTCAACGCCTGGCAGGACAACAACCTTATGATGGACGCCATAAACGAGATCGAAAGCCCGGAGATTATCCTTAAAAGGCTTCAGAACGCATACAAAATATTTGGAGAGAGGATAGCCTATACAGGACCAGACTGCGGTCTCTTCAGTTTCCCCAGCCAGGAAGTGGCTGCCCAGCTACTGAGCAACGTAAGTGAAGCAGTTAAAAAGTTCAAAGACACGGAATAAATGCAGAGGATAATATAAGGCAACTTAGAGCTAAGCTGAGTAATAGTTTTAGTTACGGTCGGCCCTCAAATTAACTCTCAGACAGCTCACATGTTAGCTTTAGGGCTGGTCCTGAGGTTGTCTCTCGGGCTGGCTCTCGGATTTGCTTTCGTAACCAGTGTATTCTTCATCATTACTGTATTCTCCTTCACTTTCATCGTATGGGGTTGTCAACAGCTCCTTGATCTTTTCTGCTGTCTTTTTACCTACATTGGGCACTTTTATCAGCTCTTTCTCGCTGGCGTTGACAATATTTTCTATTGTTCCGAAGTGCTCCAGAAGGTTTCTGGCTATCACTGGTCCTATATTGGATATGGACGCAACTAAATACTCTTGCTGCTCCTGAAGAGATCTTTTTGATTTATCTGCGTGTGGAGAAGCTTTTCTGTGTTTTAATTTCTGCTCTCTGGACGCTATAGCGGCAAGCATATACGCAGTCTCATCAGGTGTTCGGGTGAAAAGCATGGGTATACCCATATCGATAGTTATGGCTGCCAGAGCACCTCTGACGGCGTTAGGGCTTACTGCTCTCTTGTAGATACTATCTCCCTCTAGTAACAGTATGGGCTTCTGATAGGATCTCTTCAGGCTGAAGAGCTGGTTGAACAGCTTTTCCTTCTTTATCAGACTCTCAATGAAATCATCTACTGACTTTCTCTCCACAGCTACTCTATCACTGAGCACGTAATCCGCTACCTCCAGGTTGCCGGTGTTTATGCCTATGCCCATATCGAACAGCTTTTTCACCACCCCCGACTTAGCCTCCCTGGAGTCAGCGTAAACCTGTATAGAGGGGACTCTGAAGAATCCATTCTCTCCCTCTTGATCCACTTGAACTCCTTGTGATGTGGAGAAATCCTGGAGATTTCGCTGGTGAGGAGGTAGTGGTTGAGCTGACTGGTTGGATTGAGATTGAGCTTTAACTCTCCTCACCAGGGTGTCACGGAGCTGGTATAGCTGGGAGAACATTGATCTCTCTTTTCTGAAACTGGACCAGTAGTAACCCTCATCTCTGGTTCCTTTGGTTAGAAGCACTACGATCTTTCCCTTCCTGGCTCTTCCAGTCCTACCTCTACGCTGTATCGCTCTTATCTCTGAAGGTACTGCTTCGAAGAAGATCACCAGGTCGGTGGCAGGGATATCCAGCCCTTCTTCACCCACTGAAGTTGACACCAGAACGTTGATCTCCCCCTCCCGGAACCTGTCCAGAATCTCGATCTGCTGTTTTTGTCCCATTCCTTTCTCATTAACTCTGCTCGCCTGTCCAATAAACTTAGAGACGGAAACTTCTTCCATTTTCTCCAGCTCCTTTGATAACAGTTCAGCAGTATCCCTGAAATTGGAAAAGACTATGATCCTGGAATCGGGATTTTCTTTTAGCTCTTCCCTGACGAACTCTTTGAGCTTCTGCAGCTTGGGATGATCAACTTTGCAACCGCTGGCCTTCATAATGGCGGTCCTGAATGTGGTGTCCTGAGCGACCCTTCTAGCGGCTTTACTGCTACCCTTTGACCTTGCCTCTGCCATCAATTTCTTGAGGTACTGCTTGAGCGAGTCCAGCCCCTGGGTCTCGATGAGCTCAACTGCATGCATGATCTTCATTACTTCTGCCACAATGGATACCGCCTCATAGTACCTGCTGTCCCCGGTCTCCACCGCTTCAGCCTGTATTGTCTCCTGTATGGCCAGCAATTCCTTTTTCGACGAGTTCTCGATGTCCAGATCGATGTCCAAATCCCTCAGCCTTTTGTACCTGCTCTTCAGCACATCCTGGAATAGCTGGCGGACCTTCTTTAACTCGGGGGGCATGTCCACCTTGACCCACTGTATATCCTTCTGGTGGACGTAGGGCTTAACGTCCTCATCGAACTCCGTCCTGATCTCAATCTCCTCGATCCCCAGATTTTCCATGACTTCCTGTATCCTTTCCACGTCACTGCCCGGTGATGCGGTTATGGCAAGGATGAGGGGGGTTTCACTCTGCTCAAGATATCTTCTGGTTATGAAAACGTAAGCATAATTCCCCACAGCTCTGTGGGCCTCATCAATAGTGAGGTGAGTTACATGGCGAAGATCTATTCTTCCTGCGATGATATCGTTCTCCACAACCTGAGGAGTGGAGACTATAATGGAAGCGGAGCTCCACAGCTCAACCCTCTTCTCAGGTGGCGTCTCTCCACTTAAAGAGATTATCTTCTCTGGATCCAGATCCAGAACTCTTCTGAGGAAGACGGCGTGCTGCTCAACCAGGGGTTTTGTAGGTGCCAGAAAAACAGCTCTCCCACCAGCGTTGTGCAAACGAGAGCCTATGACAAATGCTGCCACGATGGTCTTACCCAACCCTGTGGGGAGCACCACAAGGGTGTTGCGCATTAAGGCCGTGGCAGCTACGGAGACCTGATAAGACCTCCGTTCAATGGACTTATCTTTTATCAAGGGGTGGGAGATATACTCGGCCATCACACCAAACTACTGGTTAAAGTAAATATATTTTGAGGTTTTAAACGGGAAATGACCATAATAAATCCCAAGTAGCCGGTAGATTCCCGGTTATATTTATCTCTATTCAAACCAGAACAGGTGGTGTTTCAGCTCACTCCACATTTCATCCACTTTTTTCCTGGTCTCATCGTCCATCTCCACCACGTCTGGCCATTCCCTATCAAATCCTTCTTCCTTCCACTTTACAGTAGCATCAATACCCATCTTTCCCCCCAGATTGGGTAGATACGTGGAGTGGTCCAGACTGTCTATGGGCGCATCAGATATCAGGACCAAATCTCTGGCGGGGTCGAAGCGGCTGGTCACAGCCCATATCACTTCACTCATGTTCTGGACATCTACATCAGCATCCACCACCACCACTACTTTGGTGAGGCTGAGCATTCCCATTCCCCATAAGGCGAACATGGCCTTTCTGGCGTGTCCGGGGAACCGTTTTTTGATGGATACTATGGCCAGGTTGTGGAAGGCGGCTTCGGTGGGCAGGTTCATGTCCACAATCTCGGGGTGTATCATCCTGATTATGGGCAGGAACAACCTCTCTGTAGCTTTTCCCAGCCACTTATCCTCCATGGGAGGTTTGCCCACCACAGTGGCATGATATATGGGGTCTTCTCTGTGGGTTATGGTGTTAATGTGAAAGACGGGATAGGGGTCAGGGGGTGTGTAGTACCCGGTGTGGTCCCCGAATGGTCCTTCAGTGCGAAGCTCATCCACCTTAACATAACCCTCCAGCACTATCTCCGAACTGGCGGGGACTTCCAGATCGACCGACTCGCACTTTGCCATCTTCATCCTCTCCTTTCTGATGAAACCGGAGAGCATGAACTCTCCAATACCCTCAGGTAGGGGAGCAGTGGCAGCGTATAGGGTTGCAGGGTCCACCCCAATTGCCACCGCAACCTCCAGCTTATCTTCCCCTTTTTCTGCCAGCTTCTGGAGATGCAAAGCCCCATGCTTGTGGATCTGCCAGTGCATGCCCGTGGTCTTCCCATCAAAGATCTGCATCCGGTACATCCCCGCATTGAGGTACCCGCTCTGTGGGTCGCGGGTAATAACCACTGGAAGAGTGATGAACCTCCCAGCGTCCTGAGGCCAGCACTTCAGAATGGGGAACTTGTTCAAGTCGGGCTCATCCATGATAACTTCCTTGCAGGGACCTCCCTTGACCTGCTTGGGCATAAAGTTGGTCAGCTCCTTCAGGGTGCCCATGCTCTTCAGCCCCTCCATGATGGAAGATGGCCTCAACCTGGTAAGGTCCACCACCCTCTGCCCTATCTCCTCAAGATTTTTGACGCCCAGAGCAGCTTTCATTCTCCTCTCAGTGCCAAAAGTATTCATCAGGACGGGGATATCGTATCCTGCAGGATTTTCAAATAAAATGGCTTTTCCACCGGACTTGACAGCCCTGTCCGCTATTTCGGTCATCTCCAGCTCAGGAGAGACCTGACGAGTTATTCTGGTCAGATCATTATCCTGTTCAAGTTTAGTTATGAATTGTCTGAGGTCATCAAAAGGCATAAAGGATGGAGAGCATTGAAGTTAAAAAAAGTTGCCAATTTGATATTATGGGGTCTGGTGTTTATTATGGGGTCTGGTTTCTATCGCTTCTACGAATACCTCGACATTTCCTCCAACCTATAAGAGAGGTCTTCTATTTTATGGTTTATGCGTTCCACATCAACCTTAACCTCTTCCCTAATGGAAGCTATTGATTCCCGGAGCTCGTCCCGAAGAGATTCGTTCCTTGACAGGGCATCTTCTTTCAGCATTTCGATTTTGTAGGACGAGTCCTCTATTTTGGTGTCCAGATCATCTTTAACAGCATCCAACTTGCGGTCTATTTCCTCAATTCTGCTATTCAGCTCATCTCTTACGGAGTCAGCCTTATGTGAAGAGTTGCCGTCAACCAGCTCCAACCTGTTCGTGACCTCATCAAAATACCTGTTGAGCTCCTCCAGCCTTTGACTTAGTTCTTTGGCATCGCTTTCCAGATTTTCTATCTTGAAATTAATGTTTTCCACATAAGATGAGATCTCATCCCTCTGTTCTTCTTTGAGGCTGGCAAACTCCTTCTTACATATTTCTGCCACGAACAACTTCAGCTCCTCTCTGAAATCATCAGGGTCCATAATATCAATTGAATTGAAAAGTTAAAATATTTTGTTGAGTAGGTAATGGGTGATCTATCGCAAGAAATATATTACTGATGTTATCAGATAATTTTTAATCGAAGGGGTCGTGGCGTAGTTAGGAAGCGCAACGGGCTCCAGCGGTAATGATGATAAACGGGTCTGCTGAGCGGTGATGACCCGTTGGAGCACTGACCCGAAGAGACCCGTAGGTCGTGGGTTCAAATCCCACCGACCCCATAGTTCATTCTAAGGTTTTTTTAGCACATAGGCTTTACACAAAAATATCTAATGGAGCCAATCAGATGAATCAATAAAAGGTAGTTAATGTACTGATTCCATACTCCTTAAGGAGATTGTAGCTAACAGCAACTCATCCCATACCTTTAATGCCAATAGCCCTCTTGAACATAGGGTTGTCTGGAACTGTCTTTTTCAATAGATATCCTCTGAAGAAAAGCCTGTTAAGTGATTCCAGCAGAGGCTTATATCCAATACCGAACTGCCGCTGGATATCCCTTATGGATTTCCAGTCGTCCAGATAGCTGAGGAGCTGATCTTCACTGGGCATTTCACCTGGATCGCTCGCTCTTATTTTTTGACCGGATGGTGGTCCCGACCCATCCTCATAAGACTTTCTGGTCCCATTTACCTCACCAGCGTCATTTTTTTTGTGGTCTTCATGTTTTTCATTTTTGGCATGGTTCTCATGGGTTTCATGGAGTTCGCCTCCAGTGTTGGGCCCTTCCTCTTCAGAGACTTTCTTGTACTTGTATTTGTGTCCACCAGTCTCAATCCTTACCTTCTCCTTATACACCTTTCCTCTCCGGTACATCTGATCCAATTTTTCCAGTAAGGGTTTATAACCAATACCGAACTGCCGCTGGATATCCCTTATGGATTTCCAGTCGTCCAGATAGCTGAGGAGCTGATCCTCATCCAATTTATCCATCTCTTTTTCCGAAGAGGGTTCAACCTTTGCACTTTCAATTCGTAATTTCTCTTTCTCTTCTTTTTCCATTTTACTCTGTCGTTTTTTGCCTTCCACCGCTTCGATCCTCTCTTTAACGCCTTCTCCTACCTTATGCAAGCCAGCAGGATGTTCAAATGTATAGTAAAGCACTTTCTTGTAAAGCTTCATTTGGGTGGTCTCCAAACAACGAGAGATGTCTTCTAGAATTTCGCTATCTTGTACATCCTTATCCAAAATTGCAGTTGCCATTAAAGAGCCTACCTCCCCTTCTAAAACACATTTTCTGCATATCCATACCTTAGTTCCCTTGTAATCGCTCACCCAACCATATTCTACCGGCTCACCACAAAAAAGGCACAAATTTTCTTTTTCTTTTGATGATCTTATATAGTTGCTAGCTTCCACCACCTTACACACCAGTCCATTCCAACTCTTGATGAGGTTTTAAATATACTTTTCTTTCTCCCTTCTCCTATTCCTTAAGGTTCTTTCCAGCTTTTTCTCCAACGACTCCTCATACATATATTGGCAACCTAGATAATGGTCTACAGCCGCTGCTATAGCATCTTTTGTGGAGTTTTCGCCTGACTTCCTCTTCAATTCACTGAGCGCTTCTTCGTTTAAGATAGTTTGGGCATGAACCAGTTTCATCAATCACACCACCCCACTGGGCAAAATGGCAATATTCTTACTTAAAGATTCGCTTTTTATACCTAGATGCTAAAAATAATTATTATGGGTCAATTAATGTTAAGAGTTGATTATTATGGTTCAATATAGTATCAATCTTTTTTCGTTAATATATTCAGTTATATGTAAATTTCGTCCTTACCAAATAAGTAGATTAGGACACGTGATGCGGTAGATAAAAACGATTCGAGAAAACATTTATAGTTCCCAAAGCAAAAAATCGGTTCCCTCTTTTCTTCCACACTCAATGACAAGAGTTTTAAAACAAGAAAAATATAATACAGGATATGGCAGATGAAGAGCTTCCTGAAGAGACTCTCAATAAAACCCGTATTGCAGGATTAAATTTCAGCGATAAAAGACCCGTTAAAGGAGAAGAGGTTATAATCGCAGGTTATTTACAGTGGTATAATAAGAAAGGGAAGAACTGGGAGCCGGTAGAGAATAAGAACGTAGATGTCCGGGTTGATGGAGAGAAAGCCGGAGAGAGTAAAACCGACCACAATGGATACTTCGTTTTTGAGAATACCTTCAAAGTCCTTGGAGAGCACAGTGTTGAAGTGAAATTTGATGGTTCCCGTAATTTCGCCCCCTCTGGCGCAGCAAGCTCATTGAGTGTCATTACTGAAAAACAGAGAAGGAACGTGGAGAAGATAATAAAAATTGTACTGGCAGCTATAGGGTTGATTATTGTAATTGCCATTTTAGCACTCTATATAGCTAAAATTTAGGCGATTTATCTCTTATCCATAAAGATCTATCCAGCCGATTTATACTTTCGAAATGATACACAGATTTCAAATCATTGATTTCTATACGAAAAAGATAATATACCTCATTTTGTATTTATTCCGATTATGAGAGATAAATGGGTTATCGTCCTCTTAGTCTCAATTATAGCTCTTCTGATTCTCACTTTTCTATTCTTCTACCCGCTTATAGACGGGATTGTGATGGGTATAGTCTTTGCCTATGTAGCCAAGCCCATAAAAAATAGAATTAGGCCTAAAACCGGAAGAATAACCTCCAGCCTGATATCAACGCTATTAATAATCCTTCCTATATCCTTTCTAATGTTCTATGGTGCTTTTCGGGGAATCGACCAGCTGATACACATATTGACTCATCAGCAAGAATACACCCAAAATCTTATGAAAACCCTGATGGAGGCTGGAATCGAGGAGAGGTATTTGCTGGAGATCCAGAGCATCCTGTACTCAATAATATCTGTAGTTCAAAATACCCTCCGCATTTCTGCCATAGGTGTGACTGTCAAGACCATTATGTTTGTGTTGAACTTTCTGATATCTGCTATTGTGTGCTACTACGTCCTGTTGGATGGAGACAATTTTGTAGAGAGGTTACTGAGAGTTATTCCGGAAGAACGAAGATCCGATCTGAGAAAGTTCATAGCTGAGGTTGACGAGACTTTTCTGGGCCTATGGTTCGGGAACTTTGTCGTTGCTCTACTGATAGGTCTGGCAAGTATACCCTTCTTTTTAGCCTTCAACATCCCTTTCACACCCTTATTATCCGGTCTAATGTTTCTTGCAGCCCTCATCCCCGTTTTTGCAGAGTGGATGGTCCTTATTGTAGTGGCTTTCTTTCTCGCTCTCACTGATATATGGCTGGCATTATGGTTTGCCATCATAGGCTTTATATTCCTTTATATTCTACCAGAGCTAATATTGAGGCCTCATTTTGTGGGTTACACCTCTAGAATACATCCTCTGGTTCTCATGCTAGCCTTTATTGGTGGAGCCATTGCGGGAGGAGTGGCGGGATTCTTCGTGGCCCCTATGATAGCGGGTTTAATGACCGCTGTGTATAACTACTACACAACGAGTTAGCGCTGTTAATAAACCATATAAAAAAGCTAAAGCTTAAAATCCCTTGGCTAAAAAATCATATATGCGACCCTTACAAAAAAATAAAGGGTGAGGGTTATTAAAGGATACCCAACTTGTCACCTATCCGTTTTAACCCTGTTTTAGTTTAATGGTTGATTTGCTACTTAAACCTTTCGATATATATTTAAATGGTGTATGAGTGTTTAAACACTTGTTCAAGTAACTTATCTCATCATTATTATGTTATTCAAAAGGTTAATGATATCTTATTAAGAGTTCATTTCAATGAAGGATATTAAGTACTATACAGTCACTTTTCCCAGAAAAAAAGCAATTGTTACCTTCGATCCATGTAAAAAGACGGTCAACGCCGTTCACTGTACCAACAGTGTGTTCTGTAATCGCTTTAGACTGGACCTCGAAGATTGTCCGCAATTCTGTGAAGTGATCGCAGAAGTAAAGAAATTTTTCAGAGGCAGAAGACCCAGAGCGCTCGTTTGTGAGATTAGAGAAGATGATCTTAACAGCGAGGCATGTTCAATAAAAAGTCTAACACCTTTTCAGGCTGAAACGGTATCTGAGTTGTGAGATATAGCATATGAAAATCCTGTGTGGTTCCGTTAAAACAAGGCTACCGAAGCCCTGGACCTGGAGATGGAGGATATTCATTTCATTCCTCATTGTTCTTGCCATTGGAGTGAGCGTTTCTTCTTCACAAACTTTAGTCCTTAAAGAGGAAATAGATGCGCCCGCGAACGTAGTTCACGTTGCAGACCTCAACCAAGACGGTAAAAACGAGGTTCTAGTAGGCACAACCAAAATAGACCGTTCTTCTTTCGTGCACATTTACAGTTACAGTAAAGATGGTTATAAGAAAGTGTGGAGTTACGTCATACCTGAAGAGGGTAAACGGGGTGGAGTTTCAAGCATTACCACCGGGGATGCAGATAATGATGGTCAGATCGAAATAATTATGTCCACTGGCAAGCCTAGTGATGCTCAGGGAGATAGCAAACTGAGGATCTTCGATAGGCCAGACGGTAACAGCAGTCTGGATGCTTTCGAAGTGTCATATTCCTATGATTTGACCCAGAAAACCGATCCGGGAGCCATTAAAGTAGGGGACGCAGATAATGATGGTAAGAACGAGGTTTTAGTTGGTTTGAGCTACTACTCGGGCAAAATATTACAGTTCAAGCACGACCCTCATACCGATGATTACCAGGTCAGCACCGTTCAGAATACGGGAAGCAACGTCAAAACGATCGATATTGCGGACGTTAATGATGACGGGAAGAACGAAGTAGTGGCCGGAACCTCCTGCTGGAAGACCTATGATGTAAGAGTTCTGGAGTATAAAGGGGTTTATAAGAATTCGTGGAACAAGATTATTGGGTACACCCTGGCCACTACGGGTAATCTCAACAATGACAGCAAGCCAGAGATATTGGCTATAAGTGGAACACACTGTGGAAATATGGATACTCCTCAACCTAGAGTATGGATATTCAACTGTACCAGCAACTTCCAGGGATACAGTAGATATGAAGAGATGTGGAACGAGAGTTTTGAATCGGGCAAGGCTTTCGGGCAGGGCGGCTGTTATCCGGTGATAGGCGATCTAACGGGTGATGAAGTTAACGAATTCGCCTTTCCCATGAACATAAACAAGACACACAAAATAGTGTATGTTTACAGTCGTATCGGTGGAGAATTCGAACGACTGCAGACCATAGAGGTTACTCCTTCAAGCCTCTTCATTGAGGATTCAGATAACAACGGGGTTAACGAGCTACTGATCTGCGATAATTACGACAGAAAAATCAAGATCTACGAGAAACAAGAGGAGCAAAAGAAAGACAAAACAGCATCAGAGAAAAAGAATAGTGCCGCACCAGAAGCAAAAGAGATAGCATCCGAGACGAGTAATTTGCCAGGCTTTGAAGCCGTAATTGCTCTCCTAGGAGCTGCCATTGCGCTGATCACCAGAAAATGGAGATGATCTTCATTCAATACACTTAAATCCTTTTTTTGAACTCGTTGGGTAAGTTCAATACGCTTGCCAGGGCTATAAAATTGTCTTTAGAGATTACGCCATCTGCCACTTCCTTCAAAGCAGTTTTAGCGTTAAATGCGATTCCCAAACCTGCATTTTCTATCATTATTCGGTCGTTGGCGCCGTCACCCACGGCGACAACATTTTGTTTATCCATTCCCTCTTTTTGGGCCAGCTCATCGATTATACGTGCTTTTTCTCTGGAATCTATTATCCTCCCCTTTAGCTCACCTGTTAGTTTCCCGTCCTTTATCTCTAGCTCATTTCCGAAAGCATAATCCAAACCCAGCTCCTTCTTGAGTTTTTCAGTAAAGTAGGTGAACCCCCCGCTTACCAGTGCAACCTTATAGCCGGAGTCTTTGAGGGTCTCAATGAGTTCCTTAGCCCCTTCGGTCAAATTTATATCCTGGTAGATCTTTTCCAGCACATCCACAGGAAGCCCTTCCAGCAGCTTAACCCTCTGCTTTAGAGCATCCTTAAAGTCGATCTCACCGTTCATCGCCTTCTTTGTCAGCTCCTCTACCTCTTCTTCCGCGTTAGCTGCCTTGGCCAGCTCCACCACCACTTCTGTGTCCACTATGGTGGAGTCCATGTCGAAGACTATCAACCTTCTTTCCCTTCTAAAAGCAGGATAGCGCTGGATCACTATATCCAGACCGAATTTCTCTACGTCCTCTCTCAAGCTGTTCTTTATTGATTCTGAATCGTTTACCTCAAAATCGACCAGAAATTCGATAGAGATTAGGCTATCTCTGGCTGTAGCGTTAGCTTTCTTGATGCTTATTCCGTACTTATGTAAAATTTTGGTTATACCGTATATGAGGCCTACTCTGTCTTCGCCCAGAACCTGAAGAGTATACAGCTTTTTTCTGGTTCTCGTTTGTTTCTGGAATGGGGACACCTGAATGTTCAGCCCCATCTCATCGGCATTATCATCCAGCTCTTTTTTCAATTCGATCAGAGATATGGGGCATTTTTTGATATCTCCTACGATGAACATGGCGAATAATCCCTGGATTACATTCTGTTCAATATCCACTATGTTGACAGAATTCCGGGTTAAAACCCCCGATATGGTAGGAATTATACCGGGTTTATCTTCTCCAAACACGGATACTGCAATTAGTTTTTGCACACCCATATCTCCTTAACAGGCTATTTTTAATTTATCCTTGGGGGGAAAGTTTAAAAATGTTCAGGATTAATGGTGAACATAATAATATAAATTCAGTAGTCAGTATAAAAAATAACTAATTAATATAAGATATGAAAATAGGAGTGTTTGTTTGCCATTGTGGCTTGAATATCGCCAGGAATGTTGATATTGATGAAGTAGTTAGCTACGCCCAGGAGCTGGACAATGTAGATTACGTAAAAGATATCAAATTTGCCTGTACTGAATCGGGACAGGAAGAAATTGCCGAAGCAATAGAAGAACACCAATTAGATGCTTTCGTAGTTGCTGCCTGTTCCCCCAAAATGCACGAAGCTACATTCAGGAGCGTGGCTATTCAGGCCGGACTTAATCCCTATGTGGTGGCCATGGCCAACATAAGAGAGCAATGCAGCTGGGTCCATCAGGATAGAGATTATGCTACCATCAAAGCAAAGGACCTGGTCAGAATGGCAGTGGCCAGGGCGAGAGCATCCGAACCTCTTCAGAGGAGAAGAGCCAGTGTCAAAAAGGCTGTGGCTATAATAGGCGGTGGGGTCGCCGGTATAGAAGCCGCTACTATAATGGCCAAATCAGGAATTAAGGTTTACCTTATAGAGAAAAAACCCACTATTGGAGGGCATATGGCTTTACTGAACGAGGTTTTTCCCACCAACGACTGCTCTATTTGCATCCTGGCTCCCAAGATGAGTGAAGTGTGGAAGAATCCTAACATAGAGGTCATAACCAACGCAGAACTGAATGAAGTCAGTGGAAGAGTAGGTAATTTCAGTGTTAAGCTCACCAAGTATCCCCGTTATGTGGATACAGAGAAATGTGTAGGCTGTATAGATGATTGCTCTTCAGTGTGTCCCATAGAGGTTCCCAACGAGTATGATCAGTCCATGGGAGTTAGAAAAGCGATTTACTTACCTATTCCTCAATCTACTCCATTTTATGCAGTTGTCGACTGGGAGAACTGCATTGGCTGCAGGTTATGTGAAAAGGCCTGTGCCCCAGACGCAATAGACTTCGACCAGAAAAAGGAGGACATGGAGCTGAAAGTGGGTGCAGTGATAGTTGCCACCGGTTATAAACCTTTCAACCCCAACAGAAAGCCAGAATACGGGTATAGCAGTTACAAGAACGTTATCACCACTCTGGAGCTGGAAAGACTGCTTTCAGCCAGTGGTCCCACTCTGGGAAACCTCAACCTCAACAACAGCTCCAAAGTGGCTTTCATTCAATGCGTGGGAAGTAGAGATGAGAAAACCCATGAGTACTGCAGTAGAGTTTGTTGCATGGAGAGTTTGAAGAACGCATTAATAATTAAAGACCGTTATCCGGATTCAGAAGTATCAATAATCTACACCGATGTTAGAGCATCGGGAAGAATGTATGAAGAGTACTACAAAAGGGCATTGAAAAAGGGAATCAGATTTATTAGAGGTGGAGTGGGCGAAGTATGGGATGAAAACGGAAAAACATTCCTCAGCTACGAAGATACACTTAATGACGTGGTAAGGAAAGAGGATTTTGACCTGGTAGTGCTGGCCATAGGTATGGAGAGCAACCCCGAGCTAGCACAAAAAATAGGTATCACCTCAGGAGAAGATGGATTTTACGAAGTTGCCCATCCCAAGCTCAGACCTGCAGAGACTGATGTAAGAGGTGTTTTCGTGGCGGGAACTGCCAGCGGCCCCAGAGATATTCAGGACACCATATCGTCAGCCGGACTGGCGGCTTCCAAAGCCATGGACATAATCTTATCTGAAACCGTAGAATTCTATCCCTACAATGCTTATGTGGAAGAAGACAAGTGTACAGGATGCAGGATCTGTGTGGATTTATGCAACTTCAAGGCTGCCTTTATGAAAAACGGGATCGCAGAAATAGATCCCAATGCATGTACCATGTGCGGAATATGCGTTTCTGCCTGCCCTGTTGATGCCATAGACATGGGTTTCTTCTCTAACGAGCAGATCACAGCTCAAATAGAAGCTCTGGCAGAAGAGAAAAGCATGGAACCCATTATTCTGGTCTTTGCCTGCTGGTATTGCAGTTACGCCGCCGCTGACCTAGCGGGAATGACCAAGAGAGAGTACAAACCCAATGCCAGAATCGTTAGAGTGCTATGTGCAGGTAGGGTTGACGCAGAATGGATCCTGAGGGCGCTGGAGTTAGGGATCGATGGAGTAATGATCACAGGTTGTAGAAAGGGAGAATGCCATTTCAAGTGGGGAAATGAAAAAGCGGATAACAGAGTGGATACTCTGAAGAAAATCCTTTCCGAGCTGGATATAAACCCTGAAAGGATCAAGACAACCTGGTTATCTGCCGGTGATGCCAGAGCTATGGCCAGAGAGATCTCCTCCTTTGTGGATAAAGTAGAGCAACTCAATAGGGATGAATATGGAAGTTGAGAGGACTGTCGAAGTTTCTGAAGATAAATTCAGATTTATCCAGAAAACTGAAGATGAGACCAGGGAGCTTATCTTTGATCCAGTCAGATGTAACGGCTGTGGTATATGCATTTATTCCTGCCCGGTCAAAGCTATCGAGCTTTCTGAGATACATGAAATAGCTAAAGGACTTGATATGCCCCCTGTGATAATTGACCACCTTCAGTGCGCCTATTGCGGTATGTGCTACGCCTTCTGCCCTTTTGATGCCTACGATTTCTATATCAACGGAGAAAAAGTGGAGAAAGACGAGCTGACCATCTCACCCGTAGCATCAACTCAAAAACTGGATAACTGTGTTGAGTGCACCCTATGCTATAAAGTGTGCCCCACTAATGCTATTGAGAGAACTATACACCTTCATAGAAATGATATACAGGAAAAAAACCAGGAAACTCTAGAGGGAAAAATAGAGGTGGACAAGGATAAGTGTAACCTGTGTGGTATTTGTGCAGAGTTTTGCGATGCTTTCCAGATGGTTGATAAGGAGATCAAGCCGGACAGCATTATGCCTTACGATGATATACTTATTGATGAGGATAAATGTGATTACTGTAAACTTTGTGAAGAGATCTGCCCTGAAGAGGCCATAAAAGTAGAGGGAAAGAGAATAGATTACAAGTTGCCCTCAAAGGTTGCAGAAATAACTGTGGACCAGGGACTTTGCTCTTATTGTAGTTATTGCGTTGAAGTCTGCCCCTACGATGCTGTTAAGACCATAAAACCGACAGATGGCACGCTTAAGCTATACGAGAACAGAATGGATAAGTGCGAGCCTTTGACCTGCATGGCATGCGTAAATATCTGCAAGAACAACCGGGTATGGTGGGTTGGAGATAAATTACGATTTAACGAAGACTTCTGCATCCATTGTGGGGCGTGCGAGAATGCCTGTCCCTATGATCTGATAGAAATACGCAGGAAAGCGTTCTACTCCAAAGAGATAATGAACAGTCCCTGGAGAGAAGCCTGGAACAAAGCCTTTGATAGAGTTATTTCCAAAGAAGAAGTAAAGATAGACCAGGTTCAACTTCCTGTGGAGCTGCCTCCCGAGCCTGAGAAGGTCAGCACTAAACCCAGAATGGAGAAAGTATCCACCGAAAAATTTGAAGATATCATCAAGATCTCTACTTATAAAAGGCTGCAGAATATTTTAAAAACACCCGCCTACAGAAGAGCATTCGAAAAGGGCAATGCAAAAATGATGCTCAAAGCAGTGAGGAAACATGCATCTGAACGGATTGCAGGGGAAAAGGAGTAATAAACTGAGTGGAAAGAAAATCGTGCTGGCGGTCACCGGTAGCGTTGCGGCTGTTGAAAGTGTTAAGCTTGCCAGAGAACTGGTGAGAAGAGGAGCTGAAGTGGTAGGAATAATGAGCAAGGGCGCCCAGAAAATTATTCATCCCTATGCTCTTGAATTTGCTACCCATGAATTGATCACTGAGATCACCGGAAAGGTAGAGCATGTTGACCTTCTTGATGCTGATATGTTACTAATCGCTCCAGCATCAGCCAACACCATATCCAAGATAGCGACTGGAGTGGCTGATACCCCTGTCACCTTGACGGCAGCCACCGTTCTGGGTAAAATGCCTGTGATCATTGTTCCCTCCATGCATGAAAGCATTTACGATAACCCTGTTATCCAGGAGAACATGAGTAAATTGAGAGAATTTGCCGAAATCGAAGTAGTTGAGCCTCATCATGAAGAGGAGAAAGCCAAATTCCCCCCTATGGAGACCATTTGCCTCCATGTTGAGAAGAGCGTATATCCCCAGGATATGGCAGGAAAAAATGCCATAGTTACATCAGGACCAACATACGAGCAGATAGATCCTATCAGATTTATCAGCAACAAGAGCTCAGGCTTGATGGGCAAAGAAATCGCTCTGGAGCTGTGGAGGAGAGGAGCCTCTATAACCTACATTTCCTCTCATCCCCTCAATTTGAGACTTTCACAGTTCAAGGAGATTTTCACTTATTCCGTTAGCGATATGCTGAAAGCTTCAACCGATGAAGTTAAGAACGGCTGTGATCTATTTGTGTCCGCAGCCGCTCCTTCCGATTTCGTGGTGGAAATGAATGATAAGAAAGTAAAGACCGGCGAAATAAGTCTCAAGCTCAAAGCCGCCCCCAAGATCATTAAAGAGCTCCGCAAGTTCTATGATGGTCCTATAATCGGTTTTAAGGCTGAAACCGGAGTATCAGATGAAGAACTGTATCAAATAGCCCATGACAAGATGATAGACGATAAGCTGGAGATGGTGGTGGCAAATGATGTCAAAGAGAAAGGCATGGGAACAGAAGATACCAGGGTGCTGATGCTCACCGGTAAAAGAAATGATTGGTCAGAAGGTTCTAAAACACAGATAGCAGAGGAAATAATCAAGGTTTACGTAGAAGATTGTCTATGACCTTTTTCGCACCTGCAAGCATTACCTGCTTTTTTTCAGTTCATTCTGCTGATAGACCTTACCTGAGTGGCTCTACAGGAGTGGGGATCACTCTCGATCTGGGAGCCAGAGCGACCATTTGTGATGAGGGAGGTGTTCGGGTCAATGGGGATACCTGGGATTTTCCTACTGTTGATTACGTTATTGAGAAGCTGGGATGTGATTGCGGTGTAGATATTGAAATGGACGTCCCTGCTGGTTGCGGGTTCGGAATGAGTGGTGCTTCCGCCTTAGCCACTGCTTTTGAGATTAATCAGGCTTTTGACCTCAGGAAATCCTTTTTTGAGCTGGCAGATGTGGCCCACGAAGCAGAGATCATGTGTAAGACGGGTATGGGGGATGTGGTCTGCCAGTGTTATGGTGGAGTGGTGGTCAGAAAAAAACCCGGATCGCCTTCAAGAGCCGTGATTGACAGGTTCCTGTGGAAGATGGACCTCGATCTATTAACTTTAGGTCCTTTCTCCACTCAAGGATTGTTAAAGGACGAGGAGGGAGTGGCTCATATCAATGAACTGGGGGGGAGATATGTTAGCTCCTTTCTGGAGAATCCTCAGGTAGAGAACCTGTTCAAACTGTCCAGGA
>JBKHKH010000124.1:0-5752 GCA_046537735.1 Archaeoglobaceae archaeon | reverse complement strand
ACCATATTTTTCTATCTTATGGTGTTAAATGCTATTCCTTATGCTTTTCTCGCAGAGCTCAAGAAGAGGAGGGTCAGAAAGATCGAGGAGCGCATCCCTGATTTTTTGAAGCAGCTCGCCAGTCTCAATGAGAGTGGATTGAATGTCGTTGTGGCTATCAGGATGTTATCTTCCTCCAATCTGGGTGTGCTCACCAAAGAGATAGTTAAAATAAGAAAAGATCTGGAGTGGGGAATGCTCCTACCTCATGCTCTGAAAAGGTTTGAGACCAGGGCTGGAAGCGCCACAGTCACCCAAGTAACCTCAATACTCCTCAGGGCCATGGAAGCCTCAGGAACAGTGAAGAATGCTCTATTTACTGCTGCCAGAGATGCACAGCTGTACATGAGGCTCAGACAGAATGTCAAGAACGAGATGTTCGTTTACGTAGTAGTTATATACATGACCTTCGGAGTGTTCCTGTTCACCATTCTCATCTTGAGCAAAAATTTCCTTCAGGTAATGCCTTCCGGTTCAACATTCCAGGAATTTCCTGCCGCCCAGTTCAATATACCAGATACTGATAGATTGACCAGGTTATTCTACCACACATCCCTTATCAATGGCGCTTTTGGCGGTTTCGTCGCTGGCTTGATGGGTGAAGGGGAAATGAAGTCTGGTTTGAAGCACGCCATAATCATGGTTTCCATCGCGTTTATAGCCTTCCGGTTCTTCGGTTGAATGTTGGGGTAGGGTAAGAGAATAGGGATAAATAGATATAGCGACCAACTCTCTCTTAATTCAATGAACCACGTATTCAACCCTTCCCACAAACATAAACTCGAATCGGACTTCAGAAAAGAGATACTGCCCAAGGAGCCGGTTATAGAATTTATCTCCGGCATCGCTCCTGAAGAAAGGAGAACTGCTCTAGAGCTGGGGTCAGGTACGGGTTATTTTACCGTAATTCTGGCAAGGTATTTTGAAAAGGTTTACGGAATCGATGTCAGTGCGGAAATGATTGAGTATCTCGCAGACAGATTGCAGGATGAAGGGACCAAAAACGTGGGGCTGATAGCTGGTGACAAACCCCCAATTGACTTTGAGGTGGATCTGGCTTTTTTCGCCAACGTTCTTCATGAAGTAAAGGATCCAGGATCATATCTTGACTATCCAGCAAAAATGGTTATAGTGATCGACTGGAAAATTGGAAAAGACGGAGAAGCCTCTTTTGGTCCACCCTCGGATGTCAGAATCCCTGAGGAGGAAATGATAGAGATAATGGAGTATAAAGGCTATAAAACCGAGAAGATCGATGCCTATTGGTATCACTACTTCATTGTGGGAATACGTAAAGAATAGGGAGTTAGTGAATGAGAGTTATTGTTAGTGCGTGTCTGCTGGGAGTTAATTGCCGTTATGATGGAGGTAATGCCTGCAGCGAAGAGGCAGTGAAATATATTGAGGAGAACAACTTGATCCCCATCCCCGTGTGCCCGGAGCAGCTGGCAGGTTTACCCACTCCCAGAGACCAGTATGAAGTGCTGGGAGATGGTTTTGATGTTCTTGAAGGGCGAGGAGAGGTCAGATCAATTCATGGTGAGATCTTAACTTCCCAGTTCTTGAGGGGCGCAGAAGAGACTCTCAAGATAGCAAAATTGCTGAAAGCTGAGGTCGCCTTGCTCAAGTCGCTCAGCCCTTCCTGTGGCGCCGGAAAGATCTATGATGGGACCTTTAGCGGTGAGATCAAGGAAGGCTACGGCATCACTGCAGCGATACTGAAGAAAAACGGTATTGAGGTCAAGGAGATCTAACCGGAATCTGAGCCATTTCAGCTAATTTCAACTAATTTAGCCAACTTAGCCGAAGAATTCGCTTATCTTTATCTGTCTTCGGGTCTCGCTTTCGAATAAGGACTGGATTTCCAGGTCTATTAGCTTCAATCTCTGTCTGGTGTACTCTTTTACCTCGTATTTTTCCACCAGTTCCCTTGAAAGGTCTAGATATTTCCTTATGGAACCTCCATGCACAGATAGAGTTAGCTTTCCGTTGCACTTAACGCACTTGCCCTGGAGTGGCATCTTGCGATACTTTTGATCGCACTTGACACATCTGAACTCCTGACGGGAGAATGCTCTGAGATTCCCAATTATGTCCGGCAAGAAGTGAGTGTTGATCACTCTCTCAGCCACGTTGTGCTCATCTACGGCAACGATCTTCTCCGCCAGCGACATTTGAGCGTGGACTTTGTCGCTCATTTTGGTGAGTGACTTGTAGGCACTCATCTTTACGCCTGCTGCTATATCCTCAGTATCGTGGGTGAACCTCAGGCCATAGTACCGTGTTTCTGTGGGGAGTTTGTCAGCCACCGTCTCTATCAGGTCAGTGAGGTCTTTGGGGTTCTTGTAGTTCAAGGTGGCTTCATAGAATTCCAGTGGATATTTTTCTTCTATATCCATGTTATGAACCTCATGGTCCACTTCTCTGGGGTCGATGATGGCAGTGAGCACTAAAGGTGCATCCATCCTGCCTCCCCGCTTATCCGGCAGATAATCCATGGAGAAGTTCAATAAACCGTCAAAGAGGAGCATGACACAATCTTCATCACCATCACATTGATATACAAAGGAATTGGACATAAGAACATTGTGAGAATCAACAGTTAAATTGTAGACGGGGCCATCGTTCTCCATAATTTCTATAGAATCGACACCTATATACCTGCAGTTGTTAGAGGTTCTGTATCTGGCCTCTCCTTCGTTCCATTCTTTAATCAATTTACTGGCTTTCTCCTGCTTCTCACAGAGGAAACCAATCTCCTGGCAGAACTTCTTGGCATCTTTCCCATATATCCTTAATTTATGAGAAATATTTTGAACTGTTTCTCCTTTTGGGGAATAGAACTCAGCAACAGTACCACTATCTACAGTCCTGCTATCGTTATACCAGGACACTCTGATCCCAAACCGGGTCAGTATAAATTCGATATCTTTTAGAAGCATGATGTTGGTTGAAGTACAGCTTACTTCCAATGTGCTGGAACGGGATACAGAGCCATCTCCAGAAAAATATCCCTGCAGCAGATACTTTAATTTTTCAAGGGGGAGAGATAGAAAAGAGGGAGGTATTCTCTTTTCTCTAGCTGACCGCCCAAGTCCAAGGTTGGTGAACAGTTCAAAAACTATTCTAGAAGAGATCAATGCCTCTTCACCTTCAATAGGAGTGACTTGTAGTGTTTCTTTAATAAGCTCTCTAATAAGCTTTCTATTCGTTCCTGTAGCCATTGAAACTTGATAAAATCTTTCTCCTTTTCTGGCATATCCTTCAGCAACATAATAACCAACTAACTGCAAGAATTCCTTATCTACCTTTAGAAATCTGGGTAATACCACAGTATCTCTCTTCACACTAACACGGACGTCCTCAGGTATAGCTATGTCCAGTTTGTCCAAAATCTCCTTGGGAACTGAATCACGTTTTGTGTAATTCCACAGAGTCGACTTTGGAACACCTAACTGCCTGGCACATGCTTCAAACCCACCATTCTCCCTTATCTGATCAGAAAAGTATCCAGAGATTCCTTTGATCATCAAATCTTCAATATCAAGGGATAGAATGTCTATGCAATCGATATCTTTCTCGGGGATGTTCAGTTTTGAGGGAGAAAGTAGCTCTTTAACCCCACTGGCATTGATTTTACAGCTACCGTTATTTTGGGGGAATGGATGGTCTCCGGTGGTCCTAAGAATCCTTCCATCTTTACCCCTTATCTTGACCATATGGTTGGGTGAAGGATGCTTGGAGAATGCAGAAACTTTCATCACTTTCCACTCGCCATCTACGTATGAGATGGTGTGATAGCCATTGCCTTTAACTACCACATCTCCGAAATCGGTAACCTCATAATTTCCTTCTTTTAGCAGTTCCTCCACAAAATCTCCGATCTTGACAATTCTCCATTTATCACCATCGTAAATGGGTAAGGTCTCATGTGATGAGAAACAGTTCCTTCTCTTCGAGGCGTGGAAATATGGGTGTGCATATCCTGCGGTTACGTCAGAGAAACCTATAATTCTCCCTAAAACGCCGGCAGAGGTGTGTGGTGCCAGGCCGATCACCAGGTGGCCGATGAGGTCTTCTTCTTTTTCGGCGTTGTAGAATCTCTCCATGCCATAGTATTTCTCCAGGAGGTCGTCGATGAAGTTGGCAGCGTTCAGGAAGTACTGGGCACCGCTCTTGGCCAGTATTATGTCTTGAGGTTTGAGCTCCACCACCTGACCGTCATTTTTGAGTTCCTGACCTTTCCAGTCAACCCCGTATCCCATCTCTTTTAGCTTCTCAACTGTAACTCCTATCTCTGAGGGTCTGAAGTGAGTTACAGGCAGATCCGTCATATCGTAGCGGATGGTCCCATCCTTAAACACGTAAACAGAGTGGATAGCCCTTAAAAGCCCTTTTTCCATTCTCTCTGCAACCTTGTTCTTGGAGGTCAATCCTACTACACCCTTTATGGTGCTGGGCGTGTCCCTCAACTTGAGGTTGTTCAAAGCGCTCTCGTAAACTTCTCTAATGTTCATCTTCCTTTTCCGGTAACCATAGGTCTCCCTACCACATTGAGGGCAAATCGTTTCATGTGTTCCTGTTCTGCAACTGTTGCAGTAATACTGCTGCTCCGCTATCCCACCGCAATCACATTTAGCCCATAACGTCTCCTTGCCACAGCTTTGACAGACCCTTATAGGCAAATCAGTCAGATACTCTCCTCTAACGGCATTGTGGGAGCTGGTATAATTGATGGATTTCTTTATATCCCTGGTTTTACCTCCCGTGTATCCTACAGGGAACAAGACGTGAGGAGGAGGGCTCATTTTCCTCTCTCTTGCCTTTTCAGGTCTGCCCATCCTGGCACCGATCCGGGTGGGAGCTTTTGCCCTGATCTTGAGACCGGACAGATTTGCTACCAGCTTCAGGGGATCGGATTCCCCGTTGAGCGAGGTAACTTCCTTTAGATCATAATTTAAGCCCAAACATCTTACCAGGACCTTCCACCTCCCCATTACCAGCATTCCTTCTCTGACCTTGTGCTCCACCAGCAGTTTCTCCAGGATCTCTTTTGCCTCAGGATCGCTTTCAGCCACCAGAGTGCCCTTCCCATATTTCCCCTCTACCTTACCATATCCAGCTATGAACTCCCGGAGATACTTTATCTCCTCCGCAGTAATGTCATGCCACAAGTAAGTATAATCCGGATGCAGAGGAACCCCTTCATCACACAGCTTTAAAGCTTCATCTTCGCTTATACTGGTATAATCTCCCTGCAACTGAGCTTCCTGAAACCACCATTCATACACATAGGAAGAAGGGATTAAAGGATGATTGTTCTCTACGAACTCACCGTAGTTGATGAGCATTTCACCCATATCCAGGATCTTTTCTATCTGGTCGAGGTAAGTTCGGGCTTCATTTGCTGTATTCACCTTGAGTACGTCGCCATTGGTCAGTCTGACCGTAGGACCCTCAATGGAGGTTACGGGGACAACCCCACCGGCCTTTCCCGGTCTCTCAATCTTTAGCTGACAGCCCACTGCAATGAAGCTGGAGACAATTATCATTGTGGCAGGATTTACTCCCACAGTAGCGAAACCAGAGTTCCTGGCTCTCCCATACCTGAGCCTGAAACCACCTTTTCTAGATGGGTGACTGAAAACCGGTCTTCCAGCCACAATATCCTTAAGATACTTGTCTACCGGCTTGACAACCGGTTTTCCTTCTT
>JBKHKH010000044.1:0-14370 GCA_046537735.1 Archaeoglobaceae archaeon | reverse complement strand
CAAGAAGTAATATGGAGGTGAAATAAAAATGAAGGTTAAGCGCATTCAGAAAGGAATGAGTGAACACAAAACGAAATTAGTTGAGCGTAGACTTACTGACGAAGGTATAAAATCCAGATTACAGTACATCAAGTCTAAGCTCAAGTTTTAGAATCCTTTATTTCTTTTTTTGTTAATAATTACGGGTTTTCACTGAGTTAACTTGCTGTTTTATTTCGGTCTACTTCTAAGATTCCGAACACCTGGTAAAAAAATGGTGATAAAATGGGTGAAAACACCCATACATAGTAATTTGTTTTAAGTTATATAAATATATCGAAAGTCTTAAATGATCAAGATTTGAAAAGTGGTACAACGCTTAAGTATTTTCCGTTAGGCTGCCTGTGGTTATCACTTCCTATAAAATGCTAGCGCTGAATATTTTTATTTATTTACAATATTTCGGTTAACCGAAAAATTTAATATAGATAAAATACAGAAGCATCATAAGGTGTATTGTCGGGGAGCTATATCCTAAGATCTCTCCATTACCTCTTTACACCCGAACCCCTCATTAACCTGTCCGGCAGAATGCGTAAGGTATTCTGCCCAATTTTTTATTTTATACTTTAAGACCTTCAGTAAGCTCAAGTGCGATTAAACCCGTTTTGCAGATACCTTCAGTCGTAGTGCTGAAGTTGGGCCGAGAGCCGTACTGGGCAAAGATGGTACCTGGACCGGACTTAAAGCCGTCTACTTCCCTTAAGTTCCTTCTCAGCTGAACGTAAATGATCCAGCCTTTTACTACCAGGATCTCCAATATCTTCCAGGCAGAAGAAAGATTGTTCTCATCCTCCAATCCATTAATTTTAACTCCAAAGTTCTTCTCCACCAGCGCCAGAAGAGTTTCTTGATCCATACCCATAATCTCGCTCCTATCCATGATTTCACCTCATCTAAATAATAGATTGAAATTTCAGGTTTGAAGCGAGTATTAAATTTTTTGGTTTTCCTAAAAATTTTCAGTTTTCACTACCAGATCGGCAAAGGAACAACAATAGTATGACACAAACAACTCCTTCCATGATCAGATATCAGACTTCTGATTTACTCACCAATAATTTAGACAATTCTTCCACTTCTTTGGTATGAACTATTAACTCATCTCCCCTTAAACAAGATCTGAATATCTTTCTATTCTCATTTATTATTCCTATAACTCTATCCGATTCCAGAGAATCCAATAATATATCCTTATCTTCTTCTCTAACCTTATTAAGAACGAAATAGACTGGCATTCCTATTGATTTCCCCAGTTCCTCGATTTTTTTAGCAAGTTTGATCGATTCGTAGGAAGGATCCACCACCGTCAAAATGATATCAGAGCACTTTGTGACCCCTCTACCAAAGTGCTCTATTCCAGCGTCCATATCTGCAATTACGATTTCACCCTCTTTCAGTTCAATATTACAAAGTAGTGCTTTCGATAAAGCATTAATAGAGCATGCACAACCTTCACCAAAGTTATGGATCTTGCCTACTGCGATGAGTTTAATTCTGTTTTTCTGGTCAAAAAATGGGCTGGGTATGTCCTCAGTCCCAATCTTTCGGTCAAAAATTTCAATTGTGCCGTCTTCCTTCCTCAAGTTCTTCATTAAATTAACAAGCTCCGATTTCCCTCCAAAATTTTCCATATATTCAATTGGCAAGTTCATTCCCAGCTGAGAGTGTAACCCGAAGTTTGATTCGTCACCGTCTATGACCAAGACATTATATCCGTGATTTTCCATTGACTTGGCAAGTAAAGCCGCTAAGGTGCTCTTTCCACTTCCACCTTTCCCACAAACCAAAATCTTTAACTTAGACATTTTATTACACCTCTTGAACTCCCCAAATCAGTATAGTGGAGACAGAATGATATGCTCAGCCAGTAAGGTTTTTGCATCCCAAACGCTTCAATTCCTGAATAATTTGCTCTCTGGAGTCTTTTTTTGCTAACTCCTCTGGTGGAATAAACTTTCTTAGCATCTCTACTAAATAAATCTCCTTACCCATCCTCGCTGTGTCAGAACTGACTGCTGGATCAGCACTAATCGAGTAAGCCATCTTAACTATTAATAAGCTAAGAATTTCATGCAGTAGAGTCTCACTGGCTTTACCCTCATCAGTATCGAAAACAAAGATAGTCCTGCCATCATTGCTTACCATCCCCCTATATTTATTGGATTTGCCTGGCAACCACTTCAATTCAACTTCTTCCAGCATAAATAAAACCGATTTTAGCCTGTTAAAATAATCGTAGAGTTCCATCTTATCACCCAAACATGTTTTCTCTCAAGGAAGCCGATTTAAATGTTCTTGCCTTTCAATGGTAACTTTTTTTTCAACACCCTCACATCTCACCGTGAACGTAGCTCTTTCAACTCCATACGCTTCAAACAAAAAATGTCTGATCTCGTATCCATCCTTATCAGCTGAATGACGGAATTTTTCTGTTTCATGAGGATGAAAACTCGGCTGTGTCTCTATTTCAATTTCTCTATCTTCAGGTACTTTGGCAATCACCTCGAAAATATCTTCGGAAGGCCTGTAAACAGCCTTTAGTTTTTCGAATACTTTCTTTCCCATCCAATCACTCTATAGCCTCAAGCACAAGTTCGGAGATGTCCTTAACAATGATTCGGTCATCTAGTCCCGTAACTTTTAAAGCGTCTTCAAACATGGGAACATCCAGAATACATGCTGAAACCAGAATATCAGCACCAGTTCCTACAGCTTCTCTAACTCTGTCTTCCGCTGGTCTTTCCTTCATGAATTCCTTGATGTAGCTGTCCAGCCAGACGCCCCCACCTCCACCTCCACAGCAGAGAGCATTTTCCTTTATTCTTCTCATCTCCACCAACTCCACACCGGGAATTGATTTTATGACTTTTCTGGGCTCCTCGTATATTCCATTCCTCCTGCCCACGTAGCAGGGATCATGATAGGTAACTGTGTAATCAAGTTCCTTCGATATGTCTGCTAAGATATCAATGTTGTGTGCCAGGAACTCGGTGTGATGCATCACTGGCCTGGAAAAACCAAACTTGATGTACTCATTTTTGAGGGAGTGGAAAGCATGAGCATCGATAGTAACTATCCTATTAAAATCATTTATCTCCATAGCCTTTATGTTTTTCTTTACCAGCTCCTCAAATAATCCAAACTCGCCCACCAGCCTGTTATTGTCCCCGATACATCTTCCATCCTTGCCCAGTATTGCAAAGTCCACTTCTAGCCTTTTCAGGATTTTGGCCATGGCTTTGGATACCTCTTGACACCGGCGGTGATATGACCCAAAACATCCCGGTATGAACAGCACATCAGCAGGTCCGTCCTTTAACAATTTAACCTCAAAATCCAGGTCCTTAACCCACATACCCCTCTTCTTGGGTGATTCCTTGAATGGATTACCGTAGCGGGCAGTATGCATTAACGCTGTTGCCAGCTCCTCTGGAGGATTCCCTTCCAGTAAAGAGAGCTCTCTGGCAGCAGGGATTATGGCATCCGTAATTGGTATTTGACTGGGGCATCTGGAAGAACATGCATAACATGAGGTACACAACCACTGTGCACCGCTCTCCAGCACTTCTTCCAGAATATTGGCTTTTACATCAGTCATCTCTGCCCTTAAGGCTAAGATCATTTTTCGGGGAGTGAATTTAGTTGCCATTCCGTATGGACATGAGGCACTACACACTCCACACTGCAAACACTGTTTGAATTTCTCCCCATTCTCAATTTCCAGTAATCTTTCCATAAGAGTATCTAACAATTCTTTACCCATTTGATAACCTCAATGTTAAGCGTTCAAACCATAGATCCCGTCGTCCATCTCACTGCCAGTCTTTTACCATCTCCTTTGCCAAAGACATCCATTACACTAGAAAAAAGCATCCACACATTTTAAATTTTTCGGCTCACCGAAAAATTGAGAAAAAATAAAAATTACGTAAGAAGGACAAAATATAAAGACTATGAACGCTTGTTAGGATCTAAACACGACTAAACAATCGCTCCATGTACTCTGGAGGTTTCAAATCCATATTGAACGATATAGAAGACTCCAGACCATAATCAAAAGCGAATAGTGGTTTTTCCCAAAAGCTTATTGAGACCGAGTAGGAGCCTTCGGGGATATGACCCAGTGTAAACCACCTGGACCACTTCGGACCTGACCCGGAACGGAGGTTGAATTTGCCACTGGTCTCAAATTGTCCATCTTCGCTCTGAACTTTAACCAAGATGTAGATATCGGATTTGAAAAGACTAAAGGGCTGCGTAGAATTAAATTTTACTTTGAAGCTGATTTCACCTTCTCTAGATTTGATCGAACGGGATATAACGACTTTTGATGTACAGAACTCTTCAAAGAGGGTAATCAGCTCTCCGTTGATTCTCAGCTTAACTCCACAACAGTTACTCATTTAAACGTACCCTTCTTCCCCACGCTCTAGAAATGACGTTATTATGGAACGCTCTCTTTATAACCACATCCTGTGAACCATCAACCTCATATTGTTCCATTCCAGCATCTGTAAGACATTTACTGACCTCATACGTGCTTTTATATCTCGTACATCTCTCAAAATCACTCATACTCACATCAGATAAATCGAATAACAGCATTCTCCCATAGCCCACCAAAGCATGGTATGTTGCTCCTCTACTTTGTCTCATGAAATTAAACATCAAGAAATCATCTAAGCTCGGTTCTAAACCATTCGGGCTAGTGCGAAAGTTCAACGTAGCGTCAAAGTACTGCATCTTCCTTCTGGGGTCTTCACTTCTAAGTGGGAGCATATCAGGAGCTTTTCCACTAGCATATTCTATGACAGGATAGTAATCTGGAATATTTTCCGCGTTATATCTCCCCTCATTCCTGCGGATATACCCTGTAAACTCGTACTCTGCTTCGATCTCAGCTAATTTGATAATAGATTGTATTATTTCATGAGTGACCAGCAAGTCCTCTTCAGGTTTAAAACTTAACCGACCCGACTTACCCACCTGTAAGTTACCCATAAAACCACCCCAATACGATATACACCATATTTAATATTGTACTTTATCTACATTAAATTTTTCGGCCCGCCTAAAAAATAGCTTTAAAGATATTTAACGTAAAGAAGTCTAAACTAAGATTATACTATGCGGGGGGAGGGATTCGAACCCCAGCTTCAGAAAGCTGGACCATCACACTGAGGTGTCTCCTTCGTCGACACCTCTCTAGCGTACCCACTAATGTAAAAGCCTTAAAGTGTAGCAGTACCCTTAAGAAGTCTAAACTAAGATTATACTATGCGGGGGGAGGGATTCGAACCCTCGGACCCCTTCGGGAGTGGATCTCTCATTTAGAGAATTTAAATCTTGAGTCCACCGCCTTTGGCCTGTCTCGGCAACCCCCGCTTTGGTTTGGTATTATCCTCGCTTACCACTCAGGGCGGTATCGCAGATACCGCATTTCTGATGCAACGAGAGCGTTGCACTCGGCACCACCGCTTTGGCTTTTGGTTAACCTTGGTTACCACTCACCGGTATTTAGAGTTTATTAAATTACCCGGTTCGACTTTCGGTGCACATGAAAAGTATTTTTTACTTTTGGATGCAGGCAGGCATATATGATAGAATTTGAGGGTCGCCTTATGGGAGGGGTGAGGAAGTTTAAGCAGGCGCTGGAGGATCATTACTCTAAACTGGAAGAAGAAAGAAAATCGCTTTTGAATAAGCTCTCCGAAATCCCTACTTTCACCGTCAAGGAGACCGCCGATGCCAATGTAAGTGAAAATAGTAAATGGTTTCTTCAGGAGCTGAATAGTAAGAGGGTAGTGGGTGTGGATGGTAGTCAGATAAAGCCTTTGAAGGATATTGGCGTCCCTTTAGGTGGTATTCAGATAGCCAAGCTCTCTATAGAACACGGTGACGGCCATCATGATTTAACGCACCGCTCTGCATTCATCGATATGGACGAGAACGTCAGTCTGGCCAGATTCAAGATGGAAGTTGAAGCCCTGGTTGAAGAAATGGACGGGATGAGCCTGCTCTTCTTTGACGGGAGCCTATCGACCTCTTTCACGGCAGAGATGAGTGAAAAACTGAGGCAAGAATACGCTGTCTGGATCGGTTCCCTCCTTCAAAAGAGCGAGGAAACACGTACTCCTCTAGTGGGATACGTGGACAGGAGCTACGCTAAGGACCTGGCAAAGAGCATGGGGGTCAACGCTTATGATCCCTACCTCCTATCACCCGTCCTTAATTTAATGGATTACACTTCAGCATTTAAATCTGAAAAGGATGGGTTGTGCTATTCTTATCTACGGGCCAACCCTCATCAGCCTGTGAGACTGGAGTACCCCCCATGGATGGAAGATATGCATCACGATGTGGTTAGATCGGTGATGGCGGAGTGCATGCTGGGAAGCACCAGAGGGTACCCATACGTGCTGGAGAGGGCTCACACTTGCTGTCAAATAGAGAGAAGCGAGAGAATGGATTTTATGAAAGCTTTTTCCAGGGATACCTCCTTTAAGTGGATGAGCAAGCAGGTGAGGGGGAGACAATGAAAGTTTTGAGGGTTTTAAATCACATGGAGTTTGAAGCTGAAATGGACTCCGATGTAGGTGACATGCTGAAGTCAGGTGACATTGTAGCCATGGTCACATCCGTTCATCAGGAGGAGCCCGAATACATCAGGTATATGAGTGATCTGGAGAAAGAAGAGATCAAGAACTACATGCCGGATATTTTCCAGCCCCATAGGAAAGCCAGATGTCTTTGTTTATGCACATTAAACCTTGAGGACGTAAAGTCCACTCCTCGTGTAGGGGATGCAGTTGAGCAGGTCGACGATGAGGAGATCAGAGAGATCCACTATCAGGATGAGCTGCGAATACCTTACCTTATCCCCTTGCTGCAGAAAACGGATATCTCTACCGTCAGAGCCCTGGTACTTAAACTGATGGAGCTCATACCGGAGGAAAAAGACCTCCTGGAGATCATTTTGTCTGAAATCGAATACAGCAGAATGAGGGGTGCAGAGCTATGAACGATAGAACAAGGCCGATCGGGCTGGTAAAAGGACCTTCCGAATCGCATCACGAGTTCAGGTTCATAACCCCCGACAAGACAGCACTCAAGACAGGAGAATATGTCTATTACCTCCATAATAATAAAAAGGTCATCTGCAGGGTCACCAGGCGTTCACCCCTGAGATTGTACCCGGACATCTACTTATCCAAGCCAGAAATAAACCCCCAGAGGATCATAAGGTCCCTGGGAATAAATGCCAGGGAATTCGAGCTTTTCGACATCAAAGCAAGTATAATGGGTTATTTCGACTCTAAAATCGGCTTCATCAATCCTCGCATCCCTCCCAAACCCGGAGAATCGATCTATCTAGCTGAAAGCGACACCATCCAGGAAGTTCTGATGAAGAAAAAGAAGGATGATATCGGGTCGATCAATCTAGGTAACCTCCTCAATAGGGAAGAAGACGTTCCCGTGGTTCTGGACACTTCACTGATCACCAGCGAGCACATGTGTATTTTGGCATCCACTGGTAGTGGTAAAAGCTATCTCTCAGGTGTCATGATCGAAGAGCTGCTCAGACCCAATAATTCCGCCGCAGTCCTGGTTCTAGACCCTCATGGCGAGTATCATACACTGAACGAGATAGAGGGTATAGAGGAACTCAGAAGTGATGGTTACAGGCCCAATGTGAAGATACTGGGTAAGGAGGAGATAAAGATCAGGATTAGCGAGCTGGAATACGATGAACTGGTGGGAATGCTCCCCGATCTCACGGACAGGATGGAAGCCCTCCTGAATAGAGCTTTCAGGGAGATGAAAGGGTCCAAGTTCACCGCCAAGAATCTGGTGGATAAAATAGTGGAGATAGCGGGCAATGATGATGTTTCGGCGAAGGGACTGAGCTGGAGGATAAACCGTTACATAAGTAATGTGGAGATCGTGGACGATTACGTGCATCTGGAACTGAAAGACCTCCTCAGACCGGGTCAAGCAAGTATTCTGCAACTGAATGAATTGAGCGATATCGAACAACAGGTCCTCACCTCCGTCCTGATAAAAAGGATCCTCAACGCCAGGATCAACGCCGAAAAAGATCAGAATGGAGAGCAGCTGGAGTATCCGGCTTTTCTGGTGATAGAAGAGGGACACAGATTCGCTTCCAGAGAAGCTAAAAGCTACCGGGTGCTGAGGACCATTCTGGCGGAGGGAAGAAAGTTCGGAATAGGTATCTGCCTCATCAGCCAGCGCCCATCAAAGATCGACCCTGATATCCTCAGTCAGTGCATGACCCAGATAATCATGCGAATAGTGAACCCTGCCGACCAGGACAACATCAAGGCAAGTGTGGAGAGCATCGGCAGGGACATGATCGAAGAGCTGCCCGGGCTGACCAAGGGGCAGGCACTGGTAGCAGGAGTAGCCATAAATTCACCGGTCCTGATGAGAGTGAGAGAAAGATTCACCAGCCATGGAGGCATAAGCAAAAACGCTCCCCAGGAATGGATCAAGTGGATCAATACCTCCAGCCCGGAAGAAGTAGAACAGCTCCCTCGGCAGAAAAAGCAGGACAAACTCTTCTGGGATACCTGATTGATTTCAACCTACTACCATGAGACTTGATCACCTGCTGGTTACCAGGAAGCTGTTCGCCACCAGACAGAAAGCGAAGGAGGGCATAAAAAGAGGTTACGTTTTGGTTGATGGTGAAGTGATTACCAAGCCGGCAATGGAGGTTGACCCTTCTGTCGAAGTGAAGCTTACGGAACCTGAAAGGCCAAAGGGTTATTGGAAGCTGCAGGCAATCGACTCCCAGTGGAATTTAATCAAAGAAGGTGATGTGGTGCTGGATCTGGGCAGCAGCTCCGGTGGTTTCGTTCGATACGCTTCTCAAAAAGCAGCTAGAGTTTACGGGATCGAGTTCAGTAAGAACTTCGAGGGTGAATTGACGGAATTGGAGGAACAATTGGATAATGCCAGGATATTCATGGGGGATGCGTTCACCTTTGACCTCACCCCACTGGAGCCAGTAGATTTAATACTATGTGATCTGACACTGGAAGGGGGTTCAGCCCTTAAGGCGGTTGAGCACTTTCTTCCTCTCCTCAAACCTGAGGGTAAAGTGCTCTTCGTTCTAAAGACGGGGATGAATAAACATTATAAGCTACCTGATTTTGAGAGAGCAGGCATGAAGATAGCGGATAAAATGGAATCACAGGAGAAAAAGGAGACCTATTACCTCCTCAGTAGGGCATAATTAAGCTTTGATTAAAGTCCAGTTCTACCGCAGTCCTACCAGCTCTTCTAGAGCCGCCTTGGGATCCTTTGCTTTAACCACACCACTGGCAAGCAGAACTCCTTCGGCGCCGAGGTCCATAGCAGTCACGTAATCCTCATGCTTGCTTATGCCTGCCCCGCACAGCACCTTGACTTCAGGATTCACGTTCTTGGCTGCCTTAACCGAGTTCTCCACTATCTCCGGCTCAGACTTTGATACTGGGATACCGCTTCCAATGAGCTCGGGAGGCTCCACCGCGACATAGTGGGGTCCCATAGCCGCACCAGCAGCTGTAGTGGGTATGTTATTAGTACATAAGACTGATGTCAAATCGAGGTCATTGAACTTGGATATCAGGTACTCAATATCCGCCAGCTTCAACCTCCTCTCCGAATGATTTATCAGACTACCTTTGGTCCCTATCTCTTTAAGCATTTCCGGTACCACACGGCCAGTATTGCTGCCGAAATCCACTGCATCCACATGCTGAGAGTAAACATCAATCGATAGTGAATGAGTGAACTCTGTTAAATCCAGCATTGGTGGAGCTATAGCTATATAGTCATCGATCTTATCAGAAGCTTTCTCCACAGCTTTAGCTATTTCATACCCTTTTTTACCGAATCCGGTCTCATAAGCTTTGAAATTTATTATAATTACTCCCATAAGACACCTCACAACACAAATCAAATAGATCAGAAGTCGGTCATCACCCGGAACTGGTCCACTTCAGACACCCCCATCTTTTGCAGGAATGCTCTGGCGGCACCGGTGACGTCCTTGGCTCCGGTTATGGCTCTGCCTACCACCAGTATATCTGCACCGGCATTCAAAGCGGTCTCTACCTTGTCCACCCTGATACCACCGGCAACAGCAATAAGGGTGTTCTCACCGCAAGCCTTCCTCACTTCCTCAATGTTGCCCCAAGCGCTTTCCTGTGCTTCCTCCACGTCTATAGCTCTATGCATCTCCACAATGTCCGGCTTCACTTCCAGGCTGTTGATAACTTCCACCGCATCGGGGACATTGATGGTGTCCATCAAGGAGTACATGCCTATCTTCTGGCATTCCCTAATAAAGTTCTCCATGGTCTTCTTGGGGGCGAGTCCGGAGAAAGCTGCAACGTCGGCAGTGGCATCTCCCGCCATTCTGGCCTCCACGGTTCCAGTGTCAAGGGTCTTCAGATCGGCGAGGGCAACCGACTCGGGCCTGATCTGGTGGATCTTCTGTACCACCTCAACCCCATACCTCTTGATGAGGGGTGTTCCCGCTTCTATGATCACTGAATCGCTCCTGGGCAAAGATCTGATGATTCCTTCTACTCTTCTCCAGTCTGGAATGTCCAGCGCGACTTCCAGGTAAGGAGGGTTCTTTAAGTTGTTCATCCTAAATCCTATCATAGCATGCATGGCTTTATCCTTCTCCTCTAAAACTTTATCTATACTGGGGAAATTATCCAGCGCTCTTCTGAGAGCAAGTTTGGCTGCAGAATAATTATACCTGTATATTCTCTGATAATCTTTACCGCGGGGATGGATGAATACAGAAACTATCACTACCAGATCCTCGGCCTTATCCTTGGGGATTATGCCTTCTTCCACAGCATCAGCGATAGCCTTAGCAACAGCACTCTGTGCAGGTCCGTAGATCTTCTCTGCATCCTCCAGGTTCCTGATGGTCACCTTGGGCACTATAAGGGTCAATGGTTTGGTGGGGAGGTTCGGCCTGATAACTCCCAGAATAGGTGTGTGCCCCATCTGGGGTTGTGCCATGGAATTAACGAAAGCGTTACCCGCAGGGCCATCCTTGCTGCCGATGGTAAGGTCTATGTGAGCCAGCTCCGGCTCCTCTCCGATAAGGGCTTCTCCCACTGAATAACTGTGGTCAATCATAGTGATCTATTTTATACTCGTAACCCATCGCCTGGGCAAACTCCACCAGCTCGCTGTGCTCATGCCATATCCTGATATGGATGAACCCCTTCCTGTCATCCAATCCCATTATCTCCCTCATAAATGTAGGGAAATCAGGAGTCATCGTTTTATCGTTTCTCAAGATATAATCCAGGTAATCCTTAAGGAAAATTATTCTGCCCTCTTTACCTTTATCCTTGAGCTTTAACTTTAGTTTCTTATGAAACACGTTTTCTTCTTGATCCGCTTCCGGTTCACTCAAAGTGATCACCGATGATTCACAAACCTGTTCACTATTAAAATTTTTTTATCTTCTATTTTAACTTCTACACAGCAATTTCCTCTTCAAAGATCTCAGTAATTCCATTCTTTAATTACATGTACACAGTTCAATCCAACATGGTTCACAGCTGTAGGAACTGACCCACATAATCAAGAGGCGAGCACTTACAAGTGAAACCCTCGGTTTA
Organism: Archaeoglobaceae archaeon; assembly: GCA_046537735.1. Classification (GTDB taxonomy): domain Archaea; phylum Halobacteriota; class Archaeoglobi; order Archaeoglobales; family Archaeoglobaceae; genus JdFR-22. The sequence continues at coordinate 2,665 of JBKHKH010000044.1, read as the reverse complement.
TTTTGGGGTAACTCTTATTTTGAGGGGGACCCTTAGTAACTCTTAGTAACCTTAGCAACTCTTAGTAACCCTTAGTAACTCTTGGATAACCACTAATTAATAAACAAATTTTTTAAAAACTTAGCTTATTTATGTCATTAGTGTGTTAATCCATTTTACGATGGTAACTTATTAATGAATCAATAAATAAATTTTCTAAAAATCTGGTTTATTTACATCATATGTTTGTTTATTATATATACAACAAGAAATAAATACTGGTAATAACGTTTAGTAATTATGGAAAAAGAAATCGATTTTGATAAGAATAAGCACAAATACTACAAGGGGAGTAAAGTGGAGCCCGATATGGGCAAAGAAGGCTTTGATACAATAGTGGAGACTCCTCGTATAAATTTTAATGAAAAACATGAAAAGGTGCTCAAAATCATTTCTAGAAACGGGATTTGCCCTATACTGTTTACCTTAGATTCGAAACCCATGAAGTTTTCTGAGTTGATGTTCGAGACCAGACTCAACCCAGGAGTTGTGGATAGACATCTAAAATGCCTGTATGATCTAGGCATAGTAGAGAGAGAAGATAACTACTATCAATTAACCGAAAATGGGAAGAAAATTATTCCCGTGATCGAGCAATTTTTAACCATGATGGAAAAACTGTAACTATATCTATCACCGCTTACTCTTATTTATTCTCCCACTTCGATACCTACTGCAGAAAGGAATCTTTTCCTTATTGCTTCGGTTATGAGCTTGTTGACCGCTTCTTTATCTGAAGAGCCGCCAAAGATGCCCAGAGGGATCTGGCCACCTGCTGAGTGTGCGTGGCCGCCTGCACCGCCTACTTCACCAAAGATCTTGTTCAGAATATCTCCAATGTTTATTCTCACGTCCTTATTCCTGGCGGAGATATATACATTCTCTTTCACTATTCCAAATACCAGTACAGTGGATATACCTTCTAATCTCAGCAGAAAGTCGGCAGCTTGAGGTAGGGCATCTCTGTCGTTTATAAACCCAGCAGATGATATAAGAAAGCTGGAAAATACCTGTCTATTTTTAATTGCGGTGCCCAGAATGTCCAGAGTTTCAGTGGATATGGCTGGTCCTTCCATTTTCTCTATCAACTCATTGTCAACGAAGGGGTAGAGGAATGCTGCAGCAGAGAAGTCGGAGGTTTTGGTATTCTTCTTAAAACCGTCGGTCTCAGACTTTAGTCCAAAGAAAAGTACCGTGGCGAGGGTCCTGCTGGGACTTATCCTCAGCTCTTTCAAGTATTCGGTTACAATAGTAGCCGTCGCACCCACTTCTTCTCTGATGTCCTGAAATTCTGTTTCTACTCCTGAAGCGGGATGATGGTCTATCACTATGTTCATTTTTATATTCTTAGGTATGGAATTATTTGAGCCCGGAGCCGATGCATCGACCAAAGCATATTTGGAGTAATCGGAAAGACTGACGTCGCTCCCTCTCTTTAATGGAATTTCCAGAATGTTCACCATTGCCCTATTTTCCTGATGGAATATCTCACCAAAGTATATTATGTCCGCTTCCACTCCATAGTGCTTGGCTATTTCTTTTATAGCGAGAGCCGAGGATATAGCGTCAGGGTCGGGATTATCGTGGGTGAAAATTGCCAAACTTTTCCCTTTAACACTTTCCAGAACTTCTTTGAATTTCTTTATCTTTCTCGAGGTCTCTATTCTGCCCACCGCATTGATGACAGTGGTTTTCATTGCTTCAGCCTTGGTAACCACGTAATCCGCTCCCGCCTGCTCCAATTCCTTTCTTGATTTGGGATCCTCTCCTCTAGTGACCAGGAATACGTCTTTGTTGATCTTTCTAACGGACTCTACAGCTTTTTTATTGACCTCTATACTGGATGTGAGAACTAAAATCGATGACACATCTGATAAATCAAGTTCAGAATAAAGTTCTTTATCGGCAGCATCACCCTGGATGGCGTCGTATTGCTCATCTCTAAGCATCTCAACTCTCTCCTTCGACGGGTCAACTGCAAGAACTCTCTTATTTCTTCTGTAAAGCTCTTTTACAACACCGTACCCCAAGCTGCCGCAACCGATCACTATATAATCGTAATTTTTTTCTTCAGTTTCTTCCTCTTCAACCTCATTTTCTGCCATCTTACTAATTCTGGAAATACGTTATTTAAAAATTTAGCTCCTAACTTCATATCTCAAAACTGTTTTATTATTTTAATTCGATGTAAAGCACATGAATTTAAACCAGATCCAGATGAGAATAAAAGACAAGTACTATGAAACCGATGAAAGCTCTGGCCCTCTTTTTTTGCTGGCAGTACTTTTTGAAGAGGTTGGAGAGCTCGCAGAGGCAGTAAGGAAAGAGGACAAACCTGAAATCCAGCAAGAACTTACCGATGTTCTTTTTATGACCTTGAGCATAGCTAATTTGTTTAGAGTTGAGCTGCAAGATAATATTAGGGAAAAGTATATCGAAGGGGACCCCCGCTCAAGGTGGGATCTCCCCAGTAACACAAAAGAGAGTCAAGCTAGGAAAAAAAGTCCAGAGTAGTAGTGGTATCCTTGCTCTTCTTATTCCTTTTATCCTCGTCTTCTGTCTTCTCTTCTCTTTCTTCTTTTCCTTTTTCAGCTTTCTCTTCTGATTTAGGTTTGGGTTTAGACTT
>JBKHKH010000123.1:0-5853 GCA_046537735.1 Archaeoglobaceae archaeon | reverse complement strand
ATATGTTCTTTACGGATTGGGAAGGGCCGTGGGTGACCACTGATTTTGCGTATGAGATTACCAGGAAAGTATTGAATAACCACACCTTTTTTCGGCGCCTCAGTCAGTACGATGATTACTTATCATATATAGTCAAAAAAAAGGATTATGAGCCAGGGGATACCTTAAAACTCCTCGCTCCCTTCATCATCGCTTCTGAAGTGTCTTCTCAAAAACTTAGAGATATCTCCAGGGACTTGACGGACTTTGTTCCTCACTCCAGGCAGGCTCTGGACTGCATAGACTCCAGGCCAGTAGTGATATCCACATCATATCAACAGTTTCTGGAAGTCAGTGCAGGAGCGCTGGGTATCAACGAGCATCTTCACGGGACAGAGCTAAGGTTAGACGACTATCAAGTGGATAAAGAGGACAAGGAGATGATCAAAAGGGCGGTCAACGAAATTGCCTCACTACCTGAAATTGAGGTACATGTGGGGATGACCAAAGAAGACCTCCATGAAGCATCGGAACAGGCAGTAGACTGGTTAGACGATTTTTTTTGGAAAAAAATGTCTCAGACAGCATTCAAGCCTGTTCTGGAAGAAGTTAATGCAATGGGGGGAAAGAGGAAGAAACTAGTAGTTGAGGGATACATGGACGAGCTCGAATGCAGTGAGGTGGTCGCCATCGGGGACAGCATATCCGACTACGCCATGCTGGATTTCGTAAGATGCAATGGAGTTGCCGTCTCATTCAACGGCAACGAATACGCCCTGAATCATTCCAATGTAGCGGTGATCAGCGATACGGCATTTGGAGAGGCCGCAATGATAGATGCCTTCTCCAAAAAGGGGAAGGATGGAGTCATTGACCTGGTAAAGAAGGAGAGAACAGAAATACTGAACTCCCAGATAGCAGATAACCTTTCCTCAACCAGATTTTACTGGCTGAACGATGACGTGGACTTAAGAGCTGTAATAAAGGAATCCGAAAATATGAGGAAAAGACTTAGAGGAGGTGCGGGCGATCTGGGATAAGGGAGATGTTATAGGGTTTGGAGCGATCAACATGGACAAGATATACAGCGTGGACAGTATCCCCAAAAAAGATGATGAAGTGTTTGTGACCGGTCTGGAGCTGCACCCGGGCGGTTCAGCAGCGAATACCATTGTTGGTCTAAAGAGGCTGGAGATGAGAGCTGGTATTATGGGTAAAGTGGGCAACGATGAAGACGGACACCTGCTAATGGAGGATTTTCGCAGGGAGGGAGTTGATACCAGGACAGTCATAAAAGGTGAGGGCAGGAGCGGCAGTGCAATGGTGTTGGTGGATAAAAACGGGAATAGAGCCATTATTGTGGATCCTGGGGTCAATGATACCATTCAGTACGATGAAATGGACCTGGAGCACATTTCAAATTACAGGCTTCTCCACCTCACTTCCTTCATCTGTAAAGGTAGCGAAAGATCATTTGAAGGGCAAAGAAAACTTATCGATGGTTTTGAAGGGGATATCAGCTTCGATCCAGGGATGATCTATGCCAGACGAGGTATAAAGGGCTTGAGAGACCTGCTGAGTTCCACCAAGATCTTTATGCCCAACGAGACCGAGCTGAAAATGCTTACCGGAAAGGACTACCAAAAGGGCGCTGCCCAAATGCTGAAAGAGGGACCGAGTATAGTCGCCGTCAAATTGGGGGGGAATGGATGCTACATAACCGATGGAGAGCAGGAAATAGAAGTGCCTCCAGACCCGGTTAAAGTTGTAGATACTACTGGAGCAGGAGACGCCTTCAACGCAGGATTCATATTCGGCTATCTCCAGGGTTTCGAGCTTGAGAAGTGCAGTAAACTGGGTAACGTGGTGGCTGGACACTGTATTCAACATAAAGGGGCCAGAAAAGGGCTCCCCCACCTAAAAGATATCCGAAAATATATCCTATAGATATCTGGGCAATATACCTTAAAAAGTTCCACTGGATAAGCTTAATGCTGGCAATTGATGCTGGCTAGCCAAGTAAACCCATATAATATAATAGAGATATCAAAAATAATATGATCGCCGCTATTATGGCAACATCTATGAACTCGAGCCGATACCTCCTTTTCCGGCCTACAGTAAAGGCTTTCCCCTTCTTTAAAGATACTTCCCTCACCTTTTCCGTGGGGTTCATGTCCCGGTCAATAAAATCTTTGGAGATCAACCTCTCTATCGCTCCCTTAACGATCACTTCAGGATAACTAGTAGTCCTAACAATATCACTAACAGTGGACGCACCCATTACGATATCTCTCAGCACATTCCTTTCTATTTCTGATAGATAAGTCCCTGACCTCTCCGAATCAGGAACCCTCATCTTATCCGCGGGTTCAGAACCAGGCTGGGGTTCAGGTTGAGGTTCAGGTTGAGGTTCAGGTTGAGGTTCAGGCTCTTTTTCTTCTTTCTTTTTCTTGAGTTTTCTCCATTCGCCATCGTCCATTAGAACGTCGATGATCTTCTTATTCTTCCGGGGGACTTTGTTTTTATCTATGGTTTTGTCATCGTCTTTCATACTATCATCCGATTAAGAACTTCAATCTGCCATAAGGTGTTATGGGTATATCTTTACCAATTATTTTCATCCCCAAGTTCAAAAAGTCTTCCGCCACTTTGGAGTCTGGCTTTTTTATATAAACCGGAACGCCTTTTTCCCAGCACTTCCTGATCAACTTGGAATCTCTTATTATTCCCATAATTGGCTTGCCTATAGCGTTCTCTGCATATCTGGCCATTTCTTTCTCTCCTCGATATCTGTTTATTATCACTCCATCGACCTCTATTCCCGATACCTCCGCAACTTTCTTGACCTTTTGAGAGTCCAGGATGGAGGCTTTTTCAGGGTTCACCACTAGATACGCAACATCAGAATTTAGCATGGGTATCATGGCGTATTTGCTGAGTCCTGCTGCCACGTCAACTATTACAAAATCGTAATCACTCTTGACTTGATTGATGACTTCTTTGAAATTCTCTATATCTATTTCCTCCAGCGCCTTTACAGAAATGGATGCAGGAAGAACATGTACTTCGTGACTGCGGGCTACGCCCTCTTCCCTAATACTAGCCTTGATCTTATAAATGGAGTCCTCCAGATATTCTGTATCCTTCAGAACGTCCAGTAACGAGATAAAGGGGTCATCGAGGCCGAAAAAAGTGTGCATGTTGGGTAGAGCTATATCACTATCAATCACCAATACCCTACCAAACTTGGACAGGACCACTGCTAAATTCACAGATATAGTGGTTTTCCCTACTCCTCCTTTTCCTGAACAAATGGCCAGTACTGTCATGTATACCATCTAACTTCCGTAACACAATTAATTAAATTTGTCTTTTCAATAATTTGCTATTTTCGTTTAAGTTAGATATAAATCATCAATCTATTTATATCAAACGATAAAGTATTTATCCCTTTCCCAAGTCTAATAGGTATGGAGATAGCAGTTAGAAGAGTAATAAGAGTCATTACTTTAGTTATTTTTCTCATACTAATAACCAACTTAATAATTCATCCTTCAACCGCAATCCGTGCTAGTCAATCTGATTCCGAGTTGGTAACTTATGTTCACTCTTATGACAAATACATCACCAGATGGAATAACATCTATACTCCTGGAGATAAGATCGACCTTTATGTCGCAGCCGATGATATTAACCCCAACAGAGCAGCGGCAGTAGATTTCGTCTATGTTATCACTGACCCTAAAGGTTATATTGTTGATGCCGGAAAGAAAGAGATGGAATCCCTGAGCTATCAGGACAAGTTCTTCAACGTTTTTGAAATAGATATCGATGAAGAATGGATAGAAGGTAAATATGAGCTTGACTTTTACGTTTATGATGTACTAAATACTACTGGAACATTTAGTAGTTATGCGAAACTTCATAGAGACGCTCCTTACACCGGTGGTGCAGATGTGGACATCAGTACTCTGGACAGGCGAGGAGCACCCAGCGTACATAAAGAGATGGAATTTGTACTATCCGGCTCTATATCCCCTCCCAAAGACCAGTTTCTGGTATATGACTCTTATTTAAGAGCGAAAGAGCTTCCTCAAGGTGTGGCCAACTACCTTCACCTTTCGATTTTGAACACCATAGATTACAAAGGTACAGGAGAACTGCAACTGATAATTGACGGTGAACCGACAGAAACGAAAGAGGTAACTCTGGATGGCTACGAGAAAACCGATATCAATTTTGAGATACCGTCACTTGGGCTGGGTGTGCACACTATAGAAGTGGTCTCCAAATCAGATAACATCCAGCTTAAAGAGGTCCCGCCCACATTCATCAAACCCATGCTGTTCAGGGGTGAGGTGCAGATCGGCAGGGTTCATAATGGTTCGGTAGTTTACTCGCCAAACAACTATGTTTTGGGAAGTATCGAAGTCTCGGCACTTACTGATTCAAAGGATGTAGAAGGCAGTATAAAGGTAATGAAAAATAAAGAAAGTGCCCAAAACGCCATGAAGATATTCACCAACACAATAGCTCACCTGTGGTCAAAACACGAAAGGCAGGGAACAATTAGAGTAGGACTCCTTGAAGGTAGTGATGAGCGTGCTGAAAAGGTACTTCCAGAATTGATTGACATGATAAAAAGTGAAAGCGGTGCCCCTATTAACTATCAGGGAGTGCTCGAACAAGATGAGATCAATAAAGCCTCCATAGTGTTCTACGTTAATGACAAAGCACCCAACATTAAAGATATGGAGGATTTCTTCAAGCAGGGAGGATTCCTGATCGTAGATAACACTGGATACTGGTCAAATCCAAAAAGTAAACTTGTGGAAGATCTCAGTCCCATGGAGGGTTGGACAGGGTTCAAGACCGATGAGGATCTCTATGGTGCATACTACGATCAATATATAGACAAGGTTATTACCATTACTAGAAGAGAAGAGCCTACAGAAGTCCCCACAGAGTTCGGGTTAGCCAATCTGGATGTGGATAAGTTCATTGTAGACGTAGGTAAGCCAGTCAACATATCATTCACAGCAGTTAACCAGGGCAAGAGAGGAGGAGAAGAAGTTAGGGTTCTCGTAAACGATGAAGTGGTGTTCGAGCAGACCATTGACCTTGATGTTGGAGAGGAAAGGACTATCAGCTTCCAGTACACTCCACAGAAGGAAGGAAGTTACAAGGCAACCGTTGAGGACACCCAACTTTCCAAGGTATTCTTTGCTAAAAAGGCAAGTGAAGAGATAGAAACTCCCACTGCAACTCCCACTAAAGAAGATGGTGGAAGACAGGGTGGTATAGGGCTGATCATTGGCTCAGCAGTCCTCCTCGCCGCACTCATAATTATTAGATTATTCATGCGGGAGTAGTATGCTTTCCACTCTGGACAGGTCAGTGCTCAAGGCAATAATGCTGGACAACAGAACCATTAAAAAAATATCTAGAGCTACAGGGATACCCAATCTCGTGACAGAAAGATCTATTGAAAGGCTTATTGAGCAGGAATACATCGATATGGATCTTCGACCTACTGATAAAGCATTTAAGGAGACCAAGCTCCTGGATAGGAGACACGGATTTGCGTTTTTCGGAGAAGATCTGGGAAAGATAGCCAGACTGATAATAGATGTGGCCACTGCAGTAGGAGTGATCATCCTTATAAGTATTCTCCTCTATTACCTTGGCCTAGTCTAAAAAAGTCAAATAAGGTTTAAATAATCAGTAAGAGTTTAAATAATAACATCAAAAAGTCGAGATAACCATGGTGCTAGCAACTTTGCAGATAATGGCAGTTGTAACCTTCTTGCTGGTAATACTGGCTTACTTTCTGGTATCAGGATTCAGAATAGGGATTCTGGAAAGAGTGAG
>JBKHKH010000122.1:0-5880 GCA_046537735.1 Archaeoglobaceae archaeon | reverse complement strand
CCTTCAATGCCATCTTTTCTTTGAGCGCCTGTATCGCTTTATCGGCCTTGCTCTCATGCCAGTAGCCAACAGCTCCATTGATAAGCAGTAAAGTAAAGATTACAGTGAAATCCTCCCAGTGCTGCACCACCGCAGTGAGTATCAGTGCAATCTCGATCATCCAGGGAATGGGGCCCCAGAAGTGGGAGAACAACTTTAGAACAGGATGCTTTTTTTCCTCCTCAATCTTGTTTCTACCGTATTTCTTCCTTCGCAGTTCGACCTCGTCATAACCGAGTCCCTGGTCGGGGTTAGTTGATAGCTCATCAACTGCCTCTCCGGTAGTGATACTTTCAAAGTGGTCGGAATCGTCCGAGCTTTTGTCCGAGATTTTAGCACTCATATAAGGTCAATTGAATGAGGGATACATCATTGATTGAGATTTATACCCCCCTCCCTCTATTCTTTCCTGTTGCTATATCATGCTAACTTTTTTCATAATACTTAATTCTGGGGGAAAAGTAGTCTTTAAGGTGGTATGATTATGTATAAGGTGGTATATAATCAATGTAATCTTGAAGCCATAAGCAAAAAATCGGAATATTAAGGAGGGGGTGAGTATAATTAGTGAGATTAGTGAGATTAGTGAGTTATCACCTGATGATCTCAGGAAGGTTGTAGAGCCTGACAGATTGGGATGCAAGTCCACAGAGGAGTTGACTCCTCTTAAAGGTATAATAGGACAGAAAAGAGCTATAAGAGCTCTAGAATTTGGACTGAATATCCAAGAGGATGGATTCAATATCTTTGTGGCAGGTCCTCCTGGAACAGGTAGAGAAACTGCGGTAAAAGAGTTTTTAGAGGAATTGGCGAAGAGCAGGCCAACTCCTTCTGACTGGTGTTATGTGAATAATTTTGAGCAGCCCTACGAGCCCAATGTTATCCAACTTCCTCCAGGAAAGGGTAAGGAACTGAAGAAAGACATGAATGAGCTCATTGAAGACGCCAGGAGGGCTATACCAGAAGCATTTGAAGGAGAAGAGTTCGATCAGAGAAGAGACGAAATAATGAGAAAGATCGAGGAAGACAGAAAGAACCTCTTTGATAAGATCAACAAAAAAGCTGAGGAGGAAGGATTTGTTCTCAGGATCACCTCTATGGGATTAAATATCATTCCAGTCGTTGACGGAGAGCCGATGGACCAACAAACGTACACTTCACTGAGTGAGGAGAAAAGAGAAGAAATCCAGCGAAAGAGACAGGAGCTGGAAACCGAGTTGAGGAGTGAAATGAGGGAGTTGAGGGACCTGGAGAAGAAGTACAGAGAAGAATTCAAAAAATTGAATAGAGAAATTGCTCTATATGCTATCGGACACCTCTTCGAGAACCTGAGAGAAAAATATGGATCTCACGACGAAGTAATAACATATCTGGATGACGTTCAAGAAGATATCATAGATAACCTCCAATTGTTCATGGGGCAACAACAGCAAATGCAGCAAATGCAGATGCAACAGATGCAGCAGATGCAGCAGATGATGCAGGAGGCGACCCTCAGAAAATATGATGTCAATGTCCTTATCGACAATTCGAGGACAGAAGGTTGTCCAGTAATCTTTGAACGGAACACTACATACCAGAATCTATTCGGGAGAATTGAGAAAGAAGCACAGTTTGGTATGCTAACCACGGATTTCACCATGATACATCCCGGCTCTGTACATAAGGCCAATGGAGGGTACCTGGTAATTCCTGTCGAAGAACTTGCCAGGAACCCTTATTCCTATGATAGCCTGAAAAGAGCTTTACAGAGTGGAGAAATAGCGGTTGAAGAGCTGGCCGAAAGAATGGGATTCATCTCTACCAAGGGGCTAAAACCAGATCCAATTCCGCTGGAAATCAAATTGGTGCTTATGGGCGATTCTTACATCTATCATATGCTCTACATGATGGACAAGGATTTTAAGGAGCTGTTCAAGGTCAAGGCGGATTTTGACACTGTAATGGACAAGAACGACGATAACATCATGGATTATGCGTCGTTCTTCTGCACCCTGTGCAACAAGGAGAATTTAAAACACCTTGATGCTTCGGCAGTCGCCAGGTTGGCCGAATACGGCTCCAGACTTTCTGGAGATCAGGATAAGTTATCCACCAGGTTTGCTGATATCGCAGATATCGTTAGGGAGGCCAATTATTATGCAGTTCAAGATGAGGCCGAGCATATCACTGCTGATCATGTGAAAAAGACCATAGATGAAAAGACCTACCGCTCCAATCTCCTTCAGGAAAAGATCCAGGAGATGATCAGGAGAGGGTTAATCCTTATTGACATTGACAGAGAGGTTGCTGGACAGGTGAATGGATTATCGGTTATAGGTCTGGGAGACTTTGCCTTCGGGAGGCCTTCCCGGGTCACTGCCAGTATAGGCTTGGGTAGAGACGGCATTATCGATATCGAAAGAGAGGCCAAATTGGGAGGCCCAATACATACCAAAGGAGTTATGATACTGAGCGGATATCTTTCCCAGAGGTATGCTAGAGACACTCCTCTTAGCCTTTCCGCCAGACTCGTATTCGAACAGAGCTATGAGGGTGTAGAAGGAGATAGCGCTTCCAGTACGGAATTGTATGCATTGCTTTCTGCACTTTCCGGTTATCCTATAAAACAAAATCTGGCAGTCACCGGTTCTGTTAATCAAAAAGGTGAGGTTCAGGCTATTGGAGGAGTGAACGAGAAGATAGAAGGATACTATGAAGTGTGCAAGCAAATCGGTCTTAATGGAAAGCAGGGAGTCCTTATTCCCCACAGCAATGTCCAGAACCTCATGTTAAAAGAGGAAGTAATAAATGCTGTTAGAGAAGGTAAATTCCACGTTTACCCCGTAGAGACCATCGATCAGGGAATAGAGATACTGACAGGAGTTAAAGCTGGAGCTCTTCAACCTGACGGCACGTTCGAGCATGATACGGTTAATTACATGGTGGATAAAAGACTGAGAGAAATATCTGAAACACTTAAGGAGTATCAGGGAACTGCCAGAAAGGGCAGGGAAGAAGATTAAGTCTTCTTTATATTTTTTTTGAAAATTAAATGCGGCCTAGAGAAGAATGGGGTAGCAGTGGGATTTTTATTCTCCGCAATTGGCTCTGCGGTTGGACTGGGCAATATATGGAGGTTCAAACCCCTTAATTGGATAAAATAAATTATTGTATCACAAAATTGATTAGAGAGCAGCAAATAGCTTTCAGGTATCCACAAACTCGATTTCTCTTTTGTAGCCGTGTTCCTCTATCCAGCTCTTGATATAAGGACAGGAAACCTTTATTCTCGAGTAGCTGTCCGCAAATTCCAGAGCTTTTTCTACTACCTGGGAAGCATATCCTCTTCCTCTGTATTCGCGATCAGTGAAAGTTTTTATTAAGTGTATGGTTCCGTCTTCTTCCTCGTACTCCACCCAGGAGAGTTCCTTCACATCATCTCTTAAGATAATCCTTTTTGCTGTGATCTCAAAGTTGAGTGCCATAGTTATTCGTTCTCGTTCCATATTTTTATTATAGTCATTCTTATTCTTTGTTCTTAAGCATGAGATTACACTAATCATGAAATTACGCTAATTATATAATATTTTTCCCTGCTCCGTTGAATTTGAAAATAGCGGTGAGTGTTGCATATATTTGGCAACGTGTTTCAGCGGTCAGATTCCCGAACTTTTTTAGCTCCTCTACGGCAAGTAAGTCTACTCCTTTAATATCTCATAGTAGCTTCTCACCGGGCTTTCCCAATCCATCTCTCTGGCAAGCATAAAGGCTACGTCACACATCATCCTGTCCTTTACCCAGTCCCTTAAGAAAGCATCAATTATTATACAGAGGCCCAGAGCATAGTCGGTAATCGCCTGGAGATAGCTCTGCTCGATGTTGTCCACCAGAATGACTCCTCCATAGATACCTTTCTGCTGCTGGAGCTCCCTGACAGCTCCGCTAAATCCACATGCCTTGCTCAGGACCACTGGGCAGGCTTCACTGCAGGCTTCAAGTGCCGTCAGCAGGAAAGGATCATATCTTGAAGGGAATATCCCTGCAACGCAGGCTGAAGAGATCTCGTCCAGGGTCATATTGAATCCTCCATCCTCTTTACTCAACCATTGAGGATAGAGGAGAGCACACACGTTCCTGCGGCTGATGTCCCCCACCCCAAGACCCCTCTCATCTATCATGCGCTTAAGCCTCAATTCATCACCTATCAACATCTCGTCGCCTAAACTGATGGGAAATCCAGGAGGTAGTTTTTGAGGGTCTTTGGGTCCCAGAGCGGTTATCAGGATACAGAAAACCTTTACCTCATCTATTTCTTTATTATCCACTTTGTTTTTGATAACCCTATCCAGAATTACTAGAGAGTCGAGCAGGTCAGGGTATCCCTTGTTCTCCACCTCCAGTCTGGATATGGTAAATATGGGGACAATGGCTTTGTCCTCTATAGCAAGCCCATTGACTCTCCTTAGACTATCCGCCAGGAAGGACTGCATTTTTTGAAGGTTCCTCGTCTTTTTGTTCCAGTTTACACTATTGGCACTCAGCTCAATTCCGTTGCGGATAACAATGCCGTCGATGCCGTAGAACAACTTGCTCTCGTTTCGGGTATTGTTGCTGACGAAGGTCACTACGTCTGAATAGCTGGCCAATTTCTCCAGCTCCATTAAACCGTGCTGGATATCTATAGGTAAGGTAGCATCTCCCATCAGCACCTTTTCAAAGGTCCTGGCACCCCAGGCTCTGCCCACTTTGGTGGCGTGAAAAGTAGCCACTGACTTCACCGGCACAGATAGTTTCTCCAGTCTGGCTGAAGCATAGAACACGGGGAATTCGTGGCACTGTAAAGAGACCTTGTCCTCAGAGGCCAAACCACTTACCAGCTGTGATACTGCATACGACAGACAGAGATAGTGAGTATACTCTCCTCCGTATGTGGTGTTCTCATACTTCAGGGAATCGAGGCCCAAAAGGTTATATGCCTCAGCCTTAACCGCATCGCTTAACCGCATATCACTGCCCTTATAGCTCACTCTTTTACTCAAGCAGCTCTCAGCATTGAAAAACACGTATTTTATTCCCTCTTCACCTTCCTTCTTTACTGCCCGGTAATCTATACCTGTGCGGTCCAGCACTTCCAGAAATTTTTTATCCTCGACGGGCTCGAAGCCGGTGAGGTCAGTGATCCTGGATTTGGGGCTCCAATCCTGACCCAGCCTCTCGAAATAGGGTCCCGCAACTACTATCTCATCTAAAGAAATTTTAGCCAGATTTCTGGCTTCCGCATCGATCACACTCCAGATGCCCCCCAGCTTGTTGGAGATGGGACCTGCTTCTTCTCCCGCTATGATTATGTACATGTACCCTACTACCCTAACACCACATTTTGATCAATTGTTCAGGTCTTCAAAGACCTCTTCGAACAGCTCTTGATGTTCAGAAGGCCTCCACAGAAATTCAAGTGCTTCCGGATCCTCAATAAGTCCATACATGTCTTCTTTTTTATTCAAGTCCAGCTCTTCTGGAATCACGGGCTTGACAAACCTTAATGGTGGGGGTTCTTTGTACATCTCATTTTCGATCCAGCCACTGGTCGCATAATAATAACATGCCCCCCTCATGCTCTTGTAAGCCTCGTAAAGCGATTCAAAATTCCTGTAAACCCAATTGGACATCCTCAATTTCTTGTTGGATGGATTAACAGTTACGTGCCCATAATTGGGAGGGATTATAACCTTATCACCTTTAGTGGCTTCTACAACCACAAAATCAGCTACTTGACCATTCTCCAGTTTTTGGAGCAAGTAAAATGCCTCTCCCTCCAGAACCTCATAGATCTCGGTATATGACTGGTTGCCTTCAGCG
>JBKHKH010000121.1:0-5881 GCA_046537735.1 Archaeoglobaceae archaeon | reverse complement strand
CCTGGATTCTGGCTTTGGGAGAGGGATCACCGGGATCGAAAAAAGTTTTACTCCCCCCTTCTCTCTTTCCCTGCTTTACTATCTCAAAAACATGCTGTGCAAGCTCCGTACCTCTATCATTTAGTCCCCAATCAGAAATACACACCATATCAGCTTCCCGGAGCAGTTCCTCATCCTTCGCCGAGAGATAATTGGGTCCAAGACTGGAGAGCGAACCGGGGTCACTCAGCATGATGTTCGTTTCTGGAAGCTCGATTGCGGTGGTTATAGCCAGTTCACCGTTTTCACTCACATGAGATATGTCCACCGTTCCTCCTGTAAAATACTGGAGCAACTTGTATCCCAACTCACTTGTTCTGGCTATCAAGTATGTCTGCAAACCCAGAGAAGAGAGTGCCAGCGCACAGTTAGCGGCTTTACCCCCCACACCCATCGACTGATCTACCACAATATTCCCCCCTTCCTGCTTCCTGATAACCTCCAGCTTTTCCATAAACGAAGAATAATCTGCGTACTTTACCGAGATATCCAGGCAGAAATGAGGCATCACAACCACCTTAGATTTACCCGGACTCCACTCCTCTAGCTCTTTAATGAGTTCACCGATTTTTTCATCCAACATGGTCATACTTCATCCCCATCTTACTTCCCACTTCTTTCTCAGTTTATGTAAATATGGATCTTTATGGCTTGTCTAATTAAGTTTTTATTAAGAGAAAAAGAACTCTTTAATGAACATAAGCTGATTCAGTATGAAGAATATAATGGAGATAAGAAGTCGAATGGGGAAGGCAAATGGGGTTTAAGGCGAGTTATCTGGATTTGAGTGAAGAGGAGCTGGACCAAAGGATAAAGGTACTGTATAGTATAATGGAATCGTGTGAGCTCTGCCCTCGAAAATGTAATGTCAACAGGCTCGAGGGAGAGAAAGGGGTTTGTGAAGCAGGTAGGGATTTGAAGATCGCCAGTTATAACCCTCATTTTGGTGAGGAAGACCCTCTGGTGGGCAGTAAGGGTTCGGGAACGATCTTTCTATCGAATTGCAATTTAAGGTGTGTTTACTGCCAGAATTATGAGATAAGCCATCGGGGGGTAGGCAAGGAGCTCTTACCTCAAACAGGGGCAAAGATAATGATGGAGCTGCAGAACATGGGCTGTCACAACATAAATTTAGTTACTCCCACCCAGTACACTCCCCATCTGGTGGAGGCTATAAAGATAGCCGCTGGTATGGGATTGGAGCTGCCCATTGTGTGGAACTGCGGTGGTTATGAGAACGTGGAGACCATAAAATTGCTTGACGGTGTGGTGGATATATACATGCCCGACTTCAAATACAGCTCCAGCGAGCCCGCCAGCAAGTACTCGGATGCACCCGACTACTTCGAGAGATGCAAGGAAGCCGTTGAAGAGATGCACAGGCAGGTGGGAGACCTGAAGATGGAGAACGGTATTGCTTACCGCGGACTGCTGGTAAGACATCTAGTATTACCTAATGGCCTGGCTGGCAGTGAGAAGATCCTGAGATTTCTGGCTGACCTTTCGGAGAATACCTATGTTAATGTAATGGCTCAGTATAGGCCTGCAGGCGAAGCATATAAATTCGAGGAGCTGAACAGAAGGCCCACAGGCGAAGAGTTCTTCCAGGTCGTGGAGATAGCTGAAGAATTAGGTCTCACCAGGGGACTGGAGCAGAGGTACTGGCTGGTATAGTAAAAAATTATTTTATTTCACTTGTATCTTCTCAATTTTTCTGCAATTTCTGATACTCCCTCTGAAGGCGGGTTGTTCACCACAGCGTGTACTGGGCCACCGCCGTCTCCTGAGAAGCGGGGAAAGACGTTCACGTGGAGGTGCGGGATCTCCTGACCGGCAGCACTACCATCATTTATCCCCACATTAAATCCGTCAGGATTCAATACCTTATTTAATCTATTCATAACCTCTCTGGTGGCCTTGAAGACATCTGTGACCAAATCATCCTCTAAGTCTTTTAGGCTTT
Organism: Archaeoglobaceae archaeon; assembly: GCA_046537735.1. Taxonomy (GTDB): domain Archaea; phylum Halobacteriota; class Archaeoglobi; order Archaeoglobales; family Archaeoglobaceae; genus JdFR-22. The sequence goes on along the minus strand of JBKHKH010000121.1, from coordinate 3,879 downwards.
CCACATGCTCTTTGGGTATGACCAGTGTATGCCCCGGGGACCGGGGATTTATGTCCAGGAAAGCTATACTGTTCTCCGTCTCGTAAATACTCTCGGCGGGTATTTCCCCTTTTACTATTTTACAAAAGATGCAATCGACCATACTCTCACCTACCAAGGGTATAAAACTCATCTTAAGAATGTAACTGTTTTTGGTTTTCCATTTCTGACCATCTATTGGTTATATTCATGGCCATCTATTAGTTACATTTGAATTGGTATCGCACCAACAAATTATTATGAGCAGTTCACATGCAGTTTACTTTACTATCGTCCCTCTTTTTCTAAAATGATTATCATTGTAACCTTGTTTATACCGCTAATGGTTTTATAATTTGAGAGATCAATGTACCATTGATAGCTATGACAGAGATCTCAGTGCTTGAAATGCAAAAAGAAATGAAAAGAGCCGCAATCCAGTGGCAGAACTATCTACAATCGTTAACGGGCAAGTATATCCCACTTAGTGAAGCACTCACATTTGCATGCGTTTTCGCTCAAAAACAACTGGAGGAAATGCTTAAGGACCTCAGCAAGAGCGAGAAATCACAGGTAATAGAAATGCTTTCTGACCTGGGAGTTGCCAACCTGGAAGACTTCAATTTTGAGGAAACACTGGGATTAGAGGAATACAAATAACTGCATCTGATTTATTCCGGTTTTGGTGATTTTATGAATCCATTTGGAAAATTGATGGAGAAGTACAGACCAGAATTTGATGAAGACCACATAATATATGAATTGAGCGAGAAACCCCTTATTCACACCCATGGATGTAGAGCTCTAAGTGCATCCATTTCTCCATCCTGTTTGGTTGCTGGTTCCTCTGACGGAAATATATACTATTTAAATGAAGACGGGCTGGATTGGACCTATCAGACTGGAGGATATGTGTGGGGAGTATCAATATCATGTGACGGCAAGTTGGTGGCAGCAGGCTCCTCTAACGGAAATACGTATCTTCTGAACAGGCAAGGAGAATTGCTCTGGGAATGTAGTGTAGGATCCGTAGTCTATAACATCTCCATGTCCTCTGACGGTCACTGTATAGCAGTTAGTGCCGATGAACACGGCATTTATCTCTTCAACAATGAAGGAGAATTTCTGTGGAACGAACAAATAGATGCTGTCAGAGGAGTATCTCTATCAGCAGATGGAACTTATCTGGCTTTTTCCCAGGCCATAAAGGGATGGGAAGACAAAATTGGTCTGTATAAAACCAGAAATAGTAGAAATGAACCCAAAAAAGAATGGCGGTATAAGGTCGAAGATTATATGTGGGGAGCGGCAGTCTCACCTGATGGCTCTTATATAGCTGCTGGCTCATCCGACGGAAATATCTACTTTTTTGACCGTAAGGGAAAGCTACTGTGGACCTATCGGACTGGAGGATATGTGTGGGGAGTATCAATATCATGTGACGGCAAGTTGGTGGCAGCAGGCTCCTCCGACGGACATATTTACCTCCTCAACATAAAGGGGGATCTGCTGTGGAGTTATAAGACGTCCGGTGACGTAATGGATGTATCTCTGTCAGCAGATGGTGCTTATATGGCTGCAACTTCCCTTGATATGAATGTCTATCATATTGTTATACCTTAGGCTTCCTGAAGTCGATTCTTTATCATTTCATGGTAATATTTTTCTCTCAAGAACGTATTCTATTTTATGAACATCTTGGCGGTCACCGGAAAACTGGCACAGGAAGAAGTAAAGGAATATGTTGAAAATGTTTACGTTGTAGATATTGACGTGGCAGCTTTTATAACCCCTTCTGACCTTAAAGATATTGATTTGAGCGATTATGGTCTTGTATTTGTTCCCGGATTGGCAAAAGGGGACTGGAAAAGACTTGAAGAGGAGAAAGGTGTTAAGATAAGACTTGGACCCATTCACGCCTCCGACCTGAAGACCGTAATGGAAAATACGCAAATAGAGTTCTCCCACACAATCCCTGCCTGCAAATTGCTGGACATCTCTAAAGCGAAAGAGAACATCGCTATAGTGGACAACCTGCAGGACAGCGTCTTCAAAATCGGCAACATAAGGGTGGGGGGCAACACCAGGATGAAGGTAGTTGCAGAAGTAGTGGATGCTACCGAAATCACCAGGGATGAATTGGTATCCAAACTCCAGTATTACGAGCGAGAAGGTGCAGACATAATCGATGTGGGAATTCCGGTTGAACACTCTATTGATGATGTTCGCAGGGCAGTGAAAACAGCAGTCGATCACTGCAACATGCCCATCAGCATCGATACCTTTGCTAAAAAGGCCGTAGCCATTGGAGTGGAGGCAGGGGCGGATATGGTCATGAGCATCTCAGATGAAAACCTCGATGCCCTGAGCTCGGTAGGAGACGCTGTGGTGGTTGTGGTGGATGAAGATATCAATAATCTGTTGGGTCTGGTTGAAAAAGTGAGACAAAAGACTGACAGGGTCATTGCGGATTGTCTTCTCCAACCCCAGAATATCTCGGGCTCTTTATTCCGGTACCGGAAGTTCAGGGAATTGGATGGAGAGACGCCGGTCCTTATGGGGGTTGGAAATGTAACCGAGCTGAGCGATGCCGATTCATTGGGTATCAACGCCACACTGGCATTTATTGCTGAAGAATTGAATGTCAACATGCTTTTCACTACTGAGGCCAGTTTAAAGACCAGAGGGTGTGTCAGAGAGCTGAGGACAGCCTCCTATATGTCCAAAGCAGCTAAAATGCGCAACACTCCTCCCAAAGACCTGGGCGTAGATCTTCTCAGTCTCAAAGATAAGAAGGCCCTTCGCACCCGCAGCCCCCCTCAAGACCACGTTCAGGCTTTCGAAGGGGAATTCCATCGTGACCCGTGCGGCGATTTCAGGATATGGACACACAATGGAAAAATTGTGTGCAGACACGATCGGCTGACGGTTGTGGGAGATGACGCCAAGAGCATTTCAGATACCGTAGTAGAAAATAAACTTATTTCCCGGCTGGATCATGCGGCTTATCTGGGTAGAGAGCTAAAAAAAGCTGAAATAGCGTTGAAATTGAATAAAAACTATGTTCAGGACAGTGAGTTGAATTTTGGAATTTACTCTTCTAATGATTTGTAATCCTGTCCCCTGTGATAATCATGTTGCCAGAAGATTTATAAGACTATAATTACCATTACAATTATAATGGACGATAAGGGTCAGGTTAGTGTAGATTACATAGTCGGTTTAGCATTATTTCTCTTTGGAGTATTTGCTATCTTTTACCTATCAACCAGCATAGTTTCACCTATATCAGAAAAAAGCAATGAAAAACAGCTCATTGCTGAATCATTGTCTGATTTTCTTCTGATCAATTTATCGGCAGGTGAAAGTAATACTGTAAACCTGACCAGCACAGAGGACCTGTTATCCAAATCGTATGATAATTTCACTCAAGAAGCTGGTTTCTCTGGTATGGACTATCAAGTCAACGTCACCGTCGAAACCGTAAACGGAGTAAGGATAGGCAATGTAGGGAACTCAGTGCCAGATTATTCTGATCTGGGATACAGCAAGAGGTTCGTGGTGTGTAACGAGCTCAATGAGCCGATGGTGATGGAGGTGTACGTATGGTAAGTGACAGGGGCCAGATGTTCACCTTTGAGGCTGCCATGTCTATTCTCATGCTTGCTCTGGTGATGGTATTCATTGTAATGGCCATTCCCCTCACACCTCTCACCTCATCTGCCGCTAACGTCATGGTGGAGAACCAGTTAGAGAAATACGGGGCTGACATCCTCAACGTTATGTGCCACAAGAAGCCTGACGAAGAATACAGCCCCCTGAAAGCTGCTCTTCTCTACTGGGATGGTGATACGATGCACG
>JBKHKH010000043.1:0-14735 GCA_046537735.1 Archaeoglobaceae archaeon | reverse complement strand
CCGGAAAGGAAGAAGATCTCCAAGGAAAGCCATTTGTGGGCGCTGCAGGGAAAGTGCTCACTGAGATGATCGAAGGTGTGCTTAACCTTAGTAGAAAGGATGTCTATATCACCAACATTCTCAAGTGCAGACCTCCTCATAACCGGGATCCTCAACCCGAAGAAGTAGAAGCGTGCACCCCTTACCTGTTAAGACAACTGGAGGCCATAGATCCTTCGGTTCTGGTCTGTCTGGGGAAACACTCTGCAAGCTTCGCCTTTTCACTGTTCGATCTGGACTTCCCGGGGATATCCAAAGTCAAGGGCCAGCTCAAAGAAGTTAACGGGATGAAGATCATTGCTGTTTATCATCCTGCAGCCATTCTATACCGTCCACAGCTAAGAGAAAGTTACGAAAAAGATTTCCAGAAGATCGCTACCTTAATAAAAGGAAATAAAAGATCATCTACCACTCTGCTGGACTTTCTATAATCCCCTGTAACATATCTAACCATCGTATGATATACTATACTACGATTCAAGACTCCAGTATCTTTTTAACTGAGCTTAACCCCTCGTCCAGTAATTCCTGAGCACGCTTCTCTGACTGGGCTTCAGAAAAAATTCTGGCTATGGGTTCGGTCCCTGAAGGTCTTATCAGCAGCCACCCATCTTCAAAGTCTATTCTGGCCCCATCAGTCAGGTTAGCGTTCGGGTACTCTTCTTGCAGTCCCTTTAAAAGCAGGTTTTTATCACTGCACTTTACTTTGGTCTTCAGGGTGTAATACCTGGGCACTACATTTACCAGCTGGGATAATGGCTTGTTTTCCACTGCCATCAACTCCAGAATTTTGGCTGCGGACATAGCACCATCTCTGGCGTGCAGGTGTTCTGGGAATATCAGACCACCGTTACCCTCACCGCCAAAAGCGGCGTTTACCTTGAGCATGGTCTCAGAAACCACTGGGGAACCCACTTTGGTGTATACCACTTCACCACCTGCATCCTTGACCACATCTTCAGCACATCTGGAGGACGACACAGGAGTGACAAATTTACCTCCTCCGCTTTTCTCTATGTAATGTTTAGCCATTAAGGCCAGAATAATGTCTTCGCCCACAAATTCTCCTTTCTCGTTTACAAATGTTGCCCTGTCAGCGTCCCCATCGTGAGCAACACCTAGGTCAGCAGAGTTCAATTTTACCACTTCTTTTAGAAGACCCACGTTCTCTTCTGTGGGTTCGGGATTTCTCTGCGGGAATCTACCGTCGAAGTGAGAGTTTATACTGATGACATTACATCCAAGCTCCCTCAACAATTGAGGAGTCACAGCACCTCCTGCCCCATTTCCGCAGTCAATGACCACAGTATAGTTTCTCTCCTTTATGGCCTGTTCTTTCACCACCTTTCTCATTCCGTCAAGGTATAAACGCAAATATTCGTCATTAAAGACCTGGCCCACTTTACTCCAGTCCGCTCTATCAAAAATCTGTTGCCTGTACATCTTCTCGCTCTCATCATCCATATCTCTAGTGAATTCTCTTCCGTCTTCTTGAATGAACTTGATACCGTTGTAGTTCTTGGGATTATGGCTGGCAGTAACCACAATACCACCCCCCACTTCAGGCTTTTTCTTCACGTAATATTGCAATGCAGGAGTGGGAGCCAGACCCAGATCCACCACATCGGCACCAGAAGAAGTTATCCCTGCTATAACCGCGCTCTTCAACATCGAACCTGATAATCTAGAATCCTTACCCACGGCAACTCTTTTTCTCAGAGTACCCATAACCTTGCCCAGGTTGAGAGCCATTTCAACCGTTAGCTCTTCGTTGGCTATTCCCCTGACACCATCAGTACCAAAAAGCTTGTCCCCTTCTCCAAGTTTCCCCATAGCATTGGTAATCCGGTATAGGATTAAAGTTTATCGCTAACCAGAAATGCGTTCTGGAGCCGCGTGGCATCGCTTGGCGATACCACATATTATTAAACTTGGAAAAAACCCTCAAGCAGAGTTTTAGTTCTTAATTGTTAAGTTCTTTGTTAAGAAGTATGCTTGCCAAGCTATTGGGGAATTTTTCTATACTTTCGTGTTACAATAAAGTAACACTAGTTTTACCTGTAAAGTGGAACTCTGGAGTAGTCTTCCAGCTCTAGAGCTTTTTTCCACTTATGAATGCAGTCGCAGGACAGGCCCTTAAGCTCCTCAGTATCCTGAGATAGAGAAAAATCCCTTATGGCTCTGATCGCCTCACTATCGCATTTCCCACAGTTATGAGGACCTCTTTCTTTTCCTCCGGCTACAGGATCGCCCTTAACTTCCATGCCTTCTTCTCTGATCCTGTTGACAACTTCTATCATGCTCCACAGCCAGGGAGGACGATACATCCCCCTCTTCCACAAAACCTCAATATAGGTTTTGGAAGGGATATTGGTGGGATTTACAGATACCATATCTGCATACTCTTTAACATGGAGAGCAGAACTGATCGTATCGTTTATGGCCTCTCTCTCGGATAGGAAAGGCGGTTTGAGCAATAGGTAAACCTTTATCAGGACGTTCTCTTCTTTCAGCAGTGAAGCTGCTTTTTTGAAGTCTTCAAAAGTGAATCCTTTGTTTATACAGTGCTCTCTGATAAAATCGTTAGAAGTTTCCAGACCTATCCCCACTTCAAGCACTACTTCCTGGTCGACCAGCTTTTCTCTGGTAACGAATTCTGGCCTGCTCTCTACGGAGAGCTTTTTAACTCCATTATCCACTACCTTTTGATATATGTACTCTCTAACGTTTGAGGGCACTTCTCTTTCATCGAAAAAGCTGCCGGAGGTGAATATCTTTACGATATCAAAATCACCCTCGTACTTGCTCATGGCGTAATCAAACTGGTTCTGCAGGTTCTCGGCAGTAACTCTCTTATCCGCATCTTGTGAGTAGCCGCACATAAGACACTTGTTCCAGTGGCAGCCTATAGTTCTAAGGATTACAGTTAAACAGCTTCCTATTCCTTCAAACCTCTCTTTCTCTGTCCATATGGCGACGGGCTTGTCCAGCTTCAAAACATCCTCCATTTTCTCACTATTCTCATTCTTTTTCCGTAATAAAGCCCCACAAGTAAACCAGCCAGATGGGCAGAGTGGGCTACTCCTGTCTGTATACCCGGCCCCATCGAACCTACAAACCCCATGATATCTACAATGGCGAACAGGACGATCAGTGTTCTAATGCTCATAGGAATGGCAAAGAAGAATAGTACTCTAATCTCAGGGGCAATGATGGCCAGAGTTCCCAGGACACCGTAAATCGCTCCACTGGCACCCAAAGCAGGAATCAGTGGGTTGGTCACGTAAGCATAACCCAAATAGGCGAAATTGCCCGCCAATCCTGACAGGAAAAATATCGTCAAGAACGTTTTTCCTCCCACTCGCCTTTCCAGCTCACTTCCAAAGAAGAACAGAACGATCATGTTCACAAAAAAGTGCCAGAAATGGGCATGGAGGAACATGCTGGTGACCAGCTGCCACGGTCGGAAAAGTACTTCATCCGGGTGAAGTGCCAGATAATCTACCACAGGACCTACAAATAGTAATGAAATTAAGAAGAGAACCGTACACGTTCCTATAATGATATTATTGTATCCGTAAGCCCCTAACCCACGGGAAGGAGGAGGAAAATCACCAAAATCAAAATCTTGACGTCTGGATGGAGAAGAAGAAAAGGGGATTTTAGGCATTTTGATCTTTTTAGCCCTATCCTCTCTGCTTCCCTCTCTCTTTTTAACGTTCACAGGGACATTCCAGTCCCCTGAACAGTTGTGCATTTCAGGAAGCCTATGAGCTGCACAGAACGTCCCACCACAGTATGAGCACTTATAGGGAAGAAACTCCTTTTTTCCACAGATATCACAAGTGTTCACTTTTTACTGGTTTGTAAAGCTGTATTAATTATTTTCTAATATTTTATTAGCTTCCACCTAACTACGATTTTTGGGCGGTAACACAAAAATTCTCTTCCCGCAGCAGGTTGTAGTAAAATGGTACATTTCTTCTTTTGGCGATGTTAACTGCATCCATTCTATCGATTATAACCTTCTCAAAACCACACTTTGAGACCAGTGACTTCAGAGCATGGGGTTTAAATCCGCAATGGAAAGGAATCAGACTTGCAGTATCCTTTCCATAACCCAACCTCCATAAATTCTGCCCTTCTAACATCAGGACCAAAAAATGTCCAATCCTCTCTCTTATGTTTGTTCCTGTATCTATTTTATCGATTATGCACAGTTTTCCACCCTGCTTCAATAATTTAGACCAATTATGGAGTGTTTTCTCAGGTTCAGGTAGAGTGCACATCAAGTTCCTGCATATTACGGCGTCAAAACTATCTTCCTTAAACGGAGGGTTTTCGGCATCTCCCAACAGTATTTGGCATCCGTTATTGGATGCGAATTTCCTCAACATTTGTGGTGATATGTCCACCGCTGTAACATGGTAGCCCGCTTTGACCAGGATCTTGGTTAGATTTCCGGTGCCGCATCCCATCTCCAGGATTTTTTGGCAGTCGCCCAATTTGCCGATCAAAAATTCTCTCCAGATAAGCTCTTCGTCCTGAAAAAATGAGAAGAATTTATCGTGTACTTCGACATTGCAGTCCCAGTAATGCTTTATTTTGGTTTTGCACTCCACGCTTATTTATGGTTTGTTACATTTATTATTTTTTCTTTTTTAGTAACACTAATTAACATCATAATGTGTAAACTTATGATATGTTATACCACATATTGTAATGAGTGAGAACATCAATTAAATACCTCCCATTCAATGAGCTCTCATGTTCAAGGTTAAGGGATTGGCTATCGATATTGATGGCACATTAACATATCAGGATAGGAGTATCAACTGTAATGCTGTAGATGCTCTAAGAAAGGTCAAATTACCTATTGTACTTGCTACCGGTAACATATCCTGTTTCGCCCGCACTACTGCCAAGCTGATAGGAGTATCCGATATGGCGATCTGCGAGAACGGTGGTGTAGTAAGATTTACCTACGACGGAGATGATACAATCCTGGGCGACAAGAATAAGTGCTATAACGCAGCTCAATTGCTGATGGACGATTTTAAGATAGAGTTCCTTGATGAAGAGTACAGAAAGTCAGAAGTGTGCATGAGAAGGAACTTTCCCGTAGAGGACGCTATGAAGATGATCGAGGATAAAGGTATGGGTGATGAAGTGAAAATAGTCGACTCCGGGTTTGCGTACCACATAATAGATGCTAACGTAAACAAAGGTAAAGCCCTTGACTATATTGCCCGTAACCTAAATTTGACCGCCAGAGACTTTGTGGCAATAGGAGATTCTGGAAATGACCTGGACCTGCTGGCAGCAGCCGGTAAAGGCATCGCCGTTGGTAATGCTGATGAAAAATTAAAGCAAGGAGCGGATGTTGTCCTCAATAAAGAGAACGGTGAAGGAGTGATCGAAGCCCTTCAGCTTCTGGAGCTGCTTTGATCATCGCCTGAAACCACTTTTCAGAACATCCCCCATAAACTTAATTATCCATTTTTTGGTTACCCGAAAAATTAAAATAGCATTTTGAATATATATTCACCACGTGACGAAGAAAATTGGAGGTGATAAGTGATGTGGTATCCTGGTTTCGGACCGTGGAGACATCTTCCACCCTGGGAAAGGCCAGGCTGGAGGTACGGTAGAGGCTGGTGCTGGAGATATTCACCCGCAAGAGACTACGGTCCCGGATATTATCCTTATGTTCCAGAATATACAGAGGGAGAAATAGATATGCTCGAGCAAGAGGCAAAATTTCTGGAAGATAGGCTCAATGAAGTGAAGAGAAGGCTGGATGAGTTGAAAAAAGAGTGAGCGTATAGAGTATAGAGAGCACAAGTTCTCCAAAATCCAACTTGCACATCAGACGCTCTCAATCTCTTACATTTTTTACATTTTTACAACCTATCAACCGTTTAGTATCAGTAAATTATATTTCCAATTTCTATTGATTTTAACAATAAATTCGATCAGTAGAGCATGCTCTCAACGTCTTCCCCGCCGTAAAATATCTCCTGTATCCCGTCGTAGATATCTTCCATTCCAAAACCATTGATAGAGGATACGGGAGTCAGCGGCCTGAACAAACCTGTTTCTCTCAACATATGGAATAGGTCATCGCTCAAACCCCTTATGGTGCCTGTGCTAAGCGAGTTGTACAGGCTCTCCGGGTCTGTACTCCACCCTATGACCTGCTCTAACTCTGCTTCAGTCAGGACATCTGATTTGGATAACACCATAACTTGAGGCAGGTTCAACCTGAAAACAGCTGACGCTGACATAAACAGCAGTGAGATCAAACCTGACGGTGTTTTGGAAATGACAGGATCAAAGAGGAAGACCATTACGCTATTTCGAAACCCTAAGGAGTTAACAATGAATTGACTGCTGCTCCTAAGGGTAAACAGCTCCATCTGGCCCGGAGTGTCAACTATCACAAATTGGCCGCCCTGGTAGTCTATTTCATCTTTTACCTCGGTGATTTTGGTGCTGATCAGGTCAGCACAAATAATTTGAGCTCCATTTGGTCCCACACCATACACATCCATAACATTTTCCAGCGTCAACCATTCTCTAATGTCCACGTCAGGAGTATACGGTAATTTATCAACCCCAGGGTCGAGATTGACGGTGATACTATCCAATCGCTTTAAATCAAGCCATTCAGAAAAACCATTAGTTAAATAGGTTTTTCCCGAGCCAGCAGTTCCTGTCATGTAAATGGTTATCTGATCCATAACGGGGGACTGAATATATGTGTTAATAATATTTTGTAAGTATGAAGGTGATAACAAGAGATTGCACAGGGGTCTACGTATATGATATCTACAAAAAGTGTGATGAAGACAACTTAATTCAACAGAAAAAGTTATAAAATCAGCTTTTACGTAATAATATGCCAGGGTGGTAGTATCGGTAGTAAACTCTTATAGAGAGTAGCAACCTTTTACCAATCCCGCCGTTGCATACTCTAAGACACCACCTGTCTTAAACCGCCCTGGCCACTCCAACCCATCTATCCCAGCAGACTATTACTCTTCTATAATCCCATATAACCTTTTCTAATTATTATCAAGCACCTTATGACAGCTATAAGATGAGGGGCCCATATCAAAATCAAGAATGCCGGTTGGAGAGGTGTCCCCGTCCTCATGAGCCCCTCAAATAATATGAGGTAAAGACAAGATAATATAGGTTTAGAATCAGCGTGCTATACGTCATGCTGAACCACCATGAGTTTTTCCAATCACTTTTTATTGTTGTAAAGGGAATTTATTCTGGGAACCACAGCTGGAGAGGTCATCATCCTCATCCCCAATTTACTCACCACCAATTTTTGGGACTCTCCAGCCTATTTAATCTCAGGCCGACTTAATTAGAGAGTAGAGCCCTTTGACAAGAGTTATTAATGTCATAGCTAACTCTCTTCAGGATTAGAAGTTCACAGAACCTGAAGTAAAGGTGTCAAAACAGGAGCTACAAATATCGCAGGCAGCATATTCCCTATCTTCAAATCCCTCAGCTGGAGGAGTTTAATCCCGATGGCCATGATCAACAGCCCGCCCGTAGCAGTAACTTCGATTATTATCTGCTCTGTGGCATAGGCTGACATGGACGAAGCCAGGAGAGTAAAAAACCCCTGGTATATCAGTACCGAAACAGAAGAGAATAGCACACCAATCCCAAGAGTTGAAGATAGCGCCATGGCAGCGATCCCGTCGAGCATGGACTTGGCCATTAAAATAGAAGTATCACCCGTTAATCCCTCTTGTATGGGACCCACTATTGCCAGTGAGCCCACACAGAAGAGTAGCGTCGATGAGACGAAACCATCTGTAAATCTGGAGCCTTCAAATCGAGCTTCTATGCGGTTAGCGCCCTTGTCCAGCCACTTTTCAATTCCGATTAGCTCTCCTATAGCAGTTCCTATAAGCATGCTGGCGATCACTACCAGAACATTCTGGGTTTCAAGGGCCATACTCAGTCCTATCAAAATAACAGCCAGACCCAGAGCATTGATAAGGGATTCTTTAAGCTCTTCATTTAATCTAGAACCCAGCAAAATCCCTGCTATGCTAGCAATTACAATGGCGGCGGCGTTAATTATTGTCCCCAGCATCCTCAGTGAAAAAATTTTTAGAGGTCATATATCATTTTGGGTGACTTTCTGCAATGGATTCATTATCTTCTCTGCAATGGATTTATTTACTTTCTATTTACTACATAAACGCCTACTATAACCATCACAGCCCCGATGGCAAAGAAAGAATTGATGGGTTCGTCAAGAAAGACCACACCGGAGGTTACAGCCACTACAGGTATAGCCTGTAGAAATACTGCCGCTCTGGAAGCGTCCAGCTTGTTCAGAGCGTAATACCAACCCTGATAGGCTATGAAGGTGGAAAATATTCCCAAGAACAATACCGATGCCCAGGTCTCCGGGGAAATGCTGGCTACCTGCTCAACTCTACTGGGCGTTAGCAGGAGAAATAAGGGAATTGTCCCCAGAGTGATGGAATATGCAGTGAGTATGGATGGAGAGTACCGGTTCAGTGTGAATATACTCTTTCCGTAAACGGTGTAGAATGTGGCAGATAACGCCGAAATGAGTACTGCAAGAGCTCCAATGTAATTACCGATCTCATAGGATGTGTCCCCGGACACAATGATGAATGTCACTCCGGTGAGTGCGAGGACCGTTCCCATAACTCTGGTCTTCAGCAGTCTTTCTCCCAAAAGGAATATGGAACTGATAAAGATATACACTGGTGCAGTGGCAATTATCAGGCTGGCCACTCCTGACGGGATGTAGACTTCACCAAAATTCAGGCAGAGGTGGTATATCGCCACTCCCCCGAATCCCAAGACGAACACGAAGGGTATATCCCCTCTTCGGAGAAGCGAATCCTTTCTATATATTATATACGGGATGAATAGGGTGTCTGCAACTATAAATCTCAGGATAGTGAGAGTGATGGGGTCCAATTCGTTCAAGGCTATCTTTATGTTCATGAAAGCCCATCCCCATCCCAGGATCGTGGCTGTAAGGGCCAAAAGGACAGTTGGTACAGATCTAATACCGGACATCATTTTCAAGCTGGCAGGAATGATTAATAAATTTTGATTAGACAGAATCTAGCACAGTTTACCACTGTACACAGAAGCCGAAAATAAAGTAATTTTCATTTCACTCATTCTCATTTTCTCAAGGAAAATAATTAATGTATTCACGTTAAGGACAGGGCTGTGAAGCTCCCAACTCAGGATAGTTCAATTATTAAGAATAAACATCTGCTGGCCACCACCAGGCTGAGAAAGCTCGCCCTGGATATTATTGAAGCGGGTATAAGCAAAGTTCTTCCTTCCAGCATCGTCAGGGATTCGGTGAGCTACCAGCTGGACTCGCTGATGGTGAATAACAGCTCTTTCGAGGTGAAGGGAAGGATATTTGTCATTGGTGGGGGTAAGGCTTCCGGATCGATGGCAGAAACCCTTGAAAGTGTCCTTGGTCCTGAGAGCATTACGGCAGGAATGGTGAGCTGCACCACCACAGATTATCGCACTGAAAAGATAACCGTAATGGAGGCTCCTCACCCCATCCCTGACCTTAGAAGCATCGAAGCGGTGAACAACATGCTCCGCCTCAAGGAGCAGTACTCCATAGATGAGGACGATATAGTCATGTGCTTAATCTCAGGCGGTGGTTCGGCTCTAATGGCTTATCCCGTTGCTGGCATCAGTTTGGGGGATAAGCAAAAGGTAACAGAATATTTACTGGCGTCTGGAGCTGAGATCAAAGAGATAAATGCGGTCAGAAAACATCTGTCCGAAGTAAAGGGAGGTAGGCTGGGAGAATTTTTCTATCCGGCAAAAGTGGTCTCCATAATAATTTCGGATGTGGTGGGAGATGATGTTGACGTTATCGCATCTGGACCCACCGCTGCCGATAATTCCACGTTCCATGACGCTCTAAAGGTTTTAGAGAAGTATGACCTGTTATCTAAAGTGCCTCAAGGTGTGGTAAACCACCTGCAGGGGGGAGTTAATGGAGAGGTTGAAGAGACACCCAAGCAGTTGAGCAATTGCTTCAATTTTGTAATCGGCAATAACAGGACCGCCCTGCAGGAGATGTCCAGAAGAGGAGAGCAATTAGGGCTTAGACCAGTAATAGTTACCAGTGAACAAAAGGGGGAGACCACACTTGTTGCCAGACAGCGGGCAAAGCAAATACTGGAAGATAAGTACTCTGATCATAACCTGATCGTTCTGGGTGGGGAGACCACTCCCGTTCTCCCTGAGAACCACGGGATAGGAGGGAGGAACCAGCATTATGCTGCCGTCTCCATGCTGGAGCTTGCTAAATGTAAAAGGGACTGGGTGGTTGCCAGTGTGGGAACGGACGGCTCAGATTACCTCCATGAGGTGGCCGGAGCAATAGTAGATAGAGGCTCACTGACCGCTCTGGACGAACAGGGAGTGAATATAGAAGAGTACATTAGCAGGTACGATAGCTATACTTTATTGAAGAAGACCAGCTCGTTGATAATAACCGGAAACACGGGGACCAATGTCAGTGACGTTGTCCTGTATATCCTCAAATAGCCAGATACACACCCAAAAAATTTGAATAGAGTAATCAAAGCTCTTATAGACCTTGAAGAGAAAATCATTGTGCTGAGATTCAGTTCAGCAAAAGAATTTAAACCGATTTAGCGTAGGGCTAATGTTTATGAATGAGCAAGAATCGAAGAAGGATGTTATTTATGTGGTTCCTCATACCCACTACGATGCTGCCTGGGTCTTTACCAAGGAGGACTATTTCTACATATACATCGATCTCATAATGAAGAAAGTTGTGGAGATGATGGAGGAAGAAAAAGACTTCAAGTTCATGTTAGAGCAAACCTTTCTCCTTGAAGAGGTTGAAAAACGGTTTCCGGAGATATTTTCAAAAATAACTGAGTATATTAAACAAGGAAGACTCGAAATTGCAGATGGAGAGCGTTTGATGGCCGACACCATGCTCACCCAGGAGGAGACCATTATCAGAGAGATAGTGATGGGCAAAAAGTATGTTAAAGACAAATTCGGTGTCGATGTGCCTGTGATGTGGCAGGCGGACAGCTTTGGATTGAATGCTCAATTACCCCAGATCTACAGGAAGAGTGGGTATAAATGGATGGCCTTCCGAAGGGGTTGTCCTGACAATAAGCCATCCGAATTCTACTGGGAAGGGCTTGACGGTACCAGAATTACCTCTCACTGGATGTCACTCGGTTACAGAGCCGGATTGGACTTGACTAAACTTGAAGATAGTTATAGAAAACTGAAAGAGCTGGCACATACCAACCACATACTGATGCCTTCGGGAAGCGGTTCCATGGCACCTCTCCCGGAGATCATTCAAGCTGTGAGAAACTGGAATGAGAAAGAGGAAGAGGCAGAGATGAGGATCTCTACACCTTCTGAATTCTTCAGGGCTCTGGAAGAAGAGGCAAAGAATTTGCCCATAAGGAGGGGGGAGATGTATTCCAGCAGGTACTCCTACGTGTTCCCCGACTGCTGTTCCAGTAGAATATGGATCAAGAAGAGCCTCAGAAAATATGAGAACTGGCTTCTCAGCTTTGAGAGATTCCTGTCGATCTTGGAGATCATAAATCCCTCCAATTACCGTTCTGGAAAGTACCTGGAAGAACTGAGAGACCTGTGGGAGAAGCTACTCTTTCTGGGTTTTCACGATGTGGTTCCCGGGACTGGAATGGACAGTGCCTATGAAGAGGTTAGGGATTATATCGGCTATCTAAGAACAAAGTTATCATATCTGCACCCTAAGGTAGTGAGAAGCCTGATTGAAGCGGATTCCAGTGGAGAATACCATGGAGATATAGCCGTATTCAATCCTCTTTCTTGGGAAGTTTCCAACTGGGTCGAGGTCGATTTGAACTTTGGGGAGGGTGAGATAAGTAAAATCGGGGGGTTAAACAGTGGAAAGGAGACAATCAATGTGGATCTCATAAGGTTTACCAGGTATGAAGATGAGTCTATCAAGTATGCAAGGATCGGATTCGTGGCCAAAGTCCCTGCAGTGGGATATAAAGTGTATAAAATAGTAAGCGAGAGGGGAAAGAAGACCAATACTCTCAAAGTCAAGGGCAATGTGGTGGAGAACAATTACTTCCGGGCAAGATTTGAGCCGGAAAGCGGTCTAATTGATATCTTCATCGATGATCGAAGAGTTTGCAAGGCGAATGATCTGGTCCTTGAAGAAGAGACCGGCGATCTATACTACCATAAAGAGTCGATCGGTGCGCCAATAAAAACCGAGAGCGGTGAAGGTTTTGAGTTCGGTTCTTTCAGGATGAGGAATTTCTGGATAGATAAATCACCTCTCAGACGGATTATAAATGTTGAATCGGATTACTATTCCCTGCGATGGCCATACAGGCTTACCAACATCCTGAAAGGTGAACTTTGGAGACATAATTTTCTCCGGATCAACAAAAAGATCATTATCTACAGGGATCTACCCAGAATTGATTTCATAACCACCGTAAAGAACGAACATCCCAGGTTGAGGCTGAGAGCAAGATTCTCTACTGATATCAGGCTTCCAGACTACTACTGCGACTCACAGTTCGGTCCGGTTAAGAGACCCACCAACCAGTATTACTTTAGCCCTGAAGGATGGATGGACCGGCCTTCACCAGTTTTCCCTTCTCTCAAGTGGATCGATTACAGTAACGGGGAAGTTGGATTGACCGTTATGAATAAGGGAACCCCGGAAAACGAGATCAGGGATGGCAACATCTATATAACCTTGCTGAGATGCGTGGGGATGCTCTCTTCCGATGGGAAAGCGGGTCCTCTTATACCCGTCCCTGATGCCAGAGAGACCAAGACCTACACGTTCAACTATTCAGTCTATCCCCACAAAGGAGACTGGAAAGAGGCCAAAGTATACAAACAGGGTTATGAGTTCAACTACAGCCCCTGGGCATTTCAACTCCCCCAAAACAAGAAATTCAGAGGGGCAAGGTCCTTTGTGAATATCAGCCCGGAAAACGTGGTTATGACAGCGCTTAAGCCATCGGAAGATGGGAAAGGTATGGTGCTCAGGTTCTATGAGACTACAGGAGAAAAAACAGAATCCGAGATCACCTTATTTGCGGAACCGAAAAAAGTGGTAAAGACCAACCTGCTGGAAGATGACATGGAGGATCTGTCAATCGATAAGAACTCCATTAAGCTGTCTGTCAAGCCTTACGAGATCGTGACGGTCAAAATGATCTTTGGATAGAATAAAAAACTTTTTTATATAGATGTTCAATGACCTTCATGGATTTTATAATAATCAGTGTGGGTAACGAGCTCTTGAGTGGGGATATCGTCAATACCAATTCCGCTTACATCGCCAATAAGCTAACCCGTTCCGGCCATAATGTTATTAAAATGCTAACCATTCCAGATGTGGTAGATGTTATAGCTCAAGAAGTAGTGGATGCCAGCCAGAAGGCTGATCACGTAATAGTTACCGGTGGATTAGGGGTTACCCACGATGATGTTACTGCTGAAGGAGTAGCTAAAGCTACCAATAGGGAATTAAAGGTCAATGATGAGGTCTTCTCTTTTCTGAGGGCGAGAATGAAGAATGAGACGGCTATCAAAAGTATGGCCACCATTCCAGAGGGTTCAGAAGTAGTAAATAACGTAGTGGGCGCAGCTCCCGGATTTATGGTTGATAATATCTCTGTCATGCCCGGAGTTCCCGAAGAGATGAAGTATATTCTGGATAAATTCCTTCCCAAATACGGCTCATATAACTACTTCGAGGAAAGAATGGTGGTTAAGGGCCATGAAGATAAAATAATGGAGAGTTTGAATTCTGTAGTTGATGAGTTCGAAGACGTCGAGATCGGTTCTTACCCCAAACCAGGTTATATAATGATAAAATTCTCCGGTAAAGACGAGAAGAGGGTTAAGGCAGCCAAAGAAAAGCTGGAGGACCTGATCAAACAATAATGACGATAGAGATAGAGGTGTAAGATGAGGCCATTCACGTTTATTAACGTAGCAGCCAGCGCTGATGGGAAAATAAGCGATCAGAAAAAAAGACAGATCAAGATCTCCTGCGAAGAGGATGCTGAAAGAGTGGACAGACTGCGGTCTTCAAGCGATGCCATTATGGTAGGTATTGGTACTGTGCTGAGTGACAATCCACGATTGACCGTCAAGAATGAAAGTCTGCGGAGCCAGAGAGTTGCCGACGGAAAACCTTCAAATCCAATCAGAGTGGTGGTGGATAGCAGATGCAGGGTGCCACAAACCTCTCATGTTCTGAACGATGACGCCCGGACCATTCTGGCGGTATCCGAGAAGGCAGAGAAAACAAGAGTAGAAGAAATCTCAGAGATGGCAGAAGTAATAATCACAGGTAAAGAGAGAGTCAATTTATCTGCTCTATCCACAAGGCTTTTCGAGATAGGAATCGGCAAGCTGATGGTAGAGGGGGGAGGAACTCTAAACCACAGCATGCTCTCAGGAGGCTTGGTGGACGAGATTATGGTTTACTACGGTAATACGATAATAGGGAGTGGTCCTTCACCTGTGGAAGGTAACTCCTTTGACCCTCCTCTCAGGCTGGAATTGAGTGAGATGGAGAAAATAGGAAATGGTGTGTTTGTAAGGTGGCG
>JBKHKH010000120.1:0-5908 GCA_046537735.1 Archaeoglobaceae archaeon | reverse complement strand
TCAACAGGGATTTCTTCAGGAAGTCGAAATAGGTTTGAACCGATTCCGGACCGGGAGCAACTACCATGATCCTGATAGGTCTTTTGAGAACTCTGTTCATCCTGGAAATTATGTAAGGGGTTACAATACCCAGTACGGCCGTCTTACCCCTTCCCCTATCGGCAGTGATGATCACTGACTTCTTTTCCCTCTCTCTATCAAAAAACCCCTCAAAGAGCTCCAGAACCCGCACCTGATCCTGCGTAGCGCAAAGCTTGTAGAGCTTCTTCTTTATCTCTTTTTCCTCATGTGGTAATCGCATCGCTTCCTTCCCTCTTTCCGGTTCCCTTGAAGTGCAGGTCTTGTTCAGCTTGCCTTCATGGACATCGTAGATTATTACGCCGCTCGATTCCAGTGTTCTGGAGATGAACCGCCGGTTGAACCTGGGAGTAAATTTGGACAGATCAGCCAGATCCTCTTCCCACTTTCCCACGAAATCGTACCAGTCTTCTACCCGGGGACAGATCAAGATGACCGCTCCTCCACCACTGACCGTTTCCACCAGGACCCCCAAATCGTTGGGATTGATGCCCTCAGTTAAGTCGAGAATGAGAGAAGAGTAAGTTGAACCCAGAACCCGGGAGCAGTCCTTGTAGTGAATGAACTTCCCCTGAAGGCGGTCCTGAGCTGCATCCATAAAATGTGATCTTCCGGCGATTAGGGTATTTTCAGTGTTTATATACTTGAATAAGCTGTCCAGGATAAGAAATAACTTCTCATCCAGTTGAGTGGTTCCCAACATGATGATGAACCGGTGGTTGTTATTTCTCGAAGTCTCCTGAGCTTTTACGACTTCCTGGAGCAGCTCATCCATAAACCGTCCATTCTTCCTCTGGAATTAAAATATTTTTACTATAGTTAAAGACGGTGAAGGAAGACCTTTGGCGTGATGATGGGGATCTCTGAGTTTCAGCTCCAGCTTCGAAGCTGGTTCCAAAAGACTTAAAAAACTGATGAAGTAGTGCTGAGAGATGCACGACATTGACAAATTCGTTCAGAACGCCATCAGGGAAGTAAGAGATAAGGTTAATGGTGGTAAGGCTGTAATTGCTCTTTCAGGAGGTGTTGATAGCTCTGTATGCGCAAAAATATCCTATGAGGCTATAGGTGATAATTTGATCCCTGTCTATGTGGACACCGGTTTGATGAGAGAGGGTGAAACGGAACAGATCCGGGAAACTTTCAAGGACATGAACCTGCTTTTTATTGATGCCAAAGACAAGTTCTTTAATGCTCTTGAAGGTGTGACCGACCCCGAAGAAAAAAGGAAGATAGTAGGCGGTCTTTTTGTGGATATCTTTGAAGAAGTGGCTGAAGAGCATCAGGCAGAGTACCTCATCCAGGGAACTATATATCCGGACGTTATCGAGAGCATGGGGGGTATCAAGAGCCACCACAATGTGGGAGGCATGCCTCTGGAGTACAAGTTCAAGGACGTTGTGGAGCCTTTAAGGGAGCTCTATAAGGATGAAGTGAGGGAAGTTGCAGAGCACATCGGTCTGCCCGAAGGGATAGCCCAGAGAATGCCCTTTCCCGGACCCGGACTGGCAGTAAGGGTGGTGGGCGAAGTGACCCCGGAGAAAGTGGAGGTGGCCAAAAGAGCTACCCGGATAGTGGAGGAAGAGCTGGAGGACTACCAGAAATGGCAGTGCTTTGCCGCTTTAGTGGGAAGGGCTACTGGAGTTAAGGGAGATATACGGGTCTATGGTTACATAATAGCCCTCAGAGCCGTGGGTTCCAGAGATGGGATGACCGCCGACCCTCTGGAAATAGATTACGGGTTGCTGAGGAAAATGTCCCTGCGCATAACTTCTGAGATCCCTGAGGTGACCAGAGTGGTTTATGATATAACTCCTAAACCCCCTTCCACCATAGAGTTTGAATAACATTTTAATTCTGGCCGATTTTTAGCTGCTTGTGAATTATGAATGATAGCTGAACTGCATGCCCACTCCACCCACAGCCACGACGGCAGGGACCCGGTCAGAGAATTACTGGATTCTGCTGTGGAGAAAGGCATTGACATTATATCCATAACCGATCACGATACGGTCAATGGCTCTCTGGAAGCCATAGAGATCGTGGAATCAGAACATCTTCCCCTGATCGTTCTCCCCGGTGTGGAAATATCTACTGAAGAAGGGCATCTACTGGCTTTCGGAGTATCTAGAGACTTTGAGCCGGGGATCCCCATGAGGGAAACAGCACAACTGGTGAAAAATGTTGGTGGAGTTGCAGCTGTGGCGCATCCCTTTCAGGTACACAGGCATGGGATATTGCGGTTGGGCAAGGTAATTGACGTGGTGGATGCAGTGGAAGTTTTTAATGCAAAATTTTATATAGGTTTTTGCAACATAATGGCGAACTACTTTGCCGTAAAATACCAAAAACCATCAATCGCTGGCAGTGATGCGCACTGTAGCAGCGCAATTGGTCACGGAATTACTTTACTCTACAAGGCGAGAGACGCCGCAACTGCCTTGAACGACATTCGTTGTGGTAACACAGAGGTTAGGGGTAAAAGAATTCCGCTCACTATACAGCTTAGAAACTTGAAAACAAAGTTCGGGGTGGCTTAATTGGAGATTGATAGAATAAGTATAGGGGTATCCAAGTTAGATGATTTTATCTCTGGTGGTATCCCCAGGGGGTTGGATGTAGTTCTCCACGGAGAACCCGGCAGTGGTAAAACAACTTTTGCCATACAGTTCATTAAACAAGGTCTGGAGAATGGCGAGAACTGCATTTTTGTAGAGATGGACATGTTACCCAGGGATTTGAGAACCAAGATGCAGCTGATGGGTCTTGATCCCCAGCATTACGAGGAAAAAGGAAAACTGGTAATTGTGGACGGAGTCAGCGGAAAAAGATTGGGAGCCAAAAGTCAAGAGCAACTGGTCATCAGAGACCCCCGGGACTTGAACTCTATTTCCAAAGCTATTGCCGATGCCAGGCTAAAGCTGGGACAGGAAGGTAGGCTGGTAATAGACTCCTGGGCTTCCATCGCCCTCAATTTTGCCACCGAATACAAAGGACTGATAAGATTTACAGAGGCATTCATCGTGGAGTCCAGGAACACCAATTACAACACCTTACTGATAACCGATTCATCCGTGGACGACAAGCTGATGAAGGTCCTCCGCCATCTGACCTCTGGTTTTGTTGAATTGATAACCAGTTTTGAAGGTAATGCGAAGAGGAGATACATACTGGTCCATAACCTGGCCTTTACAAACCACCGGGATACACCTATCCCCTATGTGATAGGTAACAGCGGCATTCAGACAGTTGAGGGCAGGCTCTAGATCCTTAGATTCTCTGATATAGTGAGTCTATGAATTTTGTTGCTTAATGGGTCTATGGATAACGAACAATTTTATCGAGCAATTGTGTTGGGATTGTGTTGGGATTGTATGGGGGGACAAAAAGTTTATTAATTGACCACTTGTGCTCGTATACTAATCTTCCCTAATGTTAAAAGCCTCATCAATGAATAGTTGAGCTGAAATAAAGTGGAGGGATATACATGGCAAGAAAAAGAGCAGCAAGAGTGAAGGATAAATGGACGCTTAAGAAATGGTACAATCTAATCGCTCCTGAATACTTCGGAATGGCTGAGGTGGGATTGACACCTGCAGATGATGAAAAGAAGCTCTACAACAGAAGTGTGGAGACCACCCTGGCAGAGCTCACCAATGATTACTCCAATCAGAATCCCTATAAGAAGTTGATCTTCAGGGTCAACAAGGTCGCGGGGGAGAACGCCTACACTAAATTCCACAGGTTCGAGCTCACCAGAGATTACATGAACAGCCTCACCAGGAGAAGGACCAGCAAGATCGAGGACGTGATAGATATCAGGACAACTGACGGATATCATCTGAGGGTTAAGCCCGTGACATTCACCATCAGGAGATGCAGGAGCACCCAGAAAAAGGCGATCAGAGCCGTGATGAGAGAGATCATTTTGGATCACGGGGGCAGACAGAACTTTGTGCAGTTCCTTCAGGAATGCATCCTGGGTAAGATACCTTCTGAAACCTATAAGAACGCTAAAAAGTACTACCCCCTCAGAAGAGTGGAGATCAAGAAGATAGAGATCCTCAAGGAACCCGCTGTGGTCGAAGGGGCCGAGGCGGCTGAAGAAGCTGCTGCAGCTTAATTAAGCATACCAATTCAGCACAGGATATGGGAGCAGAAATTTAATATCTTGTGTATTGACATCAATTCTTATGAGTTTTGAATGGTATACCGAATTTATAGACCTGGATTATAAACCTCAGGGCGAGCTTATCTGCGTTTTTAAAGTCGATCCCGACGGAATTTCCATGGATGAAGCTGCGGGAAGAGTGGCCTCTGAAAGCTCTGTGGGGACATGGACCACCCTGGCAAAACTTCCGGACAGGATCAAGAGATTGATGGCCAGAGTTTATGAAATGGATGGGAACACTATAAAGGTCTCCTACCCTCTTGACCTCTTCGAGGAGGGGAACATACCCCAACTGCTTAGCTCTGTCGCTGGCAATGTTTTCGGAATGCGTGCCCTCAAAAACCTCAGGCTGGAGGACATACTCTTCCCCCCGAAGTACTCCAAACACTTTAAGGGACCCCATTTGGGTATAGAAGGTGCGCAGAAGGTCTTCAATGAATCCAGACCCCTCACCGCCACTGTTCCCAAACCCAAGGTGGGCTTCGATGCTGACGAGTACTCACAAGTGGCTTATCAGGCGTGGACCGGGGGCATAGACTTTGTCAAGGACGACGAGAACCTAACCTCTCAGCCGTTCATAAAGTTTGAGGACAGGTTGGAGAAGGTGATGAAGGTCAGAGATAAGGTAGAAGAGGAGACAGGGGAGAAAAAAGTATTTCTGGTTAACATTACCGCAGAGACCGCCAAAATGGAGGAAAGAGCTAAGAAGGTGGCAGACTACGGCAACGAGTATATAATGATCGATGTGGTTACTGCGGGCTGGTCAGCGGTCCAGACCATCAGGGAGGTGTGCGAAGACCTCAACCTGGGGATACATGCTCATCGCGCAATGCATGCTGCATTCACCAGAAATCCTCTCCATGGCATATCCCTCAATGTGCTGGTAAAGCTCTCCCGACTGGTGGGAGTGGACAACTTCCACGTGGGAACTGGCGTAGGCAAGATGTATGGAGCAGCAGAAGAGGTTCTTCACCTTGCCGATATCTGCAGAGGATCCTGGGGAGATCTCAAGAAGGTGTTCCCTGTTTCTTCTGGAGGTCTGCATCCCGGTCTTGTTCCCGCCGTAATCGATCTCTTCGGCAACGACGTGATCGTTCAGGCAGGAGGAGGAGTTCACGGGCATCCTGGCGGGACCTTCGAGGGTGCCAGGGCTCTAAGACAATCAATAGAAGCTGCAATGAATGGAGAAGACCTGAGAGAAGCAGCCGAAAGGCACTCTGAATTGAGCAGGGCTCTTGAGAAATGGGAATACGTTAGCCCCAAGTAACCAACGTGAAGATTTATATAGGGGCCAAATAAGCACCAAATAGGTGGTTCTCGTGGATGTTGAAACCAAAAAATCTCTACTTTGGGACGTGTTCGAAGAACTGAAGAACAAATGGAGTATGGATGAAAGGGTCCTGGAGAATGTTGATGAAGAAGAGGCGTTGACCGCTGACGGTCTCCCTGAGGACAGAGTGAACGATCTGTTGAACATAAAGGAAAAATATCAGCTGGACGACGTTGATTTCCTGTTCATAGTGGGTACGGCTGTAGGCTACTACGAAGGGCAGAAGAACATTAAAGACGTGATCAAGAACAAGATATACAGTGTTAACCAGTTCGTTTCCTCAGTCATCGGAAAGAAATAGAGATATAGAGATATAGAGATATAGAGAT
>JBKHKH010000119.1:0-5914 GCA_046537735.1 Archaeoglobaceae archaeon | reverse complement strand
GGTCATGGATGTTACTCCCTCCAGACGAAAATCGAAAGAAGGCTTTTGTTTTTGCTCCATAAAAGGGATAATCAATCCTCCAAAAGCCGCATCCACGTGAAGAGGGATATCTTTGTCCGCGGCAATATCTGATAGTTCTTCCATGGGATCCGTTTGCCCAAACTCTGTATTTCCCGCCACACCTACAACAGAGACAGTTTGGCTATCGACGAGGTCTTCTACACTGGAAACATCTACCTTAAACTCTTTAGTCAGTTCTGCTTTCCTGACTTCCAGCCCGAGGATGTCACCCACCTTCTCGAAGGAGAAGTGTGCAGAACGAGGTACGACAATATTTTTCCCTTTTTTTATATTTCTGGCTGCTCTAATTGCCTGAATATTTGCTTCAGTCCCTCCAGAACAAATATAGCCGCTTAATTGCCGATTTTGAAGGATTTCTCCCAATAAAGAGATCAACTTTTCTTCTAGGCCCGCGGTCCCGCAAAATATCCCCGGATCGCCGAGATTGGTCTCCAAGAACATTTTATGGGCTTCCACAGCGATAGGATGGGGAGTTGTGCACATGGAACTGAGTACTCTAGAATAGGGTATGTCCTTGCTCCTCATATTAGCCAGTTCATCCATAACCATCAACAAATGGAACTGGCAGACAGATTAAATATATTCTGCAATTTTAACCTGAAGGGAGAGGGCTAGTAAAAAAGTCCTAAAGCTATGGCAAGCTCCATTTTGATTTCTTTCATTTTTTCCAGGACTCTATGAGGGGCTTCATCCAGCTCTACATAATTTTTGGGCACCTCACCGTCCTGATCCAATACATGCAGCTCTTCTCTAAAAAATCTCTCTTCAAAACGCTTGAAGATCCTTGCATCATAAGTTATAAGATAGACGCTTGGGCCTTCAGTTAAAAAGGAGACCAGGTAACCTGCTTTAACTTTTATAAACCCGTCTTCATTGAGGTGCTTGATGTTATCATAGTATTCTTTAAGCTCGTTTACCATCCTCTCCACTATCTTCACCTATAACCCTAACTTGACCAGGTACAATATGATGTTTTCCACTACTTTACGTATGTTCTAATGTTTTTACCGAGTAAAGACAATATTAAATATGTCCACGGTCAACACCTTTTGTGAACAAAGTTGCTGTACTGGCCGGTGGCTCAGGCTCCAGATTGGGAAGAATAGATAAGGGCATGATAAAGATCGACGGAGTAACCTTAATTGAGAGGCTCATGAAGACCTTGAAGGGTCTTGATACTGTGATAGTGTGCAGAAGTGAGCAAATCCAGGATTATTCCAGCTACTCTCAAGTAATAGAGGACGAATTCACAGAGATGGGCCCGTTAGCGGGGATACATGCATCCTTAAAGTTCTTTAAAGAACCGATACTGGTGGTAGGTGTGGATATGCCCTTTGTAAAAAGAGAAGTTATAGATTTTCTTCTGGGAGAGTTTTCGAATGAAGAGGCTTTAATACCCAGCTGGAAGGATGGGAGAACTGAGCCGCTTTTAGCGTGCTACAACTACAATGTCGTGGACAGGATCGAGAGATGCCTGGAGAGGGGTGAGAAAAAAATAATTAATGTGCTCGACATGGACAGGGTCAAACTATATCCTGTGGAGAGACTCAGGCATTACGATGAAGGGCTCATCTCTTTCCTGAATATTAACACTCCTGAGGATTTAAATAAAGTGGAGGGATTATGCTCAAAGATAGATTTGGGAGGAGAGTTAGTAACCTGAGGATTGCCATAACCAATAGATGTAACTTGAATTGCTTTTACTGTCATAAAGAAGGTGAGACCGATCCTCAAGAAGAAATGGATATTGAGGATATCAAGAGAATATGCAACGTATTTTACGACTCAGGGGTAAAAAAGGTGAAAATAACTGGTGGCGAACCTCTTCTAAGAAAGGATATTTACGACATCATTCAATCCATGCCCCCTTTTAAAGAGATTTCCATGACCACTAACGGAACATTGCTGTCCAAAAAGGCTCAGGACCTTGCAGATGCGGGCTTGAGCAGAGTGAACATCAGTCTGGACACATTAAATGAGAAGAAATTTAGAGATGTTACTGGAGGGGATGTGAATAAGGTAGTTGAGGCCATATATGCAGCAAATGAGGCCAATTTGAATCCCATCAAGGTCAATATGCTTATTCTCAAAGGAGTAAACGAGACTGAAGTAGACGAGATGCTGGAGTTTACTTCCCAATTTAACCAGAACGGAGTAAACGTGATACTACAGGTAATAGAGAACTTGAGCTTGCCAGGTATGGAAGAATACTATTTGGATATATCACCTATCGAGAAAAAGTATTCGGATCTGGCTGAATCAGTGGTGGTCAGGGAGATGCACAAGAGAAGGCAATATGCCATCAAAAGGTCACTGATAGAATTCGTCAAGCCTTTGCACAACTCAGAATTCTGTCAGCACTGCAACCGGATAAGAGTCACTTCAGATGGGAAGATCAAACCATGTTTGCTCAGAAACGATAATCTCATAGATGTGAAGGATTTAAATGGTAAAGAGTTGCTGGAAGCAGTTAAAAAAGCCGTAAGCCTGCGTGAACCTTTCTTTTGTGACTCACGTAAGCCTGAGTAAGATTTCTTCCTTTGATCCTTTGATATCCAAGAACAATTCACATTTTTTATATATGGGGGGGGAAGAGTTTAACCCATGATAGAACTCCTGATAGATGGAAAAAAGGTTCCCATGAACGATTACGTGG
Organism: Archaeoglobaceae archaeon; assembly: GCA_046537735.1. Lineage (GTDB taxonomy): Archaea > Halobacteriota > Archaeoglobi > Archaeoglobales > Archaeoglobaceae > JdFR-22. The sequence continues at coordinate 3,177 of JBKHKH010000119.1, read as the reverse complement.
AGAGTGTTTTCTCCAGCGTGATAGAGGCTTTAGTTTCTACCTTGAGAGGGGTAGATAACTGGGAGAAAATAGAGATCAAACTGGAAAGATGATAATTAGAGAGGCCGTAACCAGAATCGAGGGATATAAAGCAGGAAAGACAGTAGAAGAAGTTAAAAGAGAATATAATCTGCAGAATATAGTCAAACTGGCATCCAACGAGAACCCATATGGGCCCAGTACTGAAGCTATCAAAGCCTTTAAGAGCTTTAGCCAGCTCCACATGTATCCTCAATCAGACCCGCCTGACCTTAAAGAGAGAATTGCCCAATACCTGAGCGTTGAAGTGGAAAAGATAGTTCTGGGAGCAGGGATCGACGGGATCCTGGAGAACGTGTTCAAGCTGGTGATCGGAGAAGGGGATGAGATCATTAACTCCATACCCTCTTTTCTCTATTATCCTATTCTGGCTGCCGTCAGTGGCGGAAAGGAGATAAGAATCCCCAGAAGTGATGACTTCTCTATCGACGTGGAAAAGGTACGAGAATCCATTAATCGTAAAACAAAATTGGTAATGGTCTGCTCGCCAAACAACCCTACTGGAAATGTGGAAGATCTAGAAGATATTAGGAGCATCGTAGAAAGCACAAATGCTTTGATATTCATTGATGAAGCTTATGCAGAGTTCTCAACCAAGAATATGCTCTCATTATCAGAGTACGAGAACGTGATCATTGGCAGGACATTTTCCAAAGCTTTTGGACTGGCGAATTTGAGACTGGGTTATGCTGTATTTCCTCCACAATTAAAGGAGTATTTTTACAGGGTCTCTACGCCTTTCCCTTTCTCAACTCCAGCCAGCCTAGCAGCGATGGCAACTCTGGATGACAGGCAGTATCTCCAAACGGTAGTGGGCAAAATAGTCAGTGAAAGAACCAGGATGGCCAAAAAACTAAAGGAACTGGGGATTACGGTATACCCCTCCGAATCGAACTTTTTATTCGCTGAACTTCCAGTTAAAGCTTCTGTTCTCTCCGAGGAATTGCTGAGAAAAGGAGTAATTATAAGGGATTGCTCTTCCATTAAAGGCTGTAATGAATACCACGCCAGAATAAGTGTGGGAAAAGAGGATGAGAACGACATATTTCTCCATGCACTGGAGGAGGTTTTATAATAGTATGATAGTCGCTTTGACGGGTACGCCAGGTGTAGGAAAAAGTAGGGTTGCGGATATTTTGAGCGATAAGGGATATTCAGTAAAATCAGTTAGCGAGCTGGCAGAAAGATACAACACCATAATCGGAGAAGAAATGGGAGCCAGGATTATTGATACTGATACCCTATCCTCCAAAATCGACAGAAGTGGATTTTACATTCTGGAGGGTCATCTTTCTCACCATTTAGATCCAGACATGGTTGTCGTACTGCGATGCAACCCCAAAATATTGAAGAAGAGATTGGGAAGCAAAGGATGGAGTGAAGAAAAGGTCCTGGAGAATTTAGAGGCAGAAATTACCGACACAATCTTGATGGAGGCTTTGTCGCACAAAAATGTCTACGAAATCGATGCCTCCCATAAAAACGCAGAAGAGGTCGCTGAAATCATTATCAAAATAATAAACGAGGGTAGTGAAGATTTCGAGCCCGGCAACATAGACTGGATCCTGGAGATCGGCGATGACCTGGGGGGATTGATAAGAAAACACTTTTAACTATAGTTTTACACAATTAAAAAAGCATTAAAAAAATGTTGCAATCAAAATAAAAAAGTAGTTAATAATCAATGGTTATTCTATGTCCACTTTTTTCCTTTTCTCTTTTTTGGGCTCTTTTCTCTCAAATACTATTTCCAGCACTCCATTATTGTATCTCGCTTTTGCGGAATCAGGTACTACTTCGCATCCCAGATCTACGCTCTCTGAGTATCTTCTAGTTGTCCCTTCTGCCTTTATGTCCACTGAGGTTTCCGATGCGCTGATGTCGATTTCTTCTTTATTGACTCCGGGCATCTCCGCGATCACACTAACTTCTTCATCACCCTTCATTACGTCAATCAAGGGTCTGCGCTCTTCGGAAGTTTCTTCACCGGTCTTACCGCCAAAACTTGACTTGCTTCCAAATTCCTTGATCTCTGGCTTTCCTTCAGGTCCCATCCTTACGGAGAAACCCTTGACAAACGGTTTGCTTTCTTCTCCTGCTGTCATTGTTCTGAAGAACTCATTGAGGTCTCTGAACATCTTTTCAGCTATTTCGTCGAAATACTCGAACTCTCTTCCAAAGATCTCATCGAACAGATCATCCCAATCTCTTCTTCTCCTTCTCCATGGCATAGGTTCATCACCCCCTTTAATATTAAATAATGAAAATGACCCATCTTGGGCCACTACGTGAGCTTCAGGCTCAAACGTACATCCTTTGAGAGCCTTCTACCATCTCTTCATACTTTTTTATGTCTTCCTTGGTAAAGCTGGGCTTTATTTTCTTCATTGCTTCGTCAATGTGTCTGTTCTCTATCTGTATCTGTGGTGCTATTTCTTTAGCCTCTTCTCTGGTCATTTCCGGTCTTATCTTTTCTCTTATTGCCAGCATAGCCGCCTCTCTACATACCGCTTCAATGTCTGCTCCAGTATATCCTTCTGATTTTTCAGCGAGTTCTTGAAGATCGAGATCGTAAGGCTTTCCGCGCATATGAATCTCGAATATGTCTCTCCTTTCATCTTTTCCAGGCGGCTGTATGTAGATGTGCCTCTCAATTCTTCCCGGCCTCAAGAGGGCAGGATCCACCATGTCCGGACGGTTGGTGGCTGCTACTACGATAACATCATTTAGCTCTTCCAGACCATCCAGCTCTGTCAACAACTGACTTACCACCCTTTCTGATACGTGGGAGTCACCGTAGCCACCTCTTCTCGGTGCCAGGCTGTCTATTTCGTCAAAGAAGAGCACAGTAGGTGCTACCTGTCTTGCCTTCCTGAACATTTCTCTAACGTGCTTTTCGCTCTCTCCGACCCACTTACTTATCAGTTCTGGACCTTTCACGCTTATGAAGTTGGCGTTGCTCTCATTGGCCACAGCTTTTGCTATCAATGTCTTACCGGTACCAGGTGGACCATAGAGCATTATACCCTTCGAGGGATGGACATTCACCGTGCTGAATACCTCAGGATACTTGACCGGCCACTCTACGGATTCCTGCAT
>JBKHKH010000118.1:0-5922 GCA_046537735.1 Archaeoglobaceae archaeon | reverse complement strand
TAATCTCAATAATCCTGTGAGGTTCATTGGTGATGATAGGGTTGAGCAGATGGAGCTGGTTAAGATGGAGTTGGGTGAGCCTGATTCTTCGGGGAGGAGGAGGCCGGAGCCGATTGAGGGTAGTAACTACTTCATGGATGTTGATCAGGTGGTCATAGCCATTGGTCAGAGGCCTCATCCGGTGGTTATGCAGACTACTCCTGGCTTGGAGGTTAATGAGAGGAAGGGCACTATTATTGTTAATCAGGAGGGGAAGACCTCTAGGGAGGGGGTTTATGCTGGCGGTGATGTGACCACTGGAGCGGCAACGGTTATCTCTGCTATGGGAGCGGGCAGAAAAGCTGCTGAAGCTATTGACAGGTTGTTGAGAGCATGAAGGAAGGAATTGATTACCAGAAAAACAAGACCAGGATGTCTCAAAGGGACCCAGAGGAAAGGATAAAGGACTTTAGGGAAGTGCCTTTAGGTTACTCAAGAGAGGAAGCCATAAAGGAGGCTCAACGCTGTCTTCAGTGCATTGAGCCCAACTGCATCAAAGGCTGTCCCGTAAAGATCGATATACCTGAGTTTATAAGATGCATTAAGGAAGATGATCCGGAAGGAGCTTGCAAAATCCTCAAAGAGAATAATTCACTTCCCGCCATGTGCGGAAGAGTGTGCCCCCAGGAAGAGCAGTGTGAGTTAGCCTGCGTGGAATGCGGGCTTTGCTGGCTCTACTGCCCTGAGGGATGTATAATACTTAATGAAGATGGTTTTTTCCAGCCCGATTATGATTACTGTAAGGGTTGTGGTATTTGCGCTGAAGTTTGCCCATTGGGCGTAATAACTATGGAGGTTGAAATTTAATGAGTTATGATGTTCGAGAGGGCGCTCACTCGGTTGCAGATGGAGTTGCATTATGCAGACCAGAGATAATCGCCTCTAACCCCATTATTCCTCAAACCCATATAATGGAAAGGCTGGCCTTGCTTGTCGCTCAGAAAAAACTGGATGCTGATTACGTAAATGTGGAATCGCAATCGTCAGCTTTGTCCCTTATGGCAGGAGCCACAGCGTGTGGTGTTCGATCATTTACAGCCACATCTTCTCAGGGATTGGCTACCATGCACGAGTCTTTACATTCTGTTGCTGGAATGCGTTTACCGACTACCATGATAGTGACCAACAGGGCGTTAAGCACACCCACTAATATATGGAGCGATCATTCGGACTCCATGTCCCAGAGAGATACTTCCTGGTTGCAGTTTTATGCAGAAACCGTTCAGGAGGCCCTGGATCTGACCATTCAAAGTTATAGGATTGCTGAATCTAAGGACGTATTGCTTCCGGCTATGGTATGTATGGACGGCTATTTGCTTACTCATTCTTACGAACCAGTCGATATTCCTTCCCAGTCTGATGTGGATGATCTTCTTCCTCCTTTAGGTCTGGATCACAAACTGGATACTGAAAAACCCCTGACTTTAGGTCCCTTTACCACCCCTGACGAATATATGGAGTTCAAGTACGAGCAGAAAGAGGCAATGGACAGGGCTAAAACCAAAATAAAAGACGTAAATAAAGAATTTGGAGATAAGTTTGGCAGAAGTTACGGGGACGGTCTGACCGAGTGTATGGGCAAGGATTATGATCTTGCTCTTGTCGCTGCTGGCTCTATTTGTGGAACTTTAAAGGATGTGGCCGAAGACAGATGCGGGCTCATTAAAATACGCTCCTACAGACCCTTCCCTATTAAGGAGTTGAGGAAAACAGCGAAGAATTTCAAGGCTTTAGGTGTTATAGATCAATCCTTCAGTTATGGTTTTCATGGTCAGCTCTTCAGTGAGGTCAAATCTACCGTGGATGTTCCGGTTAAGGGATTTGTAGCCGGTCTTGGAGGCAGAGATATAAGAGTAGAGGATGTAGAGCAGATGATCTCCGGGCTGGAGAGCTATGAGCAGGATGAAGAAAATGAAGATGAGGTAGAATGGATCAATCTCAAAGACAAGAAGAAGGAGTGATTCAATGATCTCAGACATGCCTTCAGAAGAATTGTTTGTCTCCGGACATACCGCCTGTGCTGGATGCGGTGAAGCTCTGGCCGTTAGGATAGCCATGAAGGCACTGGGCAGAGACACCATAGTGTGTATCCCTACAGGATGCCTGGAAGCCTTTTCAACTTCATATAGCAGTTCGGCGTGGAAAGTACCGGTGATGAACCTCTCCGACCATGCTGCTGCTCTGGCCAGTGGAGTAGAAATGGCCATGAAAAGACTCCATAAAAACAGTAAAGTGGCAGTTTTCGCCGGAGATGGGATCACTGCGGACATGGAGCTAAGCTCCCTTTCTGGTATGCTGGAAAGAGGCCATAAAGTTGTCTACATTTGTCTGGATAACGAAGCCTATATGGGTACAGGGGTCCATGAGAGCAGTGAAACGCCTCTAACAGCTTACACCTCGACCTCACCAACCGGAAAATCCAGTAAGAGCAACCAGTTTAAGAAAGACTTGCCCTCCATAGTCAAAGCCCACAACATTCCATATATAGCCACTGCATCCATAGCTTACCCCAGCGATCTTTACCGGAAGGTGTTGAAAGCCTCAAAAAATGAGCCTGCTTATGTGCAGGTCCATACTCCCTGTCCTACCAGTTGGGGCTTCGATAGCTCCAAAACAGTTGAAGTAGCCAGGTTGGCAATAGATACGTGTCTATGGTTCAACTATGAGATCATTGACGGTGAGCTAAAAGCGAGTCCTGTCAAAAAGAGGCCAGTTGAGGATTACCTCAAAATGCAGGGAAGGTTCAAGCATCTGTTCAAAACTGAGGATGGGAATGAGCTCATCAAAAAGTTGCAATCGATAGCGGATGAAAATGCGCGTAGATACGGCTTAGTGGACTAATAGTTGAACGGTCACATGACCTATACGTTGGGTTAAGGAACCGGTAGTTCTATCGGCATTTGGTGATTGATTGCCACTTTTGATTTTATGGAAAGACCTGATACTGATTAACTATTTTTGTCCGCTACACGCATAGTTGTGGGCAAATCTTTAATATATGATGTTATTTGACTTATAGAAATGAAGATATCACCTCAGTGCCCGGCGTGCCTGTTGCACAGAACATATACCGAATGCAAGATGGCAACTGATGATGAAGATAAAATAAGAAAAGCAGTGGAAGATTCGCTGGAAGTACTGAATAGAAGGTATCCTAAAAGAGAGGTAAACGCGGTTATCGCTACAGAAATGCACCGGAGGGTTTACGAAATTCTGGGTGTTGAGGACCCCTATAAGAAGGTTAAAGACAGGGCGAATGAAGTTGTTATGCAATTCCTCCCTGCGATAAGAGAGTTTGTTGAAGATCAGAGCGATAAGTTCAAAGCTTCTGCCATAGCTTCCATTATTGGAAATACTTTTGACTATGGAGTTATGGGGCATGAAGTTGCTGAAGACGATTTTATGGGGTTCTTTTCAGAGCAGTATGCCAAGGGCTTAACCATTGATGATATAGATAAAATTAAAGAGTTCTGTGGAGGTAATGTGGTCTATCTCACAGATAACTGTGGAGAGATCGTTGTGGACTCTCTTTTCCTGGAAGAAATAAAGAAGATATCCAATGAACTCACCGTAGTGGTTAGGGGAAAGCCTATATTGAGCGATGCCACGATTGAGGATGCCAAACTGGCAGGGATCGATAAAATAGCGGATAACCTGCTTACCAATGGGGAAGGAGCCATAGGCATTATAGAGGATGAATTGCCTGGGGAGACATTGGAAAAAATTAATAATGCTGACATCATAATAGGTAAAGGCATGGCCAACTACGAGTGTTTATCAGACTCTCCCCTACCCGTTGCATTTTTATTAACTGCAAAGTGTAAACCTGTTGCTGATTCTTTAGGAGTATCAGTGGGTGATATGATTGCAAAATTTGAGAATTGATAATACCGAGGATTTGAGGGAAAGAACTCTTGTAGAGACCTTTGGAGCACTGGATGGAAGTTATGGTCCCAACCTTGAGTGCAAGTATTATCCCTGCCATTTTGAAGGAATGGATTGCTCTTTCTGTTTTTGCCCCTTTTATCCCTGCCTGAATTATGATTTGGGAGGGGAACTAAAAACAGCAGGTGAAAAATACGTATGGGACTGCACAAATTGCTGGTGGATCCATGAAGACTCCAATGTGGAAGAGGTCATAGTCTCCTTGAGCAAGTATTCCAGACAAAAGCTGATCGAAGAGGACTGGCACTTTTATAATGCCATTATTCAGGAGTTATATTACGGAGAGGAACTCGGTGAAGGCTTCAATGAAGTGTATAATCTAGTTCCAGCCATGTTCAAGGATAAGGAGTGCGAAAAAGTAGACGATGCCAAACTTCTGTGCGTAAAACTGGGAGATTTTGTCATTGAGGAAGTTGTGGAAGTGGAATCTGTGGATGAAGTGGATTACGGGATCCTGATCCCATCAAAACAAGATGGTAAACTATATGGATCGATAGACGGTCAACCTGTCGTTTGTAAACTTTAATGTGATCCTGTTGGAGACTCCAGCTTCAATAGTTGTTTTTCAACTCTAGTTTTAATAGTTGTTTTTTAATTTCTACTCCTGAGCTGTAGCCCCCTAGCCCGTTGGAGGCTATTACTCTGTGACAGGGGATAATTATTGGTATAGGGTTCCTCTTCATCGCCTGACCTATAGCTCTGGGCCCGCTGTTCAGTTTTTTTGCCAGCTCCCCATATGTAACCGTTTCTCCATAAGGGATTCTCCTCACCTTGTTTAGAACTTTTTGAAGAAAACCGGTAGTATCACTCAATCTTAAGGAGTAATCTGAAAAGTCGATTTTGTATCCCTGCAAGTATCTTTCCACATCTTTTTTTAACCTTTCTGCTGTCTGGCTACTCAAATGCTCTTGATGAGGTGTGCTGCTGAACTCAACTCTGCTTACAGCTTCATCCTCCAGGAAAACGCTTAAAAATAATTTTCTGCTGGGAGAGAAGATTTGGGTAACTTCTAGGGAAAAGCTATCCAGCGTCATTACCTGAAACTTCCTTTAGCCTCTCTATTCCACGTATTTCTACAATTATTCTGGCCACCGACTGGGGAACCAGCTCTTCCCAGTCACCCCCCTCCAGGATCCTTTTTCTAATCTCTGTTCCCTGATATTCGTTTCGATTTCTTAGGTCTGTTCTTTTTATCTCGTAACCGGCTTCACTGAACAATCTTCTGACCAGAGGGTTATTGGAGAATACCACATCGATGGGAGGTATCATGGACTGGACATGGGGGACCCACAGACTATTGCGGTAGATATCCTCAAGAGGTACCACATAGGCTTTTTTATCGGTTTTTATCTCTTCTAACGCTTTAGAGACCATTAGCATCCGTTCTCCTGCAGTAAAAGGGTTTTGAAGGGAATGGCTCTCCTGAGCACTCCCTATACCTATCACCAGCTCGTCTATCTCTTCAAGTATCTTCAATATTACGTAATGATGTCCGAGATGGTACGGCTGAAATCTTCCTATGAAAAAACCTCTCATGTAGTGGTCTCAACTTTGGGTCAGTGTCTTGGCACCTTCTCTCCCCACAACTCTGTAGAGCTCATCTCTCAATTTCTTTCCATTCTTTTTCTCCCACTCTTCTATGGGAACTCCATATTCTGCCTGTATTTTATCCCTGTAGATCTCTGGAAGGACGTTGAAAGCACAGAAGGGGATGATTCTACCATCAGGTGTTGCATAATGTATCTCACACCGTTTAACTCTCTCCAGGTCATAATTGTATAGGTCCTGGAAGTGCATCATGCCGATGAACAGAGATCTCATGTGGAACTTGCCCAGAGTGGTGTAATCATGTCTGACCAGAACATCGAACAGTATTTTGCTGATATCGAATTCACCAGGTGCCTTCTCGAAATAAACAAATCTTCTTAAATCGATGAT
>JBKHKH010000042.1:0-14839 GCA_046537735.1 Archaeoglobaceae archaeon | reverse complement strand
GAGATTTTCAACCTGCCGCCCGCACCGACACCAGAGGGGACCGCTTCAAATAACCCATCAATAAGAGGTTTGGTCTTATTCTTAACCTCGTCAGCTTTTAAATTTGATCTCAGTAATCTTACACCACAATTAATGTCAAAACCAACTCCACCCGGAGAAACCACACCCTCTTCAGTATCGAAAGCGGCTACTCCACCAATGGGAAAACCATAACCGACATGGACATCAGGCATAACCAGGGAGGCTTTCTTGATGCCGGGCATCATAGCGACGTTGGCAGCCTGCTCCACTGCGTCTTTTTCCAGATGTGACATGAGTTTTTTATCTATATAAAAATAAGCCGGTACTTTCATCCCCCGCTTGTAGCTCTGAGGTAATTCCCACTTATAATTGGTGACCTTTTTCAAGATATCTTCCATATGAGTGGATTTAAGGTTTAGTATTATTAAGAGTTACGTGTTTTTCTTTGTATTGTGAGTCATTTAACAGTCAAAATGATAAGTATTATATCACAGCCAAACCAGTGATCATATGGACTTTTTAAGAGAGGTTTCCACCTTTCTGGAGCCCGAGGACATGAAGCTCCTCCGCATCCTTATGCGAGACGATGTCATCGCCACCCCCATCACCAAAATTTTCGAAGAGCCAGAAAACGCTGGAAAATACTTTGTTCTGCTCAAAGATAGGCCCAAATCACTTTATCTGGTGGCCAAGATCGCAGAAAGGATCGAGGGTTATCTTGACGGTGACGAGGCACGCCTTAGTTTTGAATTGTTCATGAAATCACTTGAACAAATAAAGTGCATTCAGGACAAGGACCTGGAGCTGAAAGTCTATTTTCTGGTGAGAGAAACCATACAAAAGAGAATTGATAACTGCGAATACGAGAATTCCGCAGTTTTGATCACCGAATTATACGATCTGGGTCTCAAAGACCTATTAAAGAAACTGCTTCTGGTGGTTTCAGATCTCTCAGATAGCGGAGAGTACTCCAGAGCGATAAAGATACTCAATCTTCTCACCCCTTCTGAGTCTGTGAATTCCTTAAAATCCTATATACTGGAAGAGTGGGGTAAAAGCCTGATCTCTCAAGGAGAATACGCCAGCGCCGCCTCACGTTTCATGGAGGGTATAAGGATAAGCAATCGAGAAGAGCTGTATCTGAATTTAGGTGACGCTTATTACAAGGCTGAAGAGTTCGAAAGGGCTTACGATACCTATTCTTCCATTGAGGGTTCCTACAAAAATGAGATCGAGCTTCTGAGAAGAAAGTCCATGCTCCTCAATTCATGGGGAGAACATCTGGTCAACAAAGGAGACTACGAGAATGCTATAGACAAGTTCAATGAGGCATATCAAACAGCAGTAAGGATCAGCGATGACGAAATTGGCGAATATGCCCTGAAAAGTGCCAGAAAAGCACTTGAATTGAGTAAACAGGCAACTTAATGTCTATTCAGATGTTCTCACCCTGATAAACTCCAGTGTAAGCCTCAGTTAGTCCTGACAATTTGATAAATACCAGTTGCATTATCCTGGCATTCCTTTTGAGCCATACTCCACCGGTGTTGTGCACCACCAGCCCGACGACACTTCTTCCGCTGTAGCCGGCGTCCCACACCGCGGTTATCAATCCCACTCCTGCTCTGGCAAGGGTCGATCTGGGTCTGCCTATAGCCATAATGGAGTTATCCAGTTTCACTACCTCATTTAGATATGCTCTATAAGTCCCTTCCCCCAGAAAGACCCACTCGTCCTCAAAATTCACTGGTTCTCCCTGAGGCAGTTCTCTTTGAGTGTTGTCAAAATCTATTTTACCCGCTTCACTTAGCTTTTCAACTTCCTTTAGAGTGCAGTCGAACCCGTTTGGCTGTAACTGCTTTTTGAGATCAATATAATCAGATATAAGGTCTTCTTCAACTATCCTCTTCTCAATCTCTTCTTTGTTTAAAGCGCTCATGTAAATGCCCCACTATCCACTATCCACTATCCACTATCTTTTTCCCTTCCCTTTCTCTTTTTTTATGAAGTCGACGTAGTAGGTATCCACACTATCATACATATTCAATCTTTGAGCCACCTTGACAGCCAGAATGTGTGTACAGGGGCTTTTAGCCTTCAGGTTGATCTGAAAGTCCTTGCAGCTACAGTAATCCCCTTCCACCACGTACTCTTCCTCGCCAACAACCACAAAAAAGTCTTTATACTTCTTGATCCTGTTCTCCCTCAAATAAAAAAAGGCTTTTTCTCCTCTCTTCCCATAGTCAAGGAGCAGAGATTTGTATAAGTTATAGCCCAGCTTACCGTACTTTATGGCCCGTTCAACATCCTTTGATAATTGGAAATTACTTTTCATCAGGTTTACTCTTCTTCAAACTCTTCAGAGGGAGCATCTATTTCTGTAAGTATCATAACCGTATTAAGAGCATCGAGTCCATCCAGCCAGTTGAGCACGTAGCCATCTTCAGGCAATTCCAGATCTTCAGGCAATTTCTCCCCTTGAAGTACTTTGGTACCCATCCTGGCAATAGCTGTAAACGCTCCTTCAAAATCTCCATCCTTTTCTTTACTTATCGCTTCCTGAAGGAGATCGTTAAAGCCCTTCTTGGTCTTCTTACCCTCCAGATGCATTTTAGATGACTGAACTGCAATCTTAAGCCCCTCTCTGGCGAACTCAAAAAAATCGTTTTTAAAAGGATCTTCGAAATCCACACTGAGCATCAAGATCTTTCTCATCTCTTCCAGGTCTTCTAATGCCTGCTTTTTGTTTATCTCTCTTTCCCGTACAGCATTGATCAACTTGGTACAGGCTACGACGAAGTCCTCCATCATCTGGTCGAATACCGCAAGAGAGTTGGGATCATCTAGGTCAATATTGGTCTCCCTTATCAAATTGATCCAGTTATTATATCGATTTTCGGTGTAATACTCCATCATTCACCACCGTTTGGGAGCAGTTGCGTTTAAGATGACTCTTGATTTTCGATAAACACAAAACTATTATTAAGACTTTTGCATTTATAAAGAAGTCTTTAGAAAAAAGAATTCCAGATTTTGTCTTTAAGATGGTGTAAATTCTTTATTGCTTTTCCACTCCCTTGCTTCATCTGCTCCCCATCTACAAGAGCAATACCCACAGCTATAGGAGTGTCTTTCCCCTCCACCGTAACGTACACGAAATCATCCTTTTTTATGTTATCTTCAGCCTGCACTATGCCCGGCTTCATTATGTCTGCACCGTTCATTACAAAGGACATTGCTCCTTGATCTACCGTCACCTTCCACTTAGGGGGTTTATATTTTAAGGCACCATACACGGTTAAGTAGTATCTATCACCATATTCAATAATCACTGGCTCCTGATCCACCAGAATCACCACACTGCCGCCAACTTTTACCCTGTCCATCTCTCCAGTCACTTCAACTCCAGCAGTTTCTTCTAACTTTCTGGATACTTCTTTGGTCGTCTTTTTTCTTAACCTCTTTCGCATTAAACATCCCCGTACAAGATAAAGTATGTGTCAATACTCCGATATTTTTAAATACTATTCAGATGACGCATCTTTAAAGCCTTTCGGGAAGAAAGGAAAAATGGCTGAGCTAGAAACCCAGGAGGATAGATATATGGCAAACAGACCGCTAGATGTATTAAACAGGGCTTTACAAACATCTGTTATAGTTAGAATTAAGGGTGGCAGAGAATTTAGGGGTATATTAGATGGATATGACGTTCATATGAACCTTGTCCTTGAGAGCGCTGAAGAGATACGGGAAGGCGAAGCTGCCGCTAAACTGGGAAGTGTAGTGATTAGAGGAGACACTGTGGTGTTTATATCCCCATCACAAGTTTAATGACAGAGAGGTGATAGGATGACAAAGGGAACGCCTTCAATGGGTAAAAGAGGTAAGAAAAACCTACATATCAGGTGCAGGCGTTGTGGTAACGTTTCTTTCCATAAAAGAAAAGGTTATTGTGCATCCTGTGGTTTTGGAGAAAGTAAAAAAATCAGAAGCTATGACTGGGTAAACAAAACTAAAAGTAGAAATTAAATGTGTGGAGTTGTTGGAGTATACAGCAAAGACGGAAAACTTTGCTCACATATTTCCTATTACGCGCTTTTCTCCCTTCAGCACAGAGGCCAGGAATCGGCAGGAATGGCTGCCATCTCCAAGGACCAGGTGCAATTGCATAAAGGGATGGGACTAGTTAGTCAGGTCTTTGATGAGGAGATCCTCAACAGGATGGCCGCGAATTATTCCATAGGTCATGTAAGGTACTCCACCACAGGCCAATCACAACTGGAGAACTCCCAGCCTTTACTGGTGAAATCCAAAGCAGGTAACATTGCTGTCGCCCACAACGGCAATCTGGTGAACTACTGGCATCTGCGTCAGAAACTGGAGAATGAAGGCAGGGTTTTTCTAACTGATTCTGATACGGAAATCATATCCCAGTTACTGTCCATGTACTTATTGAAGTACGATATCATTGATTCCCTGAAGCTGTTGAACGAACAGCTCTCCGGAAGCTTCTCCTTTACCATGCTGGTCAACGATACTCTCATTGGCTACCGGGACCCTAGGGGATTCAAGCCCCTCTGCGTGGGCGAAGCGGACTACGGGTATATAATAGCCAGCGAATCATGTGCAATCGACTCCACAGGCGCCAGATTTCTGGGCGATGTTGAGCCCGGAACTGCGGTTATAATAAAGGATGGCGAAATCAACTTCGTGAAGATCGCCGATAGCCCCAGAAAAGCTTTCTGCGTATTCGAATACATCTATTTTGCCCGACCTGACTCAGTGATCGATGGAAAGAGTGTCTATGAAGTAAGGCACAATATCGGAAGGAATCTGGCCAGAGAGAGTCCAGCAGATGTAGATACAGTGTCCCCTGTACCTGACAGTGGAACTACCTCTTCGCTGGGGTATTCCTACGAGTCCGGGATCCAGTATCTGGAAGCCTTGATAAAGAACAGGTATGTGGGAAGAACATTCATAATGCCTGCCCAGAAAGAGAGAGAGCTCTCTGTGAGGCTCAAGATGAACGCTATAAAGAATAATGTAGAGGGAGAGCGAATTGTTCTGGTCGATGACAGCATTGTTAGAGGTACAACTTCCAGAAAAATAGTGAATATGTTGAGGCATGCCGGCGCAAAAGAAGTTCACTTCAGGGTCGGTAGCCCGCCCATAATCGCCCCCTGCTATTTCGGGATCGATATGTCCACCAAAGAAGAGCTGATAGCTTCTTCCAAAGGGATAGAAGGAGTTAAAGAAAAAATAAATGCCGACAGCCTGGCATATTTAAGTATAGATGGATTGCTGGAGGCAGTCGGTTTCGACCGAAAAGACCTCTGTTTGGCCTGCTTAAACGAGAAGTATCCGGTAGATATCCCTATCAAAGAACGCCAAAAGGTTCAGGACGGTTGTTGATGCTGATAGTTATTGATTAAACGATTGGAGGGATCAAAATGGATAGGAACGAAGCTCTTACTCTATTAAGAAAATATGTCAGCAATGATACCCTCATAAAGCATTGCATAGCCACCGCAGCAGTAATGAAGAAAATTGCGGAAGAGCTTGGTGAAGATGCTCACAAATGGGAGCTAATCGGCATCCTCCACGATATTGATTACGAGGTCGTGGGCGAGGACATGAGCCAGCACGGCATAAAAGGTGCTGAAATCCTCAAAGAGAACGGGGTAGATGAGGATATCGCTGAAGTGGTGAAGACCCACAACCACACCATCTTCGGCAACTATGAGAGACCAGTTGAGTTCGCTTTACAGGCAGCCGACAGCGTGTCCGGGTTGGTGGTGGCTACTGCGCTTGTTAAGGACGGTAAGATAACTGAGGTAAAGCCCAAGTCGGTGAAGAAGAAGTTCAAGGACAAGAGCTTTGCCGCAGGCTGTGACAGAGACAGGATTAGAGAGGTAGAGAATATCGGTTTAGAGCTACCTGACCTTTATAGGTTGGCTATTGAGGGTTTAACCGAGGTAAAGGACGAGCTGGGATTGAAGTAGCCGGGGTCAACAAGTACTAATCATCAAGCCTTAAAATTAGCTGGCATACTTCATCTCCTTTGCTCCTTCTTTTGGGCAGATATAATTTACACCACTGTTTATACCCTGAACTAGTCCTTCGTCATACCTATCTATTGAAGCGCACATTTGCGGTGTCCATCCCTCTTTATCTTTACACAGACATTGTGTAGCATGAATTTCTACTTCACTATTATTTTCTCTTGCAATGTAGGTCTTTATAGCCTTCTTCAACGCTGTAATCTGATGAGGAGATAATACCAAAGTTATTAGAGTGTGGTATATATAATTACTTTTTATTATGAAGGTTCTGAAGCATGCGGGAGATTATCTAGAAAAAAAGGCCAGGTTAAACAGGAACAGGTCAATATCCCTTATCATAGTGGGTTTTGCTGGTTTCCCGTATGCCTTCCTGTCAGCAAGCTTCTTGCTATTTATTCCTTCTTTTATTGTCCTAATGATTGGAGTCTCCTTTCTCGATAATTATTCCAACTATAAAAGAGGTATAGAAGGAGAGAACGTGGTGGTGAAGTCCCTTTCCGCCCTTGACGATAGTTACTATCTTATAAATGACGTCAAATTCCCTAAAAGCTACGGAAACATTGACCATGTCGTTCTGGGGCCCAACGGGATATTTGTTATTGAGACAAAAAATTATAGAGGGTACATAAGATGTAATGGGGATGAATGGGTAAAGCACTACGAAAGAGGGCAGTCAGAATATGATGTGGGAAGTCCGAGTAAGCAGGTAAAGAGAAATGCAATAATAACAAAGCAAATTATAGAATCAGCAAATACTCTGAAGAATTTTTTGAACTGGGTTGAAGGTATAGTTGTTTTTACAAACCCGAAAGTAGGTTTAACACTCTCTAACCCCACTGTTCCTGTTTTGAGAGTCGAAATCCTCTGTGAGTATATCAAAAATAAAAAATCGAAAATTAGGTTCTCTCCTCAAGAAATAGAGTCAATAGGAGAGACAATCTTGAAACAGAGTATTTAGCTACGCGACAAAGACCTAAAAACTATCTTTTCACTATTCTTTAACTACCATATCTTCTCGAACACCATGGCAATGCCCATTCCCCCACCGATACAAAGAGCAGCCAGCCCGTATCTAACATCTCTTCGCTGCATCTCTTTCAGCAGGGTAGTTGTTATTCTGGCTCCTGTAGCTCCAATGGGGTGTCCCAGTGATATTCCGCTTCCATGCACATTCAACCTATCATCATCAATATCCAGTTCCAGCTCCTTAAGCACGGAGATGGTCTGAGAGGCGAAAGCCTCATTCAACTCTATCAAGTCAATATCGTCCAGGCGGATGTTTGCTTTATTTAGAGCTTTCTTTACGGCTGGAACTACACCTAAACCCATGTAGGCAGGGTCTATTGCTCCTGAAGCATAGCTTACAACTTTAGCCATGGGTTTCAGTCCCATTTCATCCGCTTTATGAGAAGAGGTCAGCAGCATTGCTGCAGCTCCATCATTAATGCCGCTGGAGTTGCCTGCAGTAACCGTCCCGTCCTTCTTGAAGGCCGGAGGCAATTTGGCGAGGTTCTCCACGGAGGTGTCCCTGCGGGGATGCTCATCCGTAGTGACTTCTACTTCCTGCTTTTTTTGTTTAACCGTTACGGGGGCTATCTCCTGTTGGAATGTTCCATCATCAATCGCTTTAATGGCTCTTCTGTGGCTTTCGTAGGCAAGCTCATCCTGTTCTTCCCTCGATATTTTGTAGAGTTCAGCAAGATTCTCTGCGGTATAACCCATATGATATCCGTAAAAGGTCTCCCATAGACCATCGTTGACCATCAGATCAACGATTTCGGAATTGAACATCCTGACCCCCCATCTGGCATTGTTCATGGCATAAGGAGCGTTGCTCATATTCTCCATACCGCCAGCAACCACTACACTATTATCACCAGCTCTAATGCTAGAGGTTGCCATAGCAAGAGCCTTCAAACCACTACCACAGACCTTGTTTATTGTGATGGCTGGCGTCTCCTTGGGGATACCTGCATAAATCGAGACTTGTCTTGCACAATTTTGACCTAAAGCTGCCTGCAAAACATTACCCATTATCACTTCATCTATTTCGATTTCAGTTCCATTGTAATCGTGATAAGCCTCTTCCAGCTCGATTTTACCTGAACTCAGGTTTGAGATGTAATTCTCATTTTTGGAGACAGGGTCCAGCTCCAATTTTTTTAATAATTCTTTTATAACCAGAGAGCCAAGTTTCTGCACCGGGAAGTCTTTAAAGACTCCACCGAACTTTCCAACCGGTGTTCTGATTGCGTCGATGATTACTGCATCTGCCATGCCTCTGCATGCTGAAGTTGGGACTTATAATTTTTTCCCGCTCACCTGCCATCAACGAACCATCAAGAAAATTTAAGTGTTCAAAAAACTTAATGGCACTGTGGAGCGACTTGAGAAACTTGACGATAGAAAAATGGATATCCGGGAGCACCTGGGTGAGCTGAAGACCAGGACCATTCGTATATGCGCCTTCATGGGTGTAGGAATGGCAATCATTTTTTATTTCTCCGGCAGCCTGATAAAAGAGGTGTGGGGGACCATATTCCCTCAAAAACTGGACATGGTAGTCTTTGCTCCCACAGAAATGATCATGGCACAGATCGTCTTCTCTTTCGTGTGCACATTCTTTATAGGTTACCCTTACCTGGTTTACGAGCTTTATAACTTTGCCAAACCGGGATTGTATAAACATGAGAGGTCCTTCGTAAAAACGTTCTTGCCGTTCTCATACATTTTGTTCTTGATGGGCACTGCACTCTCCTACTTCGTGGTGATCCCCAGAGTTTACAGTCTGGCAACGCTCAATTATTTCGGAGCTGAACCATACCTATCCATTAAGGCAAGTCTGTATGGAATGTTCAAGATATTTCTGGCCTTTGGACTGACCTTCCAGATCCCCGTGCTGGCCACCATAGCCGTAAGGCTGGGAATGGTCGATGCCGAGTGGTTGAAAGGGAAAAGACTTATCCTGTACATAGCGGTGTTCATACTGGCCACTAATATCACATTCGATATATCCGGTCTGAGCCAACTGGTCATTCTGGGGCTGGTGGTCATAATGTACGAGCTGAGCATATTGCTGGCTTTACTTATGGAGAGGACCAGAAAAAGAGAAGAAACCGGCGAATACAGCCTTAGAACCCCTAGAAGATAGCTATGTGTTCAGATATGGGAGGTCCTTATACCTTATGACGTTCTTTATAGCTTGATAATGTCTTGACGGAGAGTGGTATGGATGGATAATTATTTATTGGTTGATAAGGCGCAGCCAGATACGGAGAATATATAACTAACAGTAAAATTTGAGTATTAGTGATCAAAGCTCAAAGAAATTAAGATAGGGGCAGGACAAAAAGGTGTTTACATGTTGATAGTGATCTCGGGGGCAGGTGAGGTAGGATACAACGTCGCAAAGGACCTATCCCACAACTACGATGTCGTGGTTATTGAAAAAGATGAGAAGAGAGCCAGTGAAGTAGATAAGCTCAACGTAGAAGTTATAGAAGGGAATGCCGCCAATCTGGAAGTCCTGAGAAAGGCCAGAATATACAATGCAGATTTCTTTCTGGCAGTAACTGGACAGGATGAGATCAACCTGCTTTCAGGGGTCGCTGCCAAAAACATGGGTGCCAAGAAAACTATTGTGCGGGTAGGTGATCCGGAGTACGTTGATAAGCCAGTGGTCAAAAACCATTTCATGGGATATGATCTGGTAATTTGCCCTCAACTTGCTCTGGCTAATGCTATAGCCAATCTGGTGACCACTCCAGGCGCTGTTGAATTCGTATCCTTTAGCGGAGGGAAAATAGACATGGTAGAGCTGATGGTTCCAGAAGATTCCGACGTGATAGGTAAACGCATTTCAGAGATAGAGTTACCTCAAAATATTATCCTTACAGCAATATACCGCAAAGGAGAGCTGGTCGTCCCTAGAGGTGATACTCAGATACTTAAGGGAGATAAGATATCTGTTCTGGGGAGATCGGATAGCATTGGCAATATCACCGGGGTTTTCGGGAATCCGGTCACCAGAAATGTGTTCATTGTGGGAGGGGGGATCGTAGGAAGTTATGTTGCCAGGATCATAGATAAGAGCAACCTCAACATCAAGCTGGTGGACTCGGACCCAGAACTATGCGAGAATCTGTCCGGTCTGCTGAAGAGGACCAGAGTAATAGTAGGAGATGGCACAGACTTGGATTTCCTTAAAGAAGAGGAAGTAGGTAAATCGGATGTGGTGATAAGTACCACGGACAGCGACGGTCAAAACCTCCTTATCTCCCTTCTGGCCAAGAACTTGGGGGCAAAAAAAGCTATTGCCAGAGTAGAAAAGGGTTTATATGCTAAATTGTTCGAGAAAGTTGGTGTGGACTCCGCACTCTCACCCAGGACCATTGCATACACAGAGGTCATGAAATTATTCAGAATGATGAACGTGGAGACCATCGCGGATGTGGAGAAAGGAGAAGCTGCAGTGCTGGAGATAACGGTGGAGAGCCAAAAAGTCTCGGGTAAGATGGTGAAGGACATCAAGCTACCCAAAAAAGCGATCATAGGTGGGATCTTAAGGGGCGAGGACTGCCTCATTCCCCAAGGAGATACGGAGATAAAAAAAGGTGATAAGCTTCTGGTATTTACTACCTGGGACCAGATAGAAGAAGTAGAGTCCAGTTTGTCTTGAGAGCGTAGGATAAGTAATAGGAGAATACCGTGGGAGAATAAAATGAATATCCGGCTGGTTCTCAATTTTCTGGGAAAGATCCTGATCTACTTTACAGGGATTTTGATCATCCCCCTAATCATCGCCCTCTACTATGGAGAGTCCTACATACCCTTTATAGCCCCCATGGCGATCTCCGTCTTCCTGGGTGGGATCTTCATCCTCCTCAAGCCGGAAAGTGAGGTATTCAGGTATAAAGAAGGATTAGCCATTGTGGGGCTGGGCTGGTTCCTCGTCTCATTTATAGGCTCGTTCGTGTTTATGTCCATAGGAGTGCATCCTGTGGACGCTCTTTTCGAATCGATGTCAGGCTTCACCACCACAGGCGCCACCATATTCGATTCTATAGAGTCTTTACCCATGTCCGTTCTCTTCTGGAGGAACTTTACCCAATGGCTGGGTGGTATGGGGATCATAGTCCTCTTCGTGGCCATCTTTCCTGCCATGGCCTCCAGGAGCGAGACCCTCTTCCATGCAGAGTATCCCGGTGTTACGCTGGAGAAGTTAAAGCCCCGACTGGAGGACACAGCACTAATTCTCTACAGCATTTACCTCTTCTTTACCCTACTGATAATCGGTATCCTCTATTTATTAGGCGTTCCTATCTTCGATTCCGTTATTCATGCCTTTACAACCATCTCCACAGGAGGTTTCTCCAACCATACTGAGAGCATTGCTTTCTTTAATAACTGGCTGGTAGAAGGTGTGATCACCTTTTTTATGTTAGTAGGTGGGATCAACTTTGCTCTCCACTACTATCTGCTTAAAGAGAGGAAACCCATCTATAGAGACCCTGAGTTCAAGGTATATCTAATGATCCTGGCAAGTGCGTCCGTAATCATTATACTGCTCAATCTCAACAGTTTGGGATACATGGACTCCGTGAGGTATTCCGTATTCCAGGTGGTCTCCATCTCAACCAGCACAGGATACACTACCGCCGATTTCGATACCTGGGGTATGGGAGCCAAAATGATACTTCTGGTCCTCATGTTCATTGGCGGGAGTTCTGGCTCCACTTCAGGAGGTATGAAAGTCACAAGGATCTATATTCTGGTCAAGTACGCCTTCTTGCAGGTTCTAAAGGTTGCAGAGCCCAGAACAGCCAGAACGGTTAAGTATGGGGATAATGTGGTCAAAAAAGATATACTCAATCAGACCGCAGGCTTCTTCATCCTGTATATACTGGTTTTTGCAGTATCCGCCATCCTCATCTCTATGTCCAATTATGACTTCCTAACCACTGTATCCTCTGTTACGGCCTGTATCAGCAACATCGGACCTGCTATGGGTCTGGCCGGTGCGAGTGAGAGCTATGCCTTCTTTCCATACCACATAAAAATGATACTCTTGCTGAACATGTGGATAGGGAGACTGGAGATATTCACTGTACTCGCACTATTCATGCCCCAGTTCTGGATGAGAAAATGGTAGGTAAAATATGATGTATGCAAGTAAGGTCAGAGTAAAGTCAGGAAATTGGGTCAAAAACAGGTAAAGGTCAGCTTATCACTATTTTTTGCACGCCCTCTACAGCAAGGAAATCGTCAACAAGTTTTCCCGGGATCTTTTCCTCGGCAACGATTGTCAGCTTGGACTCTACACTTAACTCCGGGTCTTCAGCCAGAACATATCTGATTGGTATGCCTTCTTTTGCCAGTATGGAGGTTATCCCAGCAACGATTCCCACTTTATAGCTCTCAGCATAGACCTCCAGAACGCTGTAATCCAGAATTCGAGCCACTTCTGTGATATTGACCACAGGCTTCAGCGATGAGAATACCTTCTTGAGCTCCTCATCATTTTCGATCTGCTGCATAGCCATTACTACAACCTTTCTATCTACTCCCACAGCCTCGGCTATTTTGGTGGGGACCAGTTCTATATCCCCTATAAAAGCCCTACCGTCCTGAACAGATATGCCATACCTGAGGAATTCTCCGGCTACAGTTCTTTGTGATGGATACTTCTCAAATTTTTCCACAATGCGCTCCCACATTAGTGAAAAAAATACATTTGGGGTAAAATACTTTTTCTGATGGCCAGGTAATTAAAATTATATACGATGACAGATTAATAGGCTATTGCTATGTTCCTCTACCCCCAGGAAGTGATTTCAGATACATATGTGAGCATAATCGGCGGGTTCAGCCCCGAGCTTGATGAAAGAGAAGCCGGAATAAATTCAAAGGCTTTAGAAGTGAACACCTCCATTATCGCCAACGAAACCCTGGCAAGAATGAAATTCTTCGATGAGAGAACCTATCCATTCTTTTTGAAAAGAAAATACAGGATAGTAGCATTAGAAGACCACATGCAGGGATATGAGAGCTCAGTAAATGGAGAAGTAATTTTTTCCACCGAACTGATACACGAACTGGAAGAGAAACTCGGTGCAGGAGTAATAATAAACACTGTAGAAAGCTTCAGATTCATGTGATCCAAACCAGGATCACCCAGCCCCGCTTCGCCAGCATAATAAAGATAACCGATTTCCTCCGGCTCCAGTCCCATGATCCTCACTCCTGCTCCATCAGCTTTTAATGCATCGACTGAAGCTATACACAAATCCATTTTCACAGGAGTCCCTCTAATCGGCCCATCACTTCCATGCAGTAATAACCATCCAGAACTATTAGGTCAGGCCTGGGTATGGCAATAGATATAGAGTAATCCACATCCAGTTTGGCAACCCTCACTTCCTCCAGATAAAATAAAAATAATTAAATGCTCATCAGGTAGTTTATTGTGCTTTCAAAGATATAACTCCCATCTCCATTTGTATCTGCTCTGTAATCCCAGAACACTCTCTCCGGGTGGGGCATGAGTCCGAATACGTTACCTTGTGCGTTGCATATTCCTGCTATGTTGTATATGCTGCCGTTGGGATTCCATGGATAGCCTGCATACTCTCCCTCCGAGTTTACGTATCTGAACACTATCTGGTCATTTTGTTTTAGCTGGTTTATGTAGTCCTCTTCTTCCCCCATAGGGAACGACACCTTGCCTTCCGCATGTGCTACGGGGAACATGACAGTTCCTTTATCCAACCGGTGTGTGAAAGCGCAT
Organism: Archaeoglobaceae archaeon; assembly: GCA_046537735.1. Classification (GTDB taxonomy): domain Archaea; phylum Halobacteriota; class Archaeoglobi; order Archaeoglobales; family Archaeoglobaceae; genus JdFR-22. The sequence continues at coordinate 970 of JBKHKH010000042.1, read as the reverse complement.
TTACCCCTGTTCTCATGTTTAAGGAGGGTGGGTCTGCACTCGAACTTGTTGGAATCGTTGACCCCAATGGCCATTTGAGGGTCTCCCACAGGATTATCCTCATCCAATCCCGGCAAAGCCCCCAGCTCCGCCAGGATCTGGAACCCATTGCAGATACCCAGAACAGGGTAGCCATGCCCGATAAAATCCCTGAGGTCATCTGCGAGAACGCTCTTCAGCCTGGCGGAGAATATGGCACCGGCTCTAACATAATCTCCCGCAGAAAAACCACCGGGGAATACCAGGCAGTTGTAGTCTGCCATGCTTCTCTGCTCTTCATCCTTTATCATATCACTGTATAACTGTTTGAGGTGGACTGCTTCGCTGTAAACCCCCAGCTCCCTAAAGGCGTTAACCGTCTCCGTCTCGCAGTTGGTGCCTTCTATCCGCAGGACAGCAACCTTGATCTCTTCTTTGTCCATAATATCACTCAATATATTTTGTTAAACCATTTCTCCAAGCTTCTTCAGCCTCTTCCACCGCAACATTAAAGCTGAAGTCACCGTCCCTGAACTCAATGCTGTCGCCTCCAGTAGTGCCTATATGCCTGGCCGTTAATCCTTTGGAGCTGAAGAACTTGGTGTAATCTTTAAACTCGTCCTGCTTGACCTCCACCAGCCATCGGGTGTTGGACTCGGAGAACAACTTGGTGTAAGTCTCTTTCCCTTCTCCCATCACAGACAGGTCAATGGTTACTCCCATTCCTCCGCCTATGCACATCTCACCTACAGTTGCGGCCAGTCCCCCATTAGATATATCGTGGCAGGCTCTGACGTCGAATTGCTTAAAGCTATCCAGCATGGCATCGGCATACTCCTTAAGCTTTTCAGGCGAAGTTCCGGGGACTACTCCTTTCACATCGTTGATTTGAGAGTAAACGCTTCCGCCGAACTCTTTTTTAGTATCTCCCACCAGGATGACCGCATTCTCT
>JBKHKH010000041.1:0-15006 GCA_046537735.1 Archaeoglobaceae archaeon | reverse complement strand
CACCAATCCCGGTTCATATGGCGTGGATAGGTAGCCTACAAGGTCTGCCGATAATCTGCCTTTTCTGAACTCGTCCTCGTCAATATCCATTACCTCAGTGGTCACCAGCGGAAGCCCAGTTCTGATGAATTTCATGATGATCTGGGCGGCAGCCTGAGGGTTTACGGCAAAAACACCTGAATACATCTTAACTCCGGAGGGAACACCTATCACCGGAAGATTGCACTTCAGCCCGTCATAAACGTCTCGAGCCGTTCCATCACCTCCCACAAAAAGAAGCAGACTCGCTTTTTGAGATAGTAAGGATGCTGCTTCCCTGGTATCATCTGCAGTGGTTTGATGGGTATTGGAGCGACGTGTATCGGAGCCGATCACTAAGGGTTCAAAACCTGCTTCTCTAGCCTCGTTCTCTCCCATATCTCCCGGGTAGGTTATTAGATGGAAAGCATTCTTTAGTTCTGAGAGGGCTTTTAGTGTTTCTATTGCCCTTTTTGGAGCTACCGGAATCGCTCCCAATCTTTTAGCCTCCCCAAGAATCTCTGGGCTGGTCCCCTTGAGCCCTACTCTCCCGCCCATTCCGGCAATGGGATTTACTATTAGCCCCAGATTGATCTTTCTCGACAGGCGGGTATACTCCTCATATCCGTGAGTAATCCCAAAACCATATAAAGATCTCAGTATTTTTTGTACCTCTTCCTGTTTGTCTTCCATATTTACACTAGCCATGATTATTGATATTATAGGGGTTAATACATTAACTTTTTAAATGTTTAGGTAACTTTTCCACTCATGTCCGCTAAGACTAAGATACTTTTGGATGAAGAAGAGATACCCAAAAAGTGGTACAATGTAAACCCCGATCTTCCTAAACCACTACCGCCACCCATTGACCCGTCAACAAGAGAACCAATTAAGCCAGAAACGCTGGAAAGAGTTTTTGCCAAAGAACTGATAAAACAGGAATTAAGTCAGGACCGCTGGATAGACATCCCGGAAGAAGTGCGTGAAGTTTACAGGATCTGGAGGCCAACTCCCCTCATAAGGGCAGTGAAATTAGAAGAAAAGTTGAACACTCCCGCAAAGATCTACTATAAATGGGAAGGCGTCAGCCCGCCAGGATCTCACAAGCCCAATACGGCTGTGGCGCAGGCCTATTATAACAAAAAGCAGGGTATAGACAAACTCAGCACTGAAACTGGAGCTGGACAATGGGGAAGTGCCCTGGCGTTCGGTGGAAGAATGTTCGACATGGACATTACTGTCTACATGGTCAGAATCAGCTATGATCAGAAACCATACAGGAAGAGCATGATGAACATCTGGAATGCTGACGTAACCCCCAGCCCCAGCGACAGGACCAGTTTTGGGAGGAGTTTGCTGGAAAAGGACCCCAATCACCCCGGTAGTTTGGGAATAGCCATAAGTGAAGCTATTGAGGAAGCAGTGACCCATGACGGTGTCAGGTACACGTTGGGTAGTGTACTGGGACACGTAATTCTGCATCAGACTGTTCAAGGACAGGAGTGCATAAAGCAATTCGAGTCCATTGATGAGTATCCGGACATTGTTGCCGGTTGTGTGGGAGGAGGAAGTAGCTTTTCAGGACTAACGTTCCCCTTTTACCATCACAAGAAATCCGGGAACGCGCCCAAAGACGTTAAATTTATGGGTACAGAACCAAGTTCCTGTCCTACACTTACCAAGGGAATATACACTTACGATTTTGGTGATTCAGCACAGATGACACCTATGCTACCCATGTATTCCCTTGGTTACGATTTCGTTCCGCCACCCATCCATGCTGGCGGATTGAGATATCACGGTGACTCTCCTCCACTCTGTCTGCTGGTTAAAGAAAGGGAGATAGACGCCATAGCCTACGACCAGACGGACGTCTTCGATGCAGCGGTGATGTTTGCCCAAACCGAAGGCCACATACCAGCTCCCGAACCGTCTCACACTATCAGATATGTTATCGACGAGGCCCAGAGGTGTAAGCAAACCGGCGAAGAAAAAGTGATCCTGTTCAACCTGTGCGGGCACGGACATTTCGATATGGGAGCCTACAATGAATACTTCGAGGGCAATTTGAAGCCATGGGAATATCCCCAAGAGAAGGTCGAAGCATCCATCAAAGGAATACAGGAAGCATACCCCTGGATCAAGGACCTCCCGTATCTCAAATAGCCCAATATTTTTATTTTATTTTAATATTTAAAATCTAGGGTTGTAATAAGAGAATAGTGGTATAGCCAGTTTTTATACCGGATGCTGTACTCAATAGCATCTATGCCTATAGAGCCGCCAAAGAATTTTGGCCTTTAATTCTTTTGACATAATTTTTATCAAAAATTTTTGCACTTCAGCCACAAGAATACTGGACTTCCTATTAGATGAGTGGGAACTGGACTTCTCGAAAGCCGATGTAGCTAAAGAAACCGGTTCCACATGGAAAACAGTAAACGAATTATGGCCGAGGCTAGAGTACTTCGGACTGATAGAGTACACAAGAACAGTGAACCGGGCCAAGATGTATAGGATAAATAAAAACTCTTTGCTAAAATCACTGAAGAATCTGGAGCTGGAGATATTATCTATTTTGGATGAGAAAGATGTCCAGAACCTGGAACCCGCTGCAACTCCAGTTAGCAAAACTTAGAATTTCCTTTACACCACAATTGTAGATTAGGGGGGAATCAGAAGGTGTGCTAAAAATTATGATACCCTTCACTTTCATACCACTCGGTTCGGTTATGTTCACTTTAACCTATTAACCGTATGCGCTTCAACGTGAGCTGGGTAGGGAAGTGTATCCGGTGGAGCTATCTCAAGTGCGTGTATCCTGACTCAGAGAAGTTTGATAAGAGTAAGCTTGAGGTGGGAATGTGGGCTGAAAGGGTTGCCCAGCAGAAGTTGGCGCCCTATCATGTGAAAAAGGGCAGGAACAGGAAGTTGCACTTTCAGGGATTTACCCTGTCAGGTAGGGCTGATTTTGTAGCCAAGAACTGGGTTGTTGAAGTTAAAAAGTCCAATATTGGTTATAAAAGACCGGAATGGTTCGCACAGCTCAATCTCTATCTTTTAATGGAGAATAAGGATATTGGAATATTGTTTGAGGTTGGTGATGAAAGGAATAGAGTTACCAAGATAAAGTTCTCACCCAGGATGGTGAAGGAAAGTATTGAATATTTCTGCTTGCTGAGAAATCATGTAATGAAAGGGGAAATACCTCAGGTTCCCAGGAACAGGTACTGCTGGTTTTGCAGCTACAGAGGTCTCTGCATGAAGTTGGGCAGGTGAGGGGATGAGAGCTGAAGAGATGTTAAAGGATATTGTGGAGGACAGGAGAAGCGGTTCCTCTAAAATAATGAAGAAGACAATGGATCTACTGGAGATGGTTGAAAAAGAGAGACGTGCTGAGGTCATGGATATGATCGTTAAAGCCCATCCATCTATGTCGGGTCTATCGGCTTTGATGAAAACGGTGGTGACGGGCGAAAAAAGTGTGGGAGAGATTAGACAGGAAATTGAAGATAGCAACAGGATGACCATCGAGAATTTGAAGGGGCTGGTGGAGGGCAAGTCAGTAGTTGCTATGAGCAGAAGCCATATCACCGAGCAGGGGCTAGTTACAGCCTCAAAAGTAAATGTTCTTTTGTCCCATCCCGGTGGTGAAGGAAAGGATACTGCCCAGTATCTGAGGGGCAAAGGCATTGTAGTGAATACAGTTCATGATGCTGAGATGGGTTATGCTGTCAGGGATTGTGATGTTGTGGTAGTGGGTGCGGACTCCCTCCTGCCGGATGGATTCGTTAACAAAGTGGGAACATTGCCCCTGGCATTGACGGCCAAACACTTCGGCAAGCCGTTCTACGTCGCATCTCCCTCCTATAAAGCTGCAAGAGAGAGTACAATAAGACCACCATTTGAGTTTATTCCTCAAGACCTGGTAACCTCTCTAGTAGAGGAAAAAGGTGTGAAAAAGCTCGAAAACCTGTTTAAGGAACTTTAACTCCAATTTTACGTTCAAACTGATCGAATTTTGCATTCACAGCTATTATTGATCTAATCAATAACCCCATGATCTACTTGCTTTCCTGGAGGTCCATTTTGCTGTAGAGGACTTTGGCATCCTCCACGTCATCAAATTTAATCACTTTATCCTTTATCTCTTCAATGGGCTCTTTGCTCACTGCGTGAACCATGAAATATATGGGGTATTCCCAGTTTCCAATAATTTTTCTCTCTACCAGGTGGGTTATTTGAGGAACGTTATCCAGAAGCTGGGATATTATCCTGTTTATATTATTTCCAGGTTTTATTACGGTCATTCCGTTCTCTTTGATCCCGATCTTTCTTTCAGAGAGAACTCCACTGAAATCTCTGAAAATACCTTTTCCGGTTAGATCCTTGATCAAGTCCACAATTTCCTGTTCAGAATACCCGTATTCCTGGAACGATTTTAGTGGCATCTCTCCAACAGGCAGATCACCCAGTTGTTTCAGGAGTTTGACATCCAATCCCAGATTCTCCACATGTGGTACTTCTTCCGGTTCAACTCCTTTATTGCTCCACGAAACCCCTTTGTAGAGGTCGTATTTTACGTCCATTTTGTATACTCTTCTGGTGGGCAACACAACGTAATTTCTGATGCCGCACCTGTTCATTAGCTCATTTGTATCCTCTATAACTTCTTCCTCGCTTCTGGCCTTGATGGTAAACCACACGTTAAATCTATCGTTCTCTCTCCAGAAATTGTGTTTGGGATTTATACTGTTTATTAATCTGGCCACATCCTCGATCCTGTTCTCCTCAACCGCTGCACCGACTAAAGCAGCTTTTCCCTTCAGTTTAAGAGCTCTGTAATTCAGATCAGCTCCAATCCTCTTGATCACTCCTTCTCGCTTGAACTTCTTGATGGTCTCCAACACAAGATCCTGATCAAGTTGTATGTTGTGTGCTAGATCAACAAAAGGGTTTTGCGAAAGAGGTAGATCGTACTGCAGAGCCATCAAGATCTTCTTCTCTTCAGGATTAAACATAATAGGTCTCCTTTGAATTGAACATAATTTAGAATTGGATCCTCACAGAACTCTCATCTATCTCTCTTTGGCCGGAAGAGTACTCGTTGACCAGTTTTTCTGCCAGTCTTCTTGCTCCCTCGACATCTTCCTCTCTGATCAACCTTCTGAACTCATCATCGTCTGCTATTACAAAATACAGCTTCATCCTCATCTGTACCGGTACTTCTCTGGACTTCATGTATTTTTTCAAGTGGTGCATGGCTTTCAAGAAGTAGATAGTCTCTTCGTCATCTTCCAGAATCTTATGGAACTCATCTCTAACTTTTCTGGCCACTACTCCACTCTTGCCTTCGGTGGTCACCGCGTATCTGATCCCCTCTACATCGCCCTCGAAGGGAACCACCACTTCAGTTCTATTGGCATCGTTTGCCAGATTGGTCAAAGCCTTGTGTTTCCTGGCCAGCTCCTCCACTATATCATTTATGTCCAGATTACCAATGGCAACAGTCACCAGGTCACACCACTCTATTAGGGACTCCAGAACATCTCTATCGAAAGCATCACCCTCTACCAGCTCAACTCTGTCCTCTTGGGACAGTTCTTTGAGGTCTTCATTGAAATCAATGCTGAGAACTTTTACGTTTGCTCCCGCATCAAAAAATTTCTTTGCTCTGGAAGCTCCAACGCCCCCACCACCAATAGTGAGAATGTTCTTTCCCTTAAGTTCTATGAACAAAGGTATTCTCATTATATTTTAAAGGAATCAAAAAGTTAAAAATGTTTCTATCACCCAACGAAGTTAAATTCAATGTAACAGTGGTCATCGCCCTTGGCTATACACATTTTGTCCTCTCCGGCAAGCTTTAAGCCGAGCAAACCTTCCAGCATACCCCATATATATCCAAAGATCATCCAGCACATCCCGATTTCCGATTCTTCCTTCTTCAGTCTTTGATAGCCATCGGCTTCTATGGAGTCTTTGATGTATACCTGAAATCCAGTGTCTTTAGCTTTTATATGGAACTCACCCCAGCCAAATCCTTTGGACCATACCCTCAGCATGTTCCTGGCAATGAAGATAGCCTTATCCTGAGATAGCTCACCTTTTTCTCTCACATATCTTCTCTTGATCCCTCTACCTGCTCTCAATCCGCCATTTTTTGCAGCACTAAGGATCAAGCCTTTTGCTGCCTTTCCCACAATATTGGTCAGCTCCAGATAGACGCCAACCAGAAAGGTGTTGTACAGAGAAGCGACATGTGCTTTATCGATAAAGATCATTTTTCCGTCCTCATAACTGAAAAAAACATCTACAATACTTTCTCTGTCCCATTGAGATATATCCTCCTCTGTCAATACATCAAAAGAATCCATAATCACTCCTCCAGTAATTCTTTTATTTTATTACTGGCTTTACTCATTTCCAGTAGAATAAGACCCAGATTAGCCTTTGGGGAGGTCATGGTTACTAGCAGGGCCTTGAAACCGGCTCCAGTAGCAATTATCTTTCCATTTTCTCCTTCCACTATCACTCTATCCGGAATACCTCTTTTCAATTCGGAAGTCGCTGTTTCTGCTGCTCCTAGCATTGTCGCCGTCATGGCTGCAAAAGAGTCAGCGTTCACATCATGTGAAATATCTTCTGCGATCAGCAGACCATCTCGGGAAACTACAGCACCGGCTTCAACATCACCTGCCGATTTCAAATCCTTCAGAACTTCTTCCAGCGTTTTTCTCAAACTAACCATCTTCCTCACCTACAAGAAGATCAAGCAAAACATCCAGAACCTCGTAAATGCCTTCTCGGGAAGTTGCAACAGTGGGAATAACCGGAGTATTGACGGATAAGTTCATTTTCTCTCTTATCTTATCAGGACTCATGGCACCATCAACGTCCTGCTTGTTGGCTGCAATGACATAAGGAAGACCGAATTTTGCTGTTAATGACAGCATTTCTTTGGCTCTGAGAAGGCAGTTCTGGTCTGTGGAGTCCACTACCAGTATGACACCCATAGCTTTCTCTCCCAGAACTTTTAGTAGAGGGTCGAATCTCTCCTGACCGGGAGTTCCAAAAATATCTATAGAAAAACCCCTGTAGTCAACATGTCCATGATCTAGAGCAACAGTAGTGCCCAATCTATCAACAGAGACTGATTTATTAGACACCGATTTAACGAAACTGGACTTCCCCGCATTGAAAGGCCCTGTCACCAATATCTTTGGTATATATGCTCGTATACCCCCCGGCTTAAGCAATTTGAATAAGATAGCCTGATTATTGGTCTGGGTCCAATCGGATTTAAAGATACCGTAGTACTGTCCCAGCACCACCCGGTGATGGATCCCTCCCACTCTTATCACAGTGTTGGAGATTTCTTTCACCGTCTCCAACACATTTTCAGGGTAGGGCCAGGAAATGAAGCTGTAAAGGATTGAAGAGTTGTTCTCCTCTGCGTGTTTGCTCCATTTTTCTATATGGGAAAGACTTTTTTCTCCACAGAGATCTATTATGGTTGATAAAGAGCTGAATACAATGAGATCGTTCTCCTCCATAGCTTTGAGTACGGTTTCACTAAGCTGCTCAATGTCTGAGGGGTCTTTAACAAAGTATTTCTCTTCTGACGGAAAGCCAACGTATCCTGAATAAGCGTCTACAATAGAGAGATTGGGAAAAGTCTCCAGCTCCCAACCCAGTTCCCGGAAATTGTTTTTGATACTATGGGGATCCATTCTGGAGATCACCAGTGCGCATCTGTATCCCAACTTGAGATTGGTGTATAGGGTTTGCATGGCAAAAGCGTCCCCCTCAACCTCTGGGTCTATGTAGTAGGTTAATGTTTTCCTGGAAGGTATTTCCTGTAAGGTATCGTCTAGAACCGGAATGCCAATTTTCATTTTTCCACCATAAAGTTATAACATCCTCATTTTTCCCATCATCAATCTCAAGGTCCTGTCCTCGATCTCGAACTCTTTCCAGTCCGTTCTGATAGAAGAGCCGATAAATCTGAGGTACCTTTTCTCATTTTCTTCTTTTAACTCTACTGCACCATTGAAAAGCTGTTTTAGAGTTGCTGTAGTGGTCTGGTCATGCATGCCTTCCTCGATTATGTAGAGGGCTACAGCCTCAGCGGATTTTACCCTGGCTACCAAGATGTGTAAAAACCTGAAAATGGTCTGGAGATTGCAGTACATCAGTAAGGTGGAAAGAGAGTCAAAGACAATCACTACTTTCTTGTTGCCACCTCTCCAGGAATCCTCCAGAAAACTGTTGAGGCCTGATGATATACCTGTAAGGTCCATAACCGACACTCTTTTAATGTTTTGAGTATCAGGAAGGTCTTCTGACATTGTTTTGGATACGCAGTCAAGTATCTTGAACTGAGGATCATCTTCAAACCACTCTATCACGTCATCGGGGAGGTCGCGGGTGGTCACGTATATCCCGCTGTATCCTTCGTTTAATTTCTCTTTAAATAAATTTCTGGCGAAAACGGATTTGCCCATGAGCGGTGGACCGATGGTCATTATATTGTTGCCGTTAGGGATATCTATGTTGAGTATCTTAAAGTCAACCATGATAATTATTATGCAATAGGGTATTTAATTTTTTCATTTTTGTAATAATGACTTTAGAATTACAATATCAAAAGATTAAACTGAAAGTCATAACTGTTCCTCTAACTGTTGCTGTTGTTTGATTTTGTCTCTGTGGATTATTCGAATGACAATAATGCTGATCTCGAAGAATATGATCATGGGTATAGATATTATGGTCTGAGTGAAGATGTCAGGTGGGGTTATTACGGCTCCCAGCAAGAAGAAGGATATATACAGGTGCCTTCTGTAATAGGTAAGACTCTGGAACTGGACGATATTGTAGCCAACAAGAAAGGTCATAATAAGTGGCATCTGGAAAATAACTCCAAATATCACCAGCATAAGGACGGCGAAGTTGATAAATTCGGCTATGGAGTAATAGGCCAGCACGCCCTGGGCAGCGCCCATCTCATAGAGATACGTAAGGAAAAATTGGAGGATGTTATAACCGTAGATCACTCCGGCTGCAAACAAAATGACAGAGATAACACTATACCTGAATACAGTACCTCTCCTCAATTCTACGTTGGAAAGGATCTCTGTCCTCTCTTTTAGGGCTTTGTACATGAGAATAACGATATAAGGGAGTACCGCCACAACACCAAATATCAGAGATATCTTAAGCTTGAGGATCATACCCTCCAGAGGACGGGTGTAAATCACCTCTGCGCCCCGTGGGAGCAGGTCTTCCACCAATCTGGTTATGACCGTGTCAGAAAAGAATGCGAAAGTAATCGCCCAAATTATCGCCATGACCACTACGATTTTTACTATCTTCATTCTGAGGGCCAAAAGAATCTCTGCGACTTCACTAGTGGTAAAATCTGCCATTAGTCCTTGTTAACAAACTGTATATTTAAAACTTGGTGTCAAATACATTACAACTCCACCATAAGCTAACTTATCAATACGCTGCACCAGCATTAGTGCCTGTCACCATCACCGGTTAGTTTATGTCTGCAACCGCGGGAGTTACCTATTAACTATCACCTACCAAAATTTTTATCTCCATACAGACCATGTTATTTTAAAGCCGCCGTGGCTCAGCTGGCAGAGCGAGTGATTCGTAATCACTAGGTCGCGGGTTCAAATCCCGCCGGCGGCTGTCATTAAAAACCATTAACGCTTTATTTTTACCCATAAAGAAACCTCAAAATCGTTTATGTTTTTGTGGATGAGAGCGGTGACCTCGGATTCACAAAGAAAGCTTCAAATTACTGTGTAATAGCCTGCGTTGAAGTATCCCTTACCCACTTCAAAGAACCCATAAAAAGGTTTAAAGACACATAAACGGTTATAATTTATAACTTCTATCTTTTCTTTAATTTCTTTATTTTTTACCGGGCATGATTTTGAGGGTCTTAAAGCTATCAAGTAATACCAACTTCCCGAAATACTTAAAAAGAACTATGGGTCTTGGTGATATATAGCTAGTCTTGAGGGTATGTGGATAGGCTAATTGATTACTCTTCAAAAGGTGGTGTTGAAGATTATAAGGTACAAAAATATGGTAAGATGGTCAGACGTTTTTGTGAGGTCAAATAGTTTACTTGTTAGAGGTGAGTAAATGGCAGAGACCAAGTTGAGGGTTGAGAACCTATTCAAGATCTTTGGAGACCATCCTGATCTTGCGTTCCCCTATGTGGAACAAGGATTGTCCAGAGAGGAGATCAGAAAGCGAACAGGACAGACAGTAGCGCTCAGGGATATCAATTTCGAGGTAAAGGAAGGTGAAGTATTTGTGGTCATGGGGTTATCTGGTAGTGGCAAATCAACCTTGCTGAGGTGTATAAACCGGCTTATTGAGCCTACCAGTGGTAAGGTAATTCTGGAACCAGATACAGACGTAACAAATCTGAGTTATAAAGAATTGATCGCTATTCGAAAAAAATACTTTGGAATGGTCTTCCAGAGTTTTGCCCTCCTTTCGAACCGGACAGTGCTTACTAACGTAGGGTTCGGGCTGGAAATTCAGAACGTAAACGAAAAAGAGAGAATCGAGAGGAGTAAAGAAGCCCTGAAGCTGGTGGGGCTGGAAGGATGGGAAGACAGCTACATCTCGGAGTTGAGCGGTGGTATGCAGCAGAGAGTTGGTCTGGCAAGAGCTTTAGCAGTAGATCCGGAAATACTTTTCATGGACGAGCCCTTTAGCGCTCTTGACCCTCTTATCAGGGTTAAAATGCAGGAAGAGCTGGTCAGGATCCAGCATAAGATGAAGAAGACCATAATATTCATCACTCACGACCTCAACGAGGCTGTCAAGCTGGGGGACAGGATCACTATTCTGGACAAAGAAGGTAAAGCTGTCCAGATAGACACGCCCGAGAACATCCTCTTGCATCCCTCTGATGAGTACGTGAGATCATTTGTCCAGGAACTGGATATCCCCAGTGTTTTGACCATAGTGCACATCGCCAGGCAACCTGAATCCACGATCACTCCAAATGACAGCCCCCAAAAGGCCTTGGATGCAATGTCGGACGGTGTTGCCTTTGTTTTGGATGAAAATCAAGTATACAAAGGCATTGTTACTGAAGAAGATGCTCAGAAGGCTAAGGAGGCAGGTAACGCCACCATTAAAGACTATATCAAAGAAAAGAAAAGTTTGAATTATGGGAGGACCATTAATGAGGTGGCAGCAAGGTTATTCACCTCAGAGACGCCTCTTGCTGCTGTAGACGAAGGTGGAAAGTTCAGAGGGTATTTAACAAAAGAGATTGCTAGGGAGGTAATGGAAGGTGCAGAGTCTATTTGAATACCCTATACCAAGGATACCTATTGGTGACGCCCTGGAGTGGGTTATTAAAGACTTTCTCTTGGATAAAGCTGGATTTTTATTTGATGCTCTCTCCGCCAGCTTTAAATTTGGAACAGAGGGCATGTTCGATGCTTTAATGGCTGTCCCACCACTCGTCATGATACTTATTATTTCTGCCCTGGCCTGGTTCCTGGTGAGGCCCAGAGCCGCACCCGTTGTAGCGGTCCTCCTTATATTTATCCTCAGTCTTGGGCTGGATTACTGGAGGTGGACCATGGAGACCATAGCCCTGATAATCGCTTCTACTATTACTTGCTTTATAATTGGTTTTCCGCTGGGGATATGGGGGGCTCATAGTGATAGGGCTATGGCGGTGATTGAGCCCTTCGTGGATCTTATGCAGGCTATACCTGCACTGGCATATATCATCCCTGTAGTTTTTCTCTTCAATATTGGGAAGCCCGCCGGAATAGTAGCAACCATCCTCTTCGCCATGAATCCACTGGTAAGGCTCACTACTCATGGTATTAGACAGATCCCCAACGAGATAATTGAGGCGGGGAGGGCTTTCGGAGCTAACAACAGACAGATCCTCACCAAAGTTGAGATCCCTCTGGCTATGCCCTCCATTGCTCTGGGGATAAATCAGACATTCCTGCTTTCCTTCGCCATGCTGGTCGTAGCCGGACTTATAGGTGCAGGAGGATTGGGCCAGCCGGTAGTAAAGGGACTCATGAGGTACCAGCCCGTGACCGCTCTGGAAGCTGGTCTTGCTATAGTTATACTGGCAATTGTGCTGGATAGACTTCTACGCTCTGTCAGGAGGTTTGTCTGATGGGAGTGCCTTTAATAGAAATAGGGGACTTCTCACTGGAGCTGCCCAGGAACCCTGCGGGTGAAGTTTTAAATGATGCCATAAACTTTCTGGTGGATGGTTTGCCCTGGCTTTTCGATGGGATCACCTGGGCCCTCAAGTCCATGTCAAGCGCCGTTTATGATGTGCTTAACTTGGTCCCACCGGAGATACTCATTGCTATTCTGGCTATAGCAATGTGGAGGACCGTGGGGCTGAAGATGGTGCCATTTGGAACTTTACTGCTCCTGCTCATCTGGAACATGGAATTGTGGGAGCCAACAATAAATAGTCTGGCTCTAATGATCACAGCTCTCCTTATTACCTGGATCATAGGGATTCCGTTAGGGATCTGGAAGGCCCATTCCAAGATACTGGACAATATTCTGACACCTGTACTGGATACCATGCAGACAACACCCCCCATGACCTACTTGATCCCCGCCATACTGTTCTTTGGAATAGGAGAAGCGCCAAGCATTGTCGCTATCATCATATTCACAGTTGCCCCCCCGATAAGAACCACATCTTTGGGAATAGAACAGATATCGCAAGAGATAATTGAGGCGGGGAAGGCTTTTGGTGCCAGCAGTAAACAGATAATAACCAAAATCGAACTTCCTATGGCCGTACCCACTATCCTGGTGGGAATCAATCAGAGCATCATGATCGGATTTACCATGGTAGTTCTGGCTGGTTTCATTGGAGCTGGAGGACTGGGAGAAATTATTATACGTGCTATCATGCAAGCTAAAATCGGACGTGGTCTTGAGGCTGGTCTTGCTGTGGTATTTTTGGCTATAATAATGGATAGGGTCCTTCGAAACATAGGTAGGGGGGCATAGAAGTTGAAGTTCATAACATACAAAAATATAAATCTATCTGCTAAATAAGAAAAAAGTTAACCTGCTGAACCGAAGAAAAGGCGAGAAAACGAAAAGTTATAAATATAAACTCCGGAAAAAAGAATGAAAAAAGGGGTGAGTAGATGAGTATGGAAAAATATAATTTGAAAAAATTAATTCCTATCTTAGCACTGGTTTTGGTTGCAGTACTAACGGCTGGATGTGCTGAAGAAATACCGGAAGTTACTCCAACACCTTCTGATGGAGAAGAGACACCTACAGCTACGCCTACACCTGAACCTACAGGAAAAACAGTTGCAGAGAAGTTTGATGGTGAGATCATAGGTATAGAGTCCGGTGCAGGGATCATGAGCAGCACAGAAGAGGCTATGAGCGAGTACGATCTTGAAGATGATTACGAGCTTATAGAAGGGAGTACGGCCGCTATGCAAGCTGCACTGGATAGAGCTATCCAGCGTGAAGAGTGGATAGTTGTTACTCTGTGGGAACCCCATGGTGCTTATACTAACTGGGACCTGTGCAACCTGGAAGACCCCCAGGAGATCTACCAGACAGGTGAAGGTGACCATGTGAGTACTGTCAGTAGAAATGATTTCAAGGATGATTATCCTGCGGTTTACGAATTCCTGCAACAGTGGGAGATCACAGCAGATACAGAGAGCCAATTCATTTATGATTACTCTATTGAGGGAATGGAAGCAGAAGAAATAGCTGAAAACTGGATCAATGAAAATTCGGACAAGATTGAGGAGTGGAGTTCAGCTTTCGAGGGTGTAACACCACCAGATGAAACCATAATCATTGGTGTCCCACCTTGGGATGAATCACCGCCTAAGGCTAGTGTCATCAAACAGATACTGGAAGAAGAGGGTTACGATGTTGAAACACAGGAGATGGATATAGGCATTATATATAATCAGATGGCTGAAGGCGAAATGGACTTCTTGCTTGATGCCTGGTTACCTGTAACCCACGAGGAATACTGGGACCGATTCAGTGATGACCTGGAAGAGGTCAAGGTCAATATGCCAGATACATACTTGGGTCTGGTGGTACCACAGTACGTCTGTGACGCAGGTATCACGTCCATAGAAGACCTTGATCCAGACACGAATACAGATAGGTACGAATAAACCATAGTTCTTTCTCTTTTCTATTTTTATTTTTAATTTGAGTTTTTGACCATTACCAGGGCATCTTCAACAACATAGTAATTGGGAACTCTGTCAACCTTCTCAAACCCCAGTGACCTGTAGAACTCTATAGCTTCTTTATTGCTCTCCCTGGCCTCAACATAGGCCTTACCTGCTCTTTTTGACACTTCACCGACAAGCCTGCTCCCAATACCCCTCCGTCTGCACCTCTTATCCACGGCAATGGAGATTATGTGACCGTCATGGGGATCGAATATGATATATCCTCTAACTTCTGGTTCTTCTCCCCCATCATCGTAGACCAGGAATGAGTCTGGATAGCTGATCCAGTAGGCAATGAACGTAAGGATATCGTATGGTGTTTTGGGAAATGATTCGTTCTCTATCTCCTTAACTCTCTGCAGATCGGAGGCAGTTACCTTTCTTATATTCCCCTGCATCTAAAGCTCACTTTTCTTTAGAAACTCCTTCAAATCTCCTATACCGGGATGTTTTCTCTGTGGATGGGAGATATAGTAGGCTGCTACAGCATTTGCGAGTATAAGCCTTAGTTCACCCGATAAGCCCATAGCATCGCCCAGTATATCTCCGGCATTCCATGCGTCACCAGCTCCGGTCAGCCTCAAGGGCTCCACGTCGAAGGTGGGCACCTTACCGGTTTCACCATCCCTCTGAAAGCTTGCCACATGATCTTTTGTATGGAAATCCACTCTGGTAACCTTCCTGAGAAAATCTACCGCTTTTTGAGGGTCAT
>JBKHKH010000004.1:0-32717 GCA_046537735.1 Archaeoglobaceae archaeon | reverse complement strand
AGATTAAACGTAGATCTATAAAGAGACGATCTTACCTTTACCTTTAACGTTAACGTCACCTATGAGACCTTCTTCGGTCTTGAGGAATGCGGGAACAACTTCAAAATTCCCTCCGATCCTGATCTCTCCTCCCTTCATATCGCAGCCGGTGTAACCGCAGTCACCGTGAATGGTTATGGTTCCGTCCTTCATCTCCGTTCCAATGAAATCCCCTGCATTACCCTTTATCTCTATCTCGCCACCCATCATCTTCTCTCCGATGTAGCTGCCGGCATTACCTTCCACAATTATCTTGCCGCCTTTCATTCCTTCCAGATTACCCCAGTAGTGGCATGCCAGGCAGTTCTGGGCATTTCCCTTAACTATGATCTCTCCATCGTCCATCTCTGCTCCCAGCCAGTCATCGGCGTTACCTTCTACGGTTATTTTACCACCTTTCATGAAAGCACCGCAGTTGGCTCCGATATCTCCTCTTACTATGATCTCTCCGTCGAACATCCCCATTCCGATCCATTTGACCCTGCTGAAGTCGCCTTCCAGGACAACAGTGTTGTCCTCTCCATCTTTCTCCATCTCGAATAGTTCGTCCAGAGGGGTCTCGTATTTTCCATAAGATACTAAAACCTTCTTTATGTCTTCAATATCCAGTTTGGCGAGGTCTGGAGTTATTTCTGCCTCCACGTTTACCTCGAAATCCACTTTCGGCTTTAGAGTAAGCATTTACCTCACCTCGACCCTCTTGGGGTTCCTCATCCATTCCTCTTCCACACCATAATTGCTTTTCATTACAGTATAGTAATTGAAATACTCTTCCAGATCGGCTTCAATTATCTCTGTAGTAGTTCTGTGTGTTGCATCAACCCATAGAGTTCTTCCCCATATATCTTTTACCAGTTTTCCGTCCTTTGCCACTACTTCTCCTCCTTTTATAGTGCAGGCGGGAGAGCTCAGGGCTTTCTCTATTTCCTTGTAATTGTTGGGGTTCAACTCCTGGGGGTTGATGTCGTAGATGGCGATATCTGCATCTGCTCCCGTGCCAAGATGTCCCTTATCTTCCAGGCCCAGTATTTTAGCTGGTGTGGTGCGGGTCAACTTGATAATGTCTTCCAGGGTCCTCTCAGTCTCTATAGATGGCAGGTTGGTCGATCTCTGGATGTATTTGTGGGCTTTCTTCATTTCCTCTTCTCTGTACTTCTTGCTCAGAAGCATGGTCATAATGTACGGATATTTCTCGAAGGGACCTCCATTAGGATAATCAGTGGAGACCGCGTTCTTATCTGGATCGACCAGCAAACCCAGCTCCAGACCTATGGTCCACATCACTGCATGAACGGGGCTTCCGGGCTTGTAGACTACCGGAACTATTCCTCCTCCCGTCTCCAGCTCCACATCGGAGTTGACCCACTTCTTCCTCATCAGCTTGTGCATTTCGAACTGGAAGGGGCTGTCAGCGGTCATGGTAGTGGAATGCCCAAAGATAACCTGACCCATATCCATGGTAACATTATCCGAGTTATTGACGTATTTAGCGATTTCTTCGGCTCCACTGCTTATATCCTTCCACTCAGAACCCGAAAAAGCATTGAATTGAACATGAGTGGCATGTAGGTTCTGTCTTTTATCCTTCTTCATCCCCCTGGCCAGCTTCAGGGTCTCCAGAGTAGTCTCATAATTGCCTGGATTTCCCAGATTGTTACAATGGATATGGATGGAGTGAGGCATTTTAAGCTCATCATTGGCCTTCATCAGTGAGGTGATCACTTCCCTCACGGTTACATCAAATCCAGGAACCTGATCATCGATATGGTGAACATTGCTGCCGTACATCCAGGCCTCCACACCACCGGGGTTCACCAGCTTAACCCCGTAGCCTTTCATTCTGTCCATCGCCCAGCTGATGAAGGAAGCCAGTTTTTCAATATCCTTTTCAGCGGCGAACTTGAACACCAGATGCCAGTTCCCGAAAAGGGGGAGGCAAACCTTATCGATAATAGGAATGGAATTGAGCTCCTCGTGAGTGTGGAGGGTGTAGAGAGGGGGTGTGGCAGGCTCAACTGCTGTGGTGTACCCCATCTTGGCGTACTCATAACCGATACCGGGAGAAGTTAGAAGCGTTCTGCCCACAGTAGATCTAAACCTATTATTGCTTTTCCCTCTAACGGTCCTGAACTCTTCCGGCCTCATTGCCCTGCCAGCGTTCACCTTTCTGGTGGCTATATGAGCGTGAATGTCGATACCACCGGCAACCACCAATTTGTTGCTGGCATCTATAACTTCACATTCGTTATCCTTAACTTCTGATTGATCGACAATGACCCCATCTTTAACGAATAGATCCATTTTACCGTTTATTCCATTTTTGGGGTCAATAACAAATCCATTTTTGATGTGTAGAGCCATCAAATCACCACTTCTCTTTCTTCCTTTAGACTTATCACTTTCTTCAGCATTCCTTCCAGTATTTTCTCGTCACTCCAGTATTCACTATCCACTACTTTCTTGATCCTGAGGGGGACCCCATCCATCCTGTAAGCAGTTCCCTCTGCTTCAATACCGGTGATGGAGGAGGGAATAACCACGTTTGACAGCAGTGTGGTCATATTGGGAAAGGGATCGATCTGGATAACAGGGATTTTCTTCAATTGGTCAACAGCCGCTCTGGGGAAATGAGCTGCAGGATCAGTAGATACCATTAGAGCAGCATCACAATCTCTCCGCATCAAAGCCTCGACACCAGTGAATTCGCTGGGAGCGAAGCGCGGATATCCCCGACTGAAATCCACTGCCCACTCGTAACCGCACTCCCATGCAGGAACTTCACCTGCACCCACCACATTGTAGTGCCCTCTCATGGGCTGCAGTATGCATCTGGTCTTCCTGTTGAGGAGCTGAACCAGTTTGATAATATTTTCTATATTCCTATCGTGCCCTCTGGTGTGGGATAGACCCAGACCGAACATTATGGTGATGTACTTGGCATTGAGCATCATATCAGCCAGCTCTTTCAGCTTTTCTTTCTTCACACCCCCAACTACATCAGGGACCACATCCTCATGACCGTTGACTATGGACCTCAATGCCGAGAATATCAGGTAGTCGGTTCCGGGATCGACCTGAACAAAATCAGAGGCCATTAAAGCCGATACGGTTTTTCTGACATCCACCACAACCACTTTTCTATCCACTCTTCCTTTGGTTAACAGCCCCCGGGCCATAACGGAGTACCTGGTGGCATGTCTGGGATGAGCCTCCACGGGATTGCATCCCCAGAATATTGCCAGATCGGTCCTGTTCTTGATCTGACCTAATGAGCCACCGGGCAACCCCTCTTCGATCATTGCCAGGGTTCCGGGAGCGTGGCAAACACTGGAGCACTGATCATATATGCCACCAACCTTCTCAGTTAGGATCACACCCAGTCTTATGGCTTCATTGACTGTGGAGGACCACCCAAAGAGTAACGGTCTTCTGGCATTCTCCAGGATCTCTGCAGACCTCTCTATGGCTTCCTCATAGCTGACCTTCTTTCCCTCGATGGTAGGAGCCTCTATTCTCTCCTTTCTGGAGAACTTTGCTTCACCCAGAGGACAGAAATCCTTGCATTTGAAGTTCTCTCCATCAAAATAGACATCATCACAGACACTACCACAGAATGTGCAGGTAACGTTCTTCACTTTGATCACCCCAGAATATCCTGAAGAGTGAGCACCTTCTCTTCAGTTTTCTCTACTGTACCTTTTATGCCTTTATATAAGGGAGTACCAGTACCTTCAGTCCTGGGACTCACGATCTGGTTAGCGTAAGGACCCATAGGGATAAAGATCATTCCCCGGGGAATATCGGTCTCATCGATTATGTTCTTTCGGGCAAACAATACCACTTCACCAAAATCGGTCTTAATTTTAATCCTGTCCCCTTCTACAAGTCCCAGGGAATTGAAATCCTCTTTATTTAATTCTCCATAACTGACCGACTCAAAGTACTCTGGAGTGAGCTTATCTTCTACCAGAGTACCCTGTTCTGTTGTTCTTCCCGTGTTAACCGTTACTTCTAACATGTTCTCACCAATAAATGGATTTGAAAGGCCATTAGCACTGCTAACGACTCCACTGGCTTTTAAGCTCACTATTTGTAATGATTTAAATATTTAATTATTGTGCTGAAGCCTATCGTTATAATCTCGCAATCATTTTTTATACTGTTTTATAATGGAGGGGTCTATGAATTGCGGGGAGCTAAAGAACAGGATAGTTCTGATATTTACCTTTCTCCTCACTGTCCCCTGGTTTTATATCAAGCTTATGGGTGTCGCACTTTCGCCTCCCCTCATAGCATTTTTTTCCGGATTATGCGTTGTCGCTGCAGGTTTCCTTCTTGCCTGGGCGTGCGAAACAGCGGAAATGGATGTGCCCAAGAGCCTGGCGGTAGCGGTAGTGGCACTTATAGCGGTGCTTCCCGAATATGCTGTGGACGGCTATCTGGCCTGGATGGCAGGAAAGGACCCTGAATATGTCCATTATGCTATAGCCAACATGACCGGTGCCAACAGACTATTGATAGGTGTTGGATGGAGTTCTGTTGTGTTATTCGCAGTATGGAAGAAAATGAAGACCGGTTCAGAGGAAAAGTTTGTACCCCTCAAGGAGAGCCTTAATCTTGAGCTGTTCTTTCTGATGGCAGCAACTATTTATGCCTTCACACTACCTTTGAAGGCATATATCAGTGTTCTGGACGCTGTAGTGCTGATATCGTTATACATTATCTATGCTTACATGTGCTTCAAATCGCCTATGGAATCCTTTGAAGCGGTAGGAGTTACAGAATTCCTGTGTTCCCTGCCGGCAAGGACCAGAAAGCTCTCTGTGGTGGGCATTATGGTGTTCTCAGCACTTGCCATTCTGTTCTCCGTGGAAGCTTTTGCGGATAGTTTAATCCACACCGGGAAGATGTTCGATTTAGATCCTTTTCTCATGGTCCAGTGGGTAGCTCCTCTCGCTTCTGAAGCCCCCGAATTCACTGTTGCCCTTATTTTTGTTACCAAAATGAGGTACAATCACAGCCTCAACGTCCTGATCTCTTCCAAGGTGAATCAGTGGACTCTTCTGCTGGGGAGTATTCCCTTGATTTTCAGCATTTCGGTAGGAGATGTTGCCCACTTACCCTTTGACCACAGGCACGTTCTGGAGGTCTTGCTTACGGCATCGCAGTCAATATTTGCTGCAGTGCTTATCCTGGACAGACGTTTCTCCATCAACAAGGCATTGTTATTGCTGTCGCTGTTCCTCATACAGTTCGCTATACCCACAAATGAAGTGAGGCTAGTAGTATCGGTGATATATCTGGTGATACTGGTCCCTGTAGCCTTCAAGTACAGGAGTGGTTTCAGACCCATGCTTTCTCACGTAAGAGGAGTCATCAAGAGATAACTTCGAAACAGTAAAGAAGGAGAAATTGGAGATTATTAATTATTTCATTTTTTTCCTGTGTTTCCTGTAAACCAAGTAACTTTCATAAACTGAGCTGGTTTTTAGCATGCCAAAATGAAATTGCAGGTATATCCAAAAATAAAAATAAGAGTAATAATAAAAAATGGAGAAATGTGTGTGTTACAGATGGACCATGTGGTCTAGGGGTCCCGGGGGTACACCTCTCCAACCGGCAAATTGGGAACCTTTTTCGGGGCTCTTATTTCAGAGAACTGAGTAGTATGGGTTGGCTGATCGTTTTTGCTTACTTTGCAGTATCAGATGGGAAAGGACTGAATTTCTCTTACTTACCCTAAGATAGATTTATTATTTCTTTTCCGGTGGATATTTTTGGTAGAGCTCCTTTCTTCTGGCCTCCAGCAGGTTCTCTTTAATACCCGCAAATTCCGCAGCAGATTGAACCTCTACACCTGCATCTTCACCTTTAGAGATAACTTCATTAATTTTCTCTCTCCAGTTCAGATCCCGGGTAAGATGGTGGTCCAGGACCAGGTTCTTAACCTCTGTGTTGTCGATCAATTTTTTTAGGTTATTTACCGACTCCTGTAAGGCTTTTTGGGAGTATCTGAAGCCCAGCATGTAGGTCATGGGCCCATCGATGATTACTACATGCGGATCGGATTCGATCATAAAGTCGATTTGGGCAGGTATAGATGGTCCCTCAACGTCAGAAGAGTAGAGGAATCTCTGTTCGCCATCATCTATCAGCACTTCTATTACATAACCCAGTTTCTCACTGGTTCCGTGAAATACGGGCGGTGAAACAACAATTATGGTATCTCCGAACTGGTAGGATCTCCCGTCGGCAAATTCAACCGATTCGGTGTACCCAAGTTGTTTTAGGAAATATTTTCCTCGATTCATCTGGCTTTTGTTTATCTTTTGGGTGGTGTGCTTGGCCAGAACTTTCTTTCCATTGAGCATTTCAGGCTCATCGGGATTGTGGTGGTCGTAGTGGTAGTGGGTAAAGATCGCTACTTCTGATTTGGCTGTGTACTCTTTGATCTTCTCCCACAGCTCACCCTTCTTCTGCAACTCCAGGGGGTGGGGTGAAAGATTGTATCTCTTGGGTCCCAGAGCAACTGCAGGGTCTATAATCACTTTAACGTCATCTGTCCCCACGAAAGTACACATGCTCCTTGCTCCAAAAGAGTCGAATGCTAAGGGAGTTATCTGCATATAGGAATTGGTGACTGCTGATTTTATTTATAAGTATTTGATTCTTCCAGTTAGAAATTGTGAACCTCAAAGTGCTGATAGCGCTCACACCACTCTAAAATTAAGATGATCGGGATACAGCTCGGATATACGGCTTAAAAAATAATATGGGGAGAGACTGGCTCCCTTAAAATTTAACCCTCTCTAATACGGCCCCAGTCTCTCCTTTAGACAGGTTGACATTCCTAAATTTTGCCACCTCTCCAACCGGCATTAGGGATTTATTTCTCTATAATTAATAATGTTATCGGTTTTATTTCAGTCATAATAACCATGAATTGTTCTAAATCATTACCTGAAGCTTATTCACATCCATCTGCATGTAGCTTATGTGGGCATTGAAAAGGGAATTTACCCCACATAATATCATAATAATAAAATTAAAGATTTACATTAAGATCTATTTTAAATATGTAGTCTTCAGCGGTACATTCGGTATGGCAACAGAAAGACTTTTAATCACCTATGATCATACACATTATAATGATTGTAATTATAGGAGTGATAGCCTCAATTGTAGGACTCCTGGGTTACTCTCTTATACCTCAAGAGAGGTTCGAAAATGAAAATTATCTGTCGTCTATAGTCAATTTCTACATGGTTGTATGCTTTGCTCTGTTCCTACATACCTACACTCGCTTTTTTGAAATGAATTATATGTTCTTGGAAGTCTTTTTCGGCTTCTCCATAACCGTTGCGGCGATTTACCTTTTATGGAACGTTGTGGGCTTCAATAAAGAAATAGACAAGCAATTCGACTTCTTCAGATTGAAGAATGGGGTCTTATATGCTTCTCTGGCATGGCTCATGGGGAAGGAGTTTGCGTTCATAGACTCCTCTACGATATTCCTGCCAGGACTGATACTTTTTCCCTTGTTCTTTGTCCTGCTCTATGCCTTCCTGGTGATGAAGGAGATGAAACTGCAGTTCTTTTACGAGAACTCCACCATATTTTCCAACTCATTCCTTTTGATACTCCTGTCCGGCCTTGCTGTTATCAGCATGGGGTATACCCCAGGAGCTCAGGGACCAATCGAGCTCGTAGCAGTTCTTGTAGCTCTGTATGTTATCGCTATAATGTTCAGAGCAGCTAAACCCTTCTTAAGCTAAATTCTGTAGAAATGAGTATAACTTATTTCAGGAGTGATAAGTAAATACTTAAAGAGAGCTATGTTCAAAGAGTGGCAATGAGAGCGTTTCTGGTAGTGGGAAACAAGGCGGTTACACAACCCTTTAATCTGAACGACCTTCCGGGCTCAGCAGGTAGAATGGATATTTTATGCAGGTGTGTTGCTCAGGCCTTGTTCTACTCTCATGGGGTCCGAAGGAATAGTGAAATCTACTTGCTGTTGATGGGAGGTGAGCCTTCCAAGGCAGTAAGGATTGTTGGTAATGAAGTCAAGTATATGTCTCCTGATGAGCGCAATATTGCCGGATTGTTGAGAAAAGCGCTTAGAAACGATCAAAAGGAGTGGAAAAGGAGCACACCCGGTATTTACTCTTGCGTTAAAAGCTTTGGAGAACTACTGGAAGAGCTATCACCCCACTATAAACTGGTATATCTTAGAGAAGATGGGGAAGACATCCGGGAAGTGCAATGGGAAATTAATGATCAATTATTTGTCATGGGGGATCATTTGGGGATAAGTAATGAGATGGAAGAATTGTTGCTCACTTATACGAGTAAACTAATCTCCCTGTCCTCTCTACCCCTTCAGGCTGATCAGTGTATCTTGATTTCACATTATGAGCTGGACAGGTTTGAAAAGGGTAAGGGTTAGAATACTTATATGGGGAAACGAAATACTAACTTGAATGTTAAAACTGTGCCAGAAATGCAAGGATAGGCTTGAGCTGCCCATAGATTCTGCAGATCCGGAGGAATGCCTCCTGTGCAACGGAATATTGTGGAAGCCGGAAGAAATCGCTCGTAAGATGCTGAGAGAGCTGGGAGACTACGAATTTAACACCTTTTTAATAGGCTGCAGATTGGAAGGGAGTGTAAAGGCTCTGGAAGATTACTTATTTGAAGAATATGGTATTGGAGAGGATAAGAGCATCAAACTGGAGTTCAATAGAGAAGTTGGTAAAGCTCTAGGTAGTTTGGTCCATAAGACCTACTCCCCCCAAAAACCGGACATCACCATAATATATAACCTGGAAACAGGTGATATGCAGTTTGAAGTAAGGTCCCTTTACATCTATGGCAGATATTTGAAGAGGGTGAGGGACATCTCTCAGACCACATGGTTGTGCAGGAGTTGTGAAGGAAAGGGATGCGAGAAGTGCGATTATACCGGCAAGAACTACTATACATCAGTCGAGGAGTTAATAGTTGAGCCCACCCTGGAAATGACACAGGGTGAGAGGGGAGTACTGCACGGCTCTGGAAGGGAAGATGTAGATGCCAGGATGCTGGGTAACGGAAGGCCATTCATTCTGGAGATCCAGGAGCCGAGGAAGAGGAATTTGGATCTAAAAGAGCTGCAGAGTGCAATAAACGAAAGTGCAGGTGGTAAAGTTGCAGTAAGAGAGTTAGAAATTGCCGATTCCGACGACGTGAAGGCCATTAAAGAGGGAGATTACAGGAAAACATATAGAGCCAAAGTTGAGTTTGAAAGAGAAGTAGGGGAAGACCAGTTGGGAAAAGCTCTGGAGAGCATTAGCAACAGGACTATACACCAGAGAACTCCCTCCCGGGTTAAACATAGAAGAGCTGATATGGTGAGAGAGAGGAATGCTTATGATATCCGCCTTCTTCTTCATCGAGGGAATGTATCTGTTATCGAAATAGATGCACAGAGCGGTTTGTACATCAAAGAACTCATTAGTGGGGACGAGGGGAGGACAACACCCAATCTGTCGGAAGTTTTAAATAACTCTGCAAGGGTTTCTAGACTTGACGTCATTAAGATTTGGGATAATAATAATACAGTCAAAGAAATCACTGGGAGGTAAGATTATGGGATGGAAATCTCACGGCTTCCGATTTAGATCTGGTAGAAAGCTCAAGAAAGGTGTAAGAGACAAAGGTATAAAGATAAGGAAACTGCTCCAGGAATTCGAAGTAGGGCAACCTGTGCACATTAACATTGAACCTGCGTCCCATAAGGGCATGCCCCATCCTACATATCAGGGAAAGACTGGACGGGTCATAGAAAAAAGAGGCAGATCATATCTGGTCAAAATAAGGGATGGGGGAAAGGACAAGACCATTATAAGTGCACCGGAGCATCTCACACCACAGGAGTAATATTATTGGCTATTTCGGTCTTGTTTAGGATCTAGGATCGGTTTGGGGTGAATAAATGACCTTTAAACGAGTTAGAGAATTTGGTTATATAACTACGGCTGAGGCTAAAGAGGTAATGGAAAAAGTCATTGCAGAAAGGAAGGAAGAATCAGAGCTCCTGTTTGAGACCAGGAGATCGATGAATCACCTCAGAACATTCTCCAAAATACCGGCCGAGCAGGCCGCACAGCTGGTTGGTGAGCTTGTAGAACTCCCGCAGGTGGGTAAAGAGGGTTTAGCAGTGAAACTAGTGGATATAATGCCCCAGGTACCCGATGAGGTAAGAACTATTTTCGCTAAAGAAAGGTTTACACTGAGTACCGAGCAGATAAAGGAGATACTCGAAGTTATTGATAGATACAGGTAATTTTTAAAAAAAAATAAATAGCTTTTGGTGAATTTTATTAGAGGAGTATCTTTATGGATAGAACTAGGTCTGCACGACACCCACAGAGTAAAAATAAAGAAAAAATGGAAGATTATGCTTACATACTTGACTTCATGCCTTATGGCCATCCGGATGATAAGCGCCCCATACATAAAAGAGAGTCTCTCGCCCAGGTTGTGGGAGAAAAAAGGTTCACTCTCCTTGAGGTCAGCGTAAAGAAGGGAGCGAACCCCCTTGTAATGGACAGGACATTCATTGGAAAAGGGGAGAGAGAAGTGGTACACAAGATCAAAAGAAGATTGAATTACGAGGAAATCACCCCTGCCGCCAAATCTGAACTTCCTTATGTTATAGAACACATAATCAAGCTGGATGAGCCGAGGTTTGTGGACGTATTCAATAGAGCGGAGCCTATAACCACCAGATTACATCTTCTGGAGCTTTTCCCTGGAGTGGGAAAGAAGACAATGTGGGCTATAATAGACGAAAGGAAGAAGAGGCCTTTTGAGAGCTTTGAAGATATTGCCGGGAGAGTTAAGGGTTTACAACATCCTGAAAAGCTTATAACCAACAGAATAATCTATGAGCTTCAGAACCCCCAGACAAAGTATAAAATATTTGTAACCTAGCTTTTTAAGTTTTTATGCCCAGACGGGGTCAACACACTCTCACCGATACAGGAGTTATCCACAGATTATGTAATTACGCTGGTATTAACCATAAAGACGTTGTTGTGGAGGTGGGTTGTGGTTCTGGAAATATAACCAGTGCTCTGTTGAGCACAGCGTCTAAAGTTATTGGGATCGAAATAGATGAAAAATATGTTCAAACCCTGCAAAAGAAGTTTCGACATGAGATCGAAGATGGTAGATTTGTTTTGATGCATGGAGATGCGCTTAAAATCGACTTCCCTCACTTCAACAAATTTGTGTCCAATATACCCTATAATATATCTTCTCCCCTCACATTCAAGCTCCTCCAGCACAAATTTGATTTGGCAGCCGTGATATATCAAAAAGAGTTTGCGAACAGGATGGTTGCCCAGCCAGGTAGTAAGGATTATAGCAGGTTGAGTGTGGTCATCAAATCCTATTGCAGAGCAGAGTTTATGGAATCAGTGCCTAAAGGCGCTTTCAAGCCCCATCCGGAGGTAACTTCAGCCATAGTTCGTTTATTACCTCAATCGGAAATTACAGTGCATAACCGAGAGATATTTGAAGATATGGTCAGGTTCGTCTTTACCAGGAAAAGAAAAATGGTGGGGAAGAGCTTAATGGAGTGGAGCAAAATGAGAAAAATAGAGCTAAAGGTTCCCCATGACCTGAGGAAGAAAAGACCACAGGAGATAGAACCGGAAGTATATGCTCGGCTGGCCGATTCCATATGATAGATCAGATATATCCTCCGTCAGAAGACTCTGAATTGCTGCTGGAAGCCGCCTTAAAAGAAATTAGATCAGATGACGATGTTCTGGAAGTGGGAGTTGGCAGCGGGTTTGTCTCTTCTCAACTGGTGGATAAGTGCAGATTTCTGGTGGGAACCGATATATCCCCCCTGGCTGTTAGAGCAGCCAGTAAAAAAGGAGTAGAGGTTTTGAGAACTCGATTTGCCCGGGGAATCGAGAAGGAATTCAGTTTGATCCTGTTCAATCCTCCCTATCTGGAACTTGGGGATAGAGAAAAAAGAAATGAGGAAGAAAAGGATGTTGACTGGCTGAAGAAGGCCATAGACGGGGGAGAGCACGGAGTGGAAATAACTTCCAGGTTTCTGTCTGAAATAAAGGACGTGATGGCGGCTAATGGTAGAATAATCCTTATAACTTCATCGATTAACTTCCCATATATTGAGGACGAAATAAAGTCCCGTGGATTTTTATATGAAATGATGTTAAAGAAAAGGGTTTTCTTCGAGGAGCTCTATGCCCTCAAATTACAGTTAAGTTGATTTTACTTGGTCTTTTTCCTTCTAATTCCAACTGTCCTTCTAACCCTCAACTGTTTCTTTCCACACGTCGTCTATATACTTGTTGATGTCAATGTCGTAACTCTTGGCGATGAGCAGGGCAACAACTTCCATATTGAGCACGTTACCCAGCTCTTCCTGCCTTTTGTTGACCATTGCAGTAACTTCGCTTACCTCTTTTCCGCTGGACTGGGCGATATCCCATATTATTTCGTCGAGAGATGAAGAAGATAGAACTCTCTTCAACTCCGGTTTGAACCCCAGAGGTATCTCCATATTTTCTACGTCAAAAGAGGGCTTGAGCTTATCATCTTCTTCAACCAGCAAACCTTTTTTGAGGGCTGTATCTACAACCTGCTTGCTTTTCTCGTGGGTGAACCAGTTCAGATCGAAGGAAAGCACATAATTGAGCTCGGACCGGGTAAGTTCTTTTCTTCCCTTGCTCCTGAAGGCAGCGGCAATAACATTGCGAAGCATATAGGTCATATAAGCCAGATGAATATATCCTTTGCTAATTTGGATCATATTTATAATATTAACAAATCAATACCGATCAATTCCATCTGCCGTAGATGACTTTGTGGCATTGAGGGCACTTTCCATCAGTGATCTTGTTTTGGATTACGCTGTGGCCATGGCGATGAATCAGTAGCTCATTGCACTGGGGACAATAGGTATTCTCGTATTTATCTCCTGGAACATTTCCAACATATGCAAACTCAATACCTTCAAGTCTAGCTTTTTTTACAGCGTTCTCCAGCTTAGTAATTCTGGTAGGAGGTTGGTGATACATAAAGGCAGGAAAATATCGGTTGAAGTGAATGGGGATTTGACTGCCAGCTTACACATTCCCGTTTCGCCTTCCGGGATATGGCAACGGTTCCAGCAGAGATTGCATGATATAGTCTCATTTTTGGTGGTAAATAGCTCGGCCTGATGTAACTGATTGTAATTCATCTAATCCATGATGGGGTGAACTATTAGTTAATTTTTGAGCTCAGCAATTTTATGACGCAACATTTATGTTATGTTTGTCCAATTATAATTATAATGGGTAAAATGTTAAGTGATCTCATCGATCTTATCACTGGAAGAATGGTATTGTTCAGCATAATTTTGGGAGCTATCTACTGGGTCACAGAGCCTCTTATCCTTCACAGGAGCAATTTTATGGAACAGATACTTACCCCATACTGGCACGAGTTCTGGATGAGGTTTATGGTCATTGTGGCCCTCGTATTGTTCGGAGGGATCGCTCAGTTCACCATAAACGTCAGGAAAGACGTCGAAGAAGCGTTCAGGGAGAGTGAAGAGCGTCTAGAGAACGCCAACCGGGAATTGAAGAAAACAGATGAGCTTAAGACCCAATTCTTGAATGTGGCCTCCCATGAACTCAGGACGCCTTTGACCCCTATAATTGCCCAGCTACAGATGACCCTTCAAGGTTATTTTGGTGAGCTCAATGAAGAGCAAAAGAAAAGTCTGGAAATGGTTTTAAGGAATACCCAAGGTCTTGACCGCTTGATCGAAGACATTTTGGATATATCCAGACTGGAATCCGGAACCATGAAGTTCATCATGGACTGGGCCAATTTGAATGAGGTGATAGCAGGGGTTGTGGAGATAATGAGGCCCACTGCCGAGGCCAGAGGTATTGACCTCATAGTGAGCCTGGAAGAAGTTCCGGAAATCGTAATAGACAAGGACAGAATATGTCAGGTCATTATAAACCTTATAAACAACGCCATTAAGTTTACTGAAGAAGGAGGCAAGCTCTTCGTAGGTATGAAAGATGTGGGGGAGGTAATGGTCTACGTGAAGGATACAGGTATAGGTATCAAAGAAGAAGACCAGGAAAGAATCTTCAGGCCTTTTGAGCAAGTAGTTGTGGACAAGACGGGAAAGGAAGGCTCTGGACTGGGGCTGGCGATATGCAAAGGGATTGTAGAATTCCATGGAGGAGAGATCTGGGTAGAGAGTGAGCAGGGAAAGGGCTCTACCTTCACGTTCACCATCCCCTTTGATCAGGAGGTTAGAGAGATTAAAGCTGATGCACTGTCATTCAGCCTCAAATAAACTTGGAGGATTGATTTATGACCAAAATAATGATAGTTGACGATAGTGGAGATATAAGAGAGAGTTTAAAGGCTCTAATGGAGAAAGAGGGATATGAAACCCATTTGGCCTTCAATGGAGAAGAATTTGTGGGCAAGGT
Organism: Archaeoglobaceae archaeon; assembly: GCA_046537735.1. Lineage (GTDB taxonomy): Archaea > Halobacteriota > Archaeoglobi > Archaeoglobales > Archaeoglobaceae > JdFR-22. The sequence continues at coordinate 18,156 of JBKHKH010000004.1, read as the reverse complement.
TGAAGAAGTACAACCTGATCTTGTACTGCTGGATGTAATGATGCCCGGACTGAGTACCAGTGAAATACTGGATAGGTTAAAGGAAAGAAAAATGGACTCACTCAAGATTGTATTGATCACTGTAGTCAGATTCTCTGAAGAGGAGATCCAGCAGCTGATGAGCGAATCTTCCATTGTGGATTATATAATCAAGCCTTTTGACGTGGTCGATGTGTCTAAGAGAGTAAGTAAGGCTCTCTCATCTGAGGTTGAAAATGAGAGGAATTGACGGTGAATTTGTGGATATAAGATACTGGAAAGAAGTTACGGAGGAAATTGGTTCTATAGCAGTTGAAGACTGGAATATACTGCTCTTGACCCATGATTCTTTAGAGATCAAAGAGATAATGAAATTCTTCACAGAGTTGCCCTCTGCGAAAAGAATTGTATATATCTCCCTCACCAGAACCTGCAGCCACATAAGACCGTACTTCAAAGAGCCTTATTTCGATAAGGATTCCCGGGTTTTCGTTATCGATTGTGTGTCGCTTGGAGTATTCAAAGACAAAGTACACAAGAAATCAGGGGACTGCATCTTCGTCCACCCCCCATCCAGCATGGAGAAGATGCAGGAGTTGATCGGCAAGTCACTGGAAAAGATCAAGCCCCATTATATAATACTGGATTCTCTAAGCCAGCTTATCGAGTTCTTATCTTCACAGGGAGAAGGAATGTTCAACTTCTTCTATTATTTGAGGAACCGGCACTCCGGATGCAGATTTATACTACTGTACGATAACTCTCACGCCTCAAAAGACGTGCCCAATGCATACGTGGACATTATTCTAAAAATAGAAAGAGAAAGAAGTTTATTGACCTGGCAAGATTGAGGTGACACTAGCCAGCGATCAGATCAAGCATCAAGCTCCTGAAGGAGATCTACAAGTCTATCGTTTTCCTGTTCATTACCAATTGTGATCCTGATATATCTTCCATCTAAGCCCATAAGTCCTGCCAGATCCCGCACGATCACTCCCTTTTCTCCTAGCTTCTGGGATATGTCTTCCTTAGTTACTTTTATCAGGAGAAAGTTCGCTTCTGAGGGATATACCTCAAGAAAGTCGAACTGCGAAAGTCTTCTGGCCAATCTCTCCCTTTCCTCGATTATTTTGTCTCTAATTCCCTGGTAGTAATCAATGGAATTCAGGGCGGCGATCCCCACCTTATTGGCAACGCTGGAGATGCAGAAGGGAGGTCTTGTTTTCTCCATAGCATCTATTATATCTTCATTTCCCACGGCATATCCTATCCGTATGCCGGCCAGGGCGAAGAACTTGGAAAAAGAGCGAACCACGATCAAATTATCGTATTTATCCACCATGCCTAAAGCAGTTTTTTCACAGAATTCGGCGTAGGCTTCATCCAGTATAACGTAACCGGACTGCTTTTTGAGGATCTTTTCTAACTCGCTGAGAGGGATGGTGTCCCCCGTGGGGTTATTGGGAGAGCAGAGAAACAGTAGTTTGGAATCCGGTATTTCACTGGCATCTATATTGTAATGGGGAAACTCGATGAAATTTATGCTGGCATCTCTCATCATGGCGAAAATGGCATAAAGAGTAAAGCTGGGCAGAGGGATGGTCACCTGGTCCAGTGCATCGACAGCAACATCGCATACGTACTTCAGAATATCTCCTGCTCCATTACCTACAGAAATGTTTTTCTTATCCACCTGGAGGTAGGAGGATAGAGCATCCTTCAGCCCATTGTAGTATGGGTGGGGGTATCTGTTTACCTCCTGTAAACTTCTCGTGTATTCTTCTTCAACCTTTCTGGAAGGCGGGAAGGGGTTCTCATTGGATGCTAACTGAATGACCTGAGACTCCTTTAGACCGTACTTCCTGGCCAGGTCCTCAGGGAACATCCCAGCATCATAGGGATTGATCAAGCTCACCACATTTCTTATCATGCTCCCTCTGTTTTACTTAAAACAGTAAAATGTTTTTCCTCACCAACTAGGCATATTGATCTACAGTTCACACCTAAATAAAAATAAAAAATATTTATTGTTCAAGCTTCTTTTTGAGCTCTTCCACCATCTGCTCCAGCTTATCGATCTCTATGAACTCGAACTCCTTTTCTCCAGAACCTGAAAGATTCCAGAAAAGCCTGGCTACTACCGGTATAAGCTTCCCAGTGTGACCTGGAGAATAGGGCAGCAAGGCAGCCGCTAGATCCCCAATAGCTTCTAGATCCTTTTTATCCAGCTCTGATACTTTTTCGCTTGCCAGACCGAGAAGCGTGATCCCTGAACCCACTAATTTCTCCCTGGCAGCATAATATTTTGCAGATTCGCTGGTTATACGATGAACACCCATATCGACACCTCCTATATGTCCAGATATTTCATTATTTCCCACGGGGTTATATAAAGGCAGTACTGGTTCCACTCATCGAACTTCAGGCTCACGAATGAGTCGAAGATATGACTGCCCAATACGTCTTGCATTACTTCGTCGCTGGCCAGATTGTCTATAGCATCCCTCAGGTTGGTAGGCAATTCTCCAACACCGTATTCTCTCTTCTCCCTGGGGGACAGCTCGTAAACGTCCACTGTTAGAGGATCTCCGGGGTCGATCTTCTTCTTTATACCATCCAGTCCGGCTGCCAGTTGAGCAGAAATACTTAGATATGAGTTGCAGCTGGGATCAGCGCCTCTGTATTCCACCCTGATCGCTGAGGGCTTCTTCAAATACATGGGAACTCTCACCAGTGAACTCCTGTTCCTGTGACTCCAGCAGATATTTATGGGGGCCTCGAATCCGGGCACCAGCCTCTTATATGAGTTGATCGTGGGGGCACACAACGCAGTTAGCGCTCTGGCGTGCTCGAGTAAACCTCCGATGTAATAACGAGCAGTTTGGGAGAGCATGTATTCATCATCTGGATCAGCAAATGCAGGATCTCCCTTGAAAGGGTCACCATTCCATAAACTCTGGTGAACGTGCATTCCGCTGGCGTTATCCAGATAAACCGGTTTGGGCATGAATGTGGCGATCAAACCGTGAAACATGCCTATATTCTTTGCAGCGAACTTATACAGGTAAAAGGCATCCCCAACTTCTTTGACCTGTTTGGGCTTGAAGTTGAGCTCAACCTGACCGGCGGTGGCGACTTCGTGGTGATGGTACTCGATATCAATACCCAGCTTTTCCAGATGGTGCACCAGCTCGTTCCTGTATTCCACTGTAGTATCTTCGGGAGGGGACCTGAAGTAACCTTCCTTGGGCCTGATGATAAAACCATTAGAGTTAATTTCTGAGCTCTCCGGGACCACTCTGGGGGGTCCCCAGGAATCGCCAGCACCACCGTTGGGTGATACAAACAAATCCCATTCCAGATTTTTGGGGTCTATTCCCTCTAACAGAAAGAACTCGATTTCAGGACCGAATACTGCGCTCATTCCCTGACTTGCCAGCTCTTCCTGTATGTTTTTGGCTACATAACCTCTGGGGTCGCAATCAGCAACATCTGTACCCCATGCCTCGTAAACATTCCCGAACATGATAGCACTTTTTTGGATGGGGTCATCTATCCACGGAATGACCTTGAGGGTTGAGGGGTCAGGTTTCCACACCATGTCGCTCATTTCGATGCTCTTAAAACCCCTAACCGAGGACCCGTCAAATCCTACACCGTCTTCAAATACCTCGCCCTGGGTAAACTCTCTGGCAGGTATGGAGAACATCTGCAGGATGCCGCGAACATCAGTAAATGCACATAGTACCTGTTTTATATTATTGTCCTCCAGTACTTTTTTGGCTTCTTCCACTATATCACCTTCGAATTTTTTCGAATCTTTAGTATATGAATATATAATCTTTTTCATTCTCGTGTTTTTTCTGAGGTATTTTCAACAATTTCTTATATAGGCATGAAAAATTACAATAGACCTTAATGATAAAAAAAGATAAATTAAGGCTAAGAGATTGGGGGTTATGGGAGTTATATTGCAAGTTGCTCTTGACGTTCTTGAGCTCAGGAGAGCCATAGAGATAGCTGAGGAGGCTACGAAAGGTGGGGCTGATTGGGTTGAGGTAGGCACTCCTCTAATTAAAAGTGAGGGCATGAACGCCGTTAGAGAGTTGAAAAAGCTTGGTTATCCAGTTATAGCTGATATGAAGACTATAGATACAGGGAGAGCTGAAGTTGAAATGGCAGCCCGCAGTGGAGCTGACGTGGTATCAGTTCTGGGAGTAAGTGACCACTCAACTCTTATGGAGGCTGTAAAGGCTGCCCGAAAATATGGTTGCAAAGTAATGGCAGACCTCATAAACTCACCTGAACCGATTAAGAGAGCAAAAGAGCTGGAAGACCTGGGAATCGATTACCTGAACGTGCATGTAGGAATCGACCAGCAGATGACCGGTACAGACCCTATTGAAGTGCTCAGGGGTGTACTGGAAGAAGTCAGTATTCCTGTGGCAGTTGCAGGTGGTCTGGATGCTGAGAGAGCGGCTTTCTGTGCATCCCTGGGTGCCACCATAATTATCGTGGGTAGCAGTATTGTGAGATCCAGTAATGTCACGGAGTCGACCAGAAGTATCAGGGCAGCTGTAGATGGAAGCAAACCGCAAATAAGTAAAAAGAGCAAGGAAGAAGAGATCAGAGAGGTTCTGAATAAAGTCTCAACTCCCAATATAAGCGATGCCATGCATCGTGCTTATGGCATGAAAAACGTCCACCCCCTTATAAGAGGAAAGAAGATCGTAGGGAAGGCAGTAACTGTATATACTATGCAGGGTGACTGGGCTAAATCTGTTGAGGCCATAGATGTGGCCGAAAAAGGAGAAGTAATAGTTATCAAGACTGCTGGAGATGCTGAGGCTGTATGGGGGGAGCTGGCGACTTACAGCTGTCTCAATAAGGGTATTGAAGGTGTAGTAATCGATGGGGCTGTAAGGGATGTGGATGATATCAGGAAGCTGGGTTACCCTATTTTCGCTAAAAGAGAGATACCCAACGCCGGGGAATCAAAAGGATTCGGCGAGATTAATGTTAGAATAATCTGTGGAGGTCTGGAAGTAAATCCAGGTGACTGGATAGTCGGTGATGACAATGGCGTTATGGTCCTTCCCAAGCAGCAGGTATATGAGATCGCCAGAAGAGCTCTGGAAGTCAGAAAGCATGAGGAACGGGTCAGGGCGGAGATAGTAGAAAAGAAAAGAACACTCGCAGAGGTTGCAGAGCTATATAAATGGGAGAAGGTCCAGTAACTCTTTAAGATTCAAGAATGAATAATCAAAGCTATCTGATGGCAAAAGTGGCCATTCTCAGCAATTTCTCCACTCTGGGACTGACCCACACGATCCTATCCCATCCACCTTCACTGGCGAGAAAATTATCGCTCTTCAGATAGGAAAAGCTAGCCCCCAGAAATCCATCTACCTGTCTACCCAGCATCATCTTCTCCATTTCTTTGAAGGTCATACCTAAGGGGGTCTTTCCGAGATATTCTTTATCCACAATGCCAAAACCATCCTGCTCGGGGATGTAGAAAATAATGACCTGTTGCAGCATTCCTGAGGGGAGAGGGTGATCCAGGACCGAATGCAATTTTGCTCTGTCAAATTCACCATCACTAAGCTCTTCGATTGCCCTGTTCACTCCTTCAAATTCACCATCACCAATTTTCCTGCCTTTAGAGATTTTTACATAAAATTTGGGCCGCCTTTCTGCTGAAGCCCATGAAATCCCGCAGGGGGATGGCCTATCAGGGGTAATGATACAAACGTGGTGGGGTAAGTGTTTTTGACAGGAAGTGCAGCAAAAACAAAAAGATTCTTCCATTTCTTTCACATCAGCTAACTGAGCTTTACAGCTCTGGTCCATAGGCTTAATCTATGGCTTATAATACATAAACATTTTTGTTTAAAATTAATCATGATTTTTCAAATTTACTTATTAATAATTATAAATTGGCCTGTCATCTCAAAAAGTCATCAAAGTTCATCAAAAAGAAGACATATAAATTGGTTGTTGAATCCGTTTGGTATGAAGCAGATAGGTATTGTGGGGGCATCGTCCTGTGATGAGGCGACATATGAAATAGCGTTTCAGGTGGGCAAATTGCTGGCGCAGGAGAAGTGTACGGTTATTAATGGTGGATTGGGTGGGGTTATGGAGGCCAGTGCAAAAGGAGTTCGTGATCAGGGAGGAGTTGTCGTGGGGATATTGCCTGGCGAAAAGCAGTTTGCAAACCCTTTTATTGGCGTCTCCATCGCTACCAATATGGGGCACGCCAGGAATATAATAATAGTGCACTCCAGCGATGCCATAATCGCTATTGGGGGAGAATACGGTACCATTAGTGAGATGGCTATTGCGCTTAAGGAGGGTAAAAGAGTGGTTGCTATCCACCCACCGATGAAGTTTCCTGACCTCATCGTGTGCGAAAGCGCCCCGGAAGCTGTAAAAAATGTTTTGGAGGAGTGAATATGAATATGAATATGAAGACTATATCAGTTAAATTGGATATGAATGAAATGGCGGATATAACCTCAGAGGTGGAAAAATTTGTAAAGGAGAGCAATAAGAGTGAAGGAGCTGTGCTGGTATTCAATGTAGGGTCTACAGGAGCAATAACCACTATCGAGTACGAACCGGGTCTCAAAAAAGATTTTCCCCGGATAATGGATAAAATTGCACCATACGGCGAGGATTATGAACATCACAAGACCTGGAATGACGATAACGGCTCAAGCCACGTTAAAGCCAGTATTGTAGGTCCGAGCTTGACGGTCCCCTTTCAGAATGGCAGATTACTTTTGGGTACGTGGCAGCAAATAGTGGTGGTGAACTTTGATACCGGCAGAAGAGAAAGGAAGGTAGTGTTATCAATACTTACTTGACTTATATTTGAGAACAAGAACAGCTTCCAAAAACCTGCTCGAGTTCTTAACGCATCTGACTAACTCTCAAGAACCATACTTCAAGTTTTATACATTTAACCGCTTCACAGTCATATTCAGTACAACCAAAACAGGGAGGAAGACCGGTGAGGTCTTCCATCTTCTCCATCACGTACTGTAGGCTGAACTCGTCTTCTTTTTCCTCCTCGATCTCAGCGTCAGCGGAAACTATTTTGAAGGTCTTAACCCCGTCGACTACTATTTCTACCCTTCTTATAAGGTCTTCCTTCTCCAGTTTTCGGAGGATTCGGGAACATTTGCTGCTGTCTATACTCAACTCCTTCCACAGGTCTTTTTGAAGAATGGATCCTTTCTTCTCAAGAATGTCGAGTATCTCCTCTCTGGTATCCATTTTATGGCTTCTCCTGGTTTAATTATTCTTCGTGGGGTTGTATCAAAATAACATTATTACCTCTTAGAACCAGGTTTCCAAGACTCCTCAACTTTTCTCCATCTCTATATTCTACTGCATTGCTCAGGAATATGTTCATATAGTCGTCCACGCTTTCCAATTTGCCGACCAGGTTGCTCTCGTCTCCTTTCATCTCCACTCTTATACCTTTTCCAATGAGCGACTTTACCATCTGATTTGGTAGCATCTTATCACCTCTGTTTGAATATGACAACCAATTATTTTATAGTTATGGTCTTTATTTGGGCAAAGCCGAGAAAATCACTCACTCATTTTTAATGAAAGAGTCTATCAGCTTTGCTAATTTCTTCCGCTGTGCCAGCCACCTGACGAAATTAATCATTTTTTTTGGCAGTGAAAGAAGGGAGTATCAAAAACCGTATATATATCTTCTGTTTCCATCATATATGCGTGTTTTAGTCACTGGAGGCGCAGGGTTTATAGGGAGTCATGTAGTGGATATGCTTATCTCCCAGGGACATGCTGTAACTGTTTTGGACAATCTAAGCTCTGGAACTCCTGAATTTATTAACAAGAGAGCTGAATTCTACGAGATCGATCTGGCTCATGATAGAGACAAGGTTGGTTCACTGCTGAATAGTGTTGAGCAAGTGTGGCATATTGCTGCTGACCCGGAGGTGAAGATTGAAAATAAGGAACCTCAAGTGATCTACAGGAATAATGTACTGGCTACTTTCAATCTCCTTGAAGAGACGAGAAAGGCTGAGGTCGGGGAAGTGGTGTTCACTTCTACTTCTACAGTATATGGGGAGGCCGAGCAGATCCCCACACCCGAGGAGTATCCTACCATTCCCATTTCCCTGTATGGAGCATCAAAATTGGCTTGTGAAGCTCTTATCTCTTCTTATTGTCACACCTTTGATATGCGGGGGTGGGTTTACAGGTTTGCCAATGTTATCGGGAAGAGGAGCAATCACGGAGTCATTTATGACTTTATTCACAAGTTGAGGAACAACCCTGAAGAGCTAGAGATATTGGGTGATGGGGAGCAGAACAAGTCGTATATCTACATATCTGACTGTGTGGATGCCATGTTCTCCGGTTTGAAAGCGAGTGATAAAGTCAACATACTCAATATAGGCAGCGAAGATCAGGTCAAAGTGAAGAGAATCGCTGAAATAGTTAGCGAAGAGATGGGGATGGAACCAGAGTTTAAATTTACCGGTGGGGATAGAGGTTGGAAAGGTGATGTCCCGGTGATGCTATTATCCATTGACAAGCTGAAAACGCTGGGATGGTCTCCCAAATTCAATTCTGAGAGTGCTGTTAGGAGAGCCGCTGAAGATCTACTTGAAAACTTAAAAGTAGGTTAAAATTTTATACATAGTTTTAAAATTGAATTGAATCCTATACTTGATGAAACATATTATTTTTGGAATCTATACTTTCTTACAGGACTTTTTTCTTCTCTATCGAGTTTCAATTGCCCATTTCATCCATAAGAAACTCAAATTCGTTGTTTAAATCCATCATATAGCAACCAAAACCTTTATATTTCAGTTTAACAAATTTTGTTTATGGCAAGAGTCTTTGGAAGGTTGGAAAATCGAATCTGGAATGAACTGATAGAAGACATGCATCGAATTGAGAGGATAGCAGGGATATTCAGAGCACAGAGAGGTAAAGCCGATATGAGTAAAAATTATAATGGACCCAAATTTAAGCTCTTCAGAAGATTTCACAAGAAATCACCTGTTAACAGAAATATTCCATATGAGTACTTAAGGGCAAATGAAAATAGTTCAGAAGTAAAGCTCTACAAATTATATAATCAGATGAGGTTTACCCATCTAGGACTCAACAGAGATGACCTGACACCCAGGAAGGGCCGATAATTCCAGCGAATACATAGAAATAATTGATTTACACATAACTACTTAGGAGTATGAGTACTTTTATTACCCTATGTTATGGGTGCTTTTATTAACACTTTTATATCAGGTACTGTAGAGCTCTTTTCCGTATTCTACGAGGCCACCTTTCTCGATTATCCTCTGCAGGAAATCAGGGAACTTTTTGATCTTGTATTCCTCATTTTTGGCCTTATTGGTGAGTATTCCTATTTCATAGTCGATCTCCAGCTCGTCCTTGTCATCGATCTTATAGGCTTCCTGGCACTCCACAACTTTTAAGCCAATGTTTATGGCGTTCCTGAAGAAGATCCTGGCATATGATCTGGCTATCACTGCCTCGATCCCGCTGGCTTTAAGGGCGATGGGAGCGTGTTCTCTGCTGCTTCCACAGCCGAAATTCTCTTCAGCTACCACAAAATCCCCTGCCTCGACACTTCCTGCAAATTCAGGTCTTATATTCTCCAAGACGTGCTTGGCCAGCTCTGAAGGCTCGTTGATAACCAAATACTTGCCACCGATTATAGCATCAGTATCGATATTGCTACCGAATTTCCATGCTCGTCCCATGACATTTGACCCGAACTCACAGCTTTAAAAGATTAACTGAACAGGGAGGTTGATCACCAATTCATTGCCTCCCTAAAGTCAGGTAATTGGTCTATTGGGTTTTTTTGTGGAATGACGTGTTCAGACATATGGTATGGTTCAAATCCAGAAATGTTTTTTAATTCTGTTGAATAGGCCAGTCCATGAGGGTTTACAACACCTTTACCAGACACCTGGATGAGTTGAAACTGGATAAGAAGGTGAGGATGTATGTCTGCGGTATTACAGCTTATGATTTCTCTCATATAGGTCATGCCAGGAGCTCAGTCTTCTTTGATACTGTCAGAAGGTATCTGGAGTATAAGGGCCATGACGTCACTTATGTCCAGAACTTTACGGATGTGGATGACAAGATAGTCAACAGGGCTGTCAAGGAGTCCAGCACGCAGAAGGAGATGGCCCGCAAATTCATAGACGAGTATCTTAAAGATATGGAGGAGTTGAACGTAAGAAAGGCTCAGCAGCCCTTAGTGTCTGCACATATTCCTGATATTGTGGATGCGGTAAAAAAGCTGGTGGAGAAGGGATATGCCTACCAGGTCGATGGGGATGTTTATTTTCACGTCCCCTCTTTCGATAAGTATGGAGAGCTCTCTGGAATGAGCTTGAATGAGTTGGATCAGCACAGGATCGAGCCCAACACCAGAAAGAAGGATGTTAAAGATTTCGCTTTATGGAAGTCAGCCAAAGAAGAGGATTTCCAGGCTGATGCTGCCTTTGATTCTCCATGGGGTAAAGGAAGACCGGGATGGCACATCGAGTGCTCAGTTCTGGCTCAAAAATACCTGAGTATCCCTTTCGATATCCATGGAGGAGGCAAGGACCTCATATTCCCCCATCATGAAAATGAGAGAACACAAAGTTATGCTCTTACAGATACAGAGCCGGTCAGATACTGGATACATAACGACTTCGTAACGGTGAAGGGAGAGAAGATGAGCAAGAGCCTGGGGAATATAATCAAGATCAGGGAGATCCTCCACAATTACCCTGGAGAGGTTATCAGGTACTTTTTGCTCGCCTCTCACTACAGAAGTTCTCTTGATTACAGTGAAAAAGCACTGGAAACAGCTCAAAACTCTTACATATCACTCAAAAACACTCTGGAGCTCATTGATATGGAATTGGCTGCCAGAAAGACCTCTGGAAGTGATGCTGATGCTGTGGATATTGAAATGGGGGGGTATAAAGACAAATTCGAGTCTGCCATGGAGGACGACTTCAATGTACCAAAAGCACTATCAATTCTTCATGAATTGTCCAGTATTCTGAACAGGACTGTTAACCAGGGAAAAGGGAGTACCGAGCAGCTTGAGAGGTCTCTGGAAACTTTTAAACAACTTCTCCAGGTCCTGGGATTGTTTGAGAGTTATGAAAGGATTCCTGTTGTGGATAAGGCTACTCTAGAGTTGATAAAGGAAAGAGAAAGAGCAAGAAAGGAAAAAGATTTCTCTAAAGCAGATTCGATCAGGGATAAACTTGGAAAACGTGGGATCCACCTGGTAGACACTCCCCGAGGTACCAGGTGGTATATTTAGTAGGTTATAGTATACACATATTTAGGTAAGTTATTACGTAATAGCACCAATAACAATACCGCAAAACTTTTTCAAACAGTAACCATAATGGGAACATATGAGGATTTTGCTGAGATTCAGGCCTCTGGAGAGTTTTCCTTTTGACGAAGTTTGTAAACACACTCTACAGGGGCTTATATACTCAGCTCTGAAAGAAAGTAGTTATGGCACTCTTCATGATACTACCAGCTTCAAATTCTTCTGTTTTTCAGACATATTTCCCAGCGGCGATTTCGAAGAGGATGAGGTTAAGAACCTCCTCATTTCGTCCCCGGATTCACGTTTTATCAATACTTTATACCAGTCTCTTGACGAAAGAAATGAGTTCAGGCTCAACACTCACAAAGTTAAAATTGAAGAGATAAAGAAGTTCTATGTAAGCCTAAAAAATGGTTTTATCTCCGGCAGCCCCATTGTACTCTATAAAGACAACAAGATGAATAGATACTACTCTTTTAAAAGGGATGGAGATCTTGATTTCTTTCACAGCCGTCTGAAGGACAATGCCGTTAAGAAATATAATGCATATTTCAAATCCGACTTCCAGCTGGAAGGAGACCTTTTTGACAACATGGAGTTCAAGAAAGAGGTGGCTATCAGGAATTTCAAGGGTGGTAAGGATTTCATCGTCATCGGGAATGTCTGGAGCCTTTTAGAGAAAACAGAGATATCTAAAGAGGAGAAACCGTTTTACAACTTCCTCATGGAATGCGGACTGGGTGAGAAGAACAGTATGGGGTTTGGTTTTATAAACCCAGTTAAATAACGGGATTAAGTATACTTTTACTATTGATTAGACTCATCATCTGTACGTTAACCACAAATATTAAAAAATATAGCAAACAGGTAATTTCAGATTAGAAATTCATGAAATCATCAATTTTTTTTTGAGTTATGATATGTTCATATGGTTTTTTTCCTATCATAATAATCCATTATAATGACAAAATGAGATACTAAACATAAAAGTTAAATATCACAATGTCAAAAAGTTCTATTGTTTCAGACGAACTGCATAGTTTGAAGGGAATCCCGGGGGGTGACCTCTCCAACCGGCATTAGACCACTCCTCTTTTCAAAGAACGGGGTTCCATTTCAGCAGAACTGGATAGTATTGGATTGTAAAAAAATTAGCAGAACGGTGATCTTGGCGAGTCCTGACCCTTAAACCTTTACGTCCTTCTTATTTTTCGTGGGTGATAACAGCTTTACCTCCAATGTTGAACAAGTATATCCATTTGTCTCCTTTGAGACCCTCTTCCAGAGCATTTCTAACATTCCAGTATTCTGAAGGGTCCAGAGAGAACCGGAGAGTAACTTTTCCTGCCCCTATTTCCTTTAGTGATTCCTTGACTGTGGGGATATCGAACTCAATCACTTCCAGGACATGGTATCTCCTCAAGAAGGCGGAATCCTTCTCCTCGTCTGCGGTCAGTAGGGTTCTCCTGCTGCCGCTTTGGATTAATCTCGCATCGAAATCCAGTTTTCCCAACAGTTGGGGCAGTAACTCAGCCTTCAATACAGTGTTATCCACTTCGTAAAGAAAAGAATCGATCTTACCGGTCTCTTTAACGCTGTACTCTTCATCCTCACTGCTCACCATCTCTTTTGAGGGTAGAGACACTGCTGACCTCTCACTATTTGCCAGCTCACCGGTGTAGAGTGCCAGCCTGTTCAGTTTGAAGTTCAGGGAAGTATACTCTTTTTCTCCCTCCAGAGAGACCCTTGAGGGAGGCATTTGCGGGGGGAGCTCGAAAGCCACATCCCCCACATCCTTATATTTTTCAAATACTTTGAGGGGGTTGGGCTCCAGATTATCTACATTTCTTACTTTCTCTTCAGGAGGTCTGGAGGGGTCGGAAAAGTAGACGTCAGCATCGCGTATCCTGTTGACCACATCATCGCTAAAGGCATCCCCCTTGATTATCTCCACATTATTCAGGCCCAGAGCCTTTACGTTCAATCTGGCATATAATGCCCGCTTCTTATCTATCTCCACTCCATAAACCTTGTCACATACTTCAGCGAAGAAAAGCAGTTGTGCCCCTACTCCACAGCTTATGTCGGCAATAGTGTTGCATTTAAGCCGCTCAGCCCTGTACCGGGCGATCAACCTGGGAGTGGAATACCTCAACCCCCACTCATCAAAATAGAGTTTATCTGCAAGTTCTCCAAACTTGTCTTTGGCCCTTATCCTGTATTTGGCCACTTCGTATATATCTTCAGGTGGTAGGAGCTTGCCCTTGACTTTGTGGACGATCTGATTCTTCTTCAGACCCTTCTGTATAAGCGATTTGGCTTTATCGACTGCTTGATCATCTTTGTCCTTGTCATTGTCTTCGTTTTTCATCTGGTTACTCTGACTCTGATTTCTTCTTTTTTATAGTAACTACGTCCCCTAATGTTGGGGTCATGTCACTCTTTTTGAGGTCAACTTTAACTTCTGTAGGCTTCTCCCTCAGCTTGACGTCGAACAGCCTCTCCAGTTTCTCTACCACATTCGGTTCAGGATTTATCTCCTTGTTCTCTATCTTCCTGATGAGGGATTCTTTTTCCTGAATTTTCTTACCGAGTTTTTCCTGGCTCCATCCCCTGTTCTCTCTTTCTCTTCTTATGATCTGGTTATAGTCCTCAACGAGTTCATCTGAAAATTCGATATTTGATCTATTTGATCTGGGAGCTCTCCTGTTCAACAATACCCTTTTGGCTCCCTTCTGAGAACTTGTGGTGAGCTGCTTCTCAGTTCCCAGAGGTTTGCAATTGAAGCACACATTAACTTCACTGCCCTCTACCAGGATTTTGATGGGTTTACCTCTTATTTCTTTTCCGCAAATCTCACATTCCATAGATTTCACCTAATACTATCCAATAAGTTCTTATAGTGGTTTTTCCATATATAAATTTGGAGGCTCTACAGTGAGTGAAGATACAGAGACCAAAAACAATGAAAATATAGATATGTCTGAATATTTAGTCGATAGACTAAAGCAGATCGAAGAAGAATATGTCAGGCTCAAAGAGCTTTACCGAAGGCTTGAAGATGAAAAAAGATTTGCCGAGAGCGAAAGAATTCGCTACGAAAGAGAAGTTAGACGTTTAAAAAGCGAGATTGAGAGATTAAGATCACCACCCTTACTTATAGGTCATGTCTCAGACATCCTTGAAGATAATCGTATTATAATTAAAAGCAGTACTGGGCCCAAATTCGTGGTGCACAGCTCACAATACCTGGATAAAGAAGAAATAAAGCCTGGTACAAGGGTTGCTATGAACCAGCAAACCCTCGCCGTAGTCGGCGTATTACCCTCACCAAAAGATCCCACTGTTTATGGATTTGAAGTCGAAGAAAAGCCCGAAATAAAATATACTGATGTAGGCGGACTGGAAAGGCAGACCGAAGAGCTCAGAGAAACGGTCGAGCTCCCCATACTCAAACCGGAGTTGTTCGACAAGGTAGGCATTGAACCGCCCAAAGGAATACTACTATACGGACCACCAGGTACAGGTAAGACATTGCTGGCCAAAGCCGTAGCACATCACACCGACGCCACGTTCATTCGAGTAGTGGGCAGCGAGTTCGTCCAGAAATACATCGGAGAAGGAGCACGACTGGTAAGAGAAGTCTTTGAGTTCGCCAAAGAAAAAGCACCCGCAATAATATTCATTGACGAGTTAGATGCCATTGCAGCCAGAAGAACCGGAAGCGACACTAGCGGAGACAGAGAAGTTCAAAGAACATTGATGCAATTGCTGGCAGAGATGGACGGCTTCGACCCCAGAGGAGACATCAAGATCATAGGCGCCACCAACAGGATCGATATTCTGGACCCCGCGATACTCAGACCAGGAAGATTCGACCGCATAATCGAGATCGAGATGCCAACATTCGAAGAGAGAATACAGATATTCAAGATACACACCAGGAACATGAGTCTGGCAGAGGATGTGGACTTCAACAAGCTCTCCGAAATAACAGAGACCTGCAGCGGAGCCGACATAAAGGCGATAGTCACCGAAGCAGGAATGCTTGCCATAAGGCAGGAACGAACCGAGATCGCAATGGAAGACTTTGTGAACGCAGTGAACAAGGTCATGAAGAAAGGAACAGAGAAGACCCAGGAAAAAGGCGTAATGTACGTCTAATTTAATCTTCAGAGGCTATTGAGAGCCTCCCTTATCTTTTTGTTTTTGGTTTATTTTTGTTGGTTTTAGTTTTTATTCTTTCCCCGGGTCATAATGAGTTTGTTCCATTGAATTTGAGATAGCTGACACTCAATATTAATATTCAAAAACTAATAAAAACTAATCAAAACAAAATTAATATATAATTGGCTGAAGTAAAGAGAGTGGGGTCAGAATGAGGACAAAGATTTATTTGATTTGTTTGCTACTTGCGCTTCTCTTGCTTGGTTGTGCTCAGCAGGAGTCTGGAGCTCCTGAGAGGGGTACTGGATCGGTTGAGGGTCCTGCTCAAGATGAGCTTCAGATAAAAGAAGGTAAAATGAGTATTGACACGGAGGATGCAGAGCAACTGGTATCTGAGATCAGGAATGTTAACTTATCCTACAATGGTTATATTGAGTTATATTGAGGAGAGCAATAAGTATTCCACCGCCTTCCACCATAAGATTGAGTTGACGGCTCGCGTCCCCGCCAGCAGTTTTGATGGATTTGTGGAGGAGCTAAAGGATAGATTGGAGATCGAGTCATACGAGATCAACAACTACCGGATTTCGGCTGAGCGAGAACTGGATGAGCTGGAGATACTCAACAGGATGCTTAGAGATTATGAGTCCATTCGGGAGGAAGCTATGGAGATGGAGGCGAGTGAGGAGAAGCTCGATTTCCTTATGAAGATCACGGAGAAGGAGTTGGAGGTCAAGGAGAAGATGAAGGAATATGAAAGAGAGCTCTCCCAAAAACAGGTTAAGAGCGATTACGCTACGCTCCACATCACGCTGAACGAGAAAAAGGAGGTAGATATCTGGCCCGAAGACCTGGGTAGCCAGTTCAACAGGAAGGCCCAGCAAGCTATTGACAGTATAGGCAACATATTGATAGAGACTGTAACCTTTGGAGTCGTCTTAATATTCAGGGTTTTGCAGGCACTGGTCTACTTGATAATAGTGGCAATTCCCGCAGCCCTGCTTTATAAGGTTGCGAGGAAGGTATATCCATAACTTGGTACTTCTATACCTGGTCAGAGGGAACTTATGACTATAAAGTAGCTCTCGATGGTGAAATTACTGAGACTGACACAATGGAAGTGTATACATGGAAAACTATGGAGATAGGGTTGCATTGCAAGAACCACCAAAATAAAACATGTGATATCTATACATCGTATGACGTTGTTTAGATAAGCGGCTAAGAGGATCGAAAAATGAGAAAAGGCCTACAGCACCGCAGAAGCTAATTGATTAATGTCTTCAAGGTGGTATTTGGTAAAGGCGAATAACTGAAGGATAATTGCTTTACGAGTTGACAGAAGAAGATCTAACCGGAAGGTGTGTGATTACCTTGAAATATAGGGACAGGTTGCAATGAACGTGAGATTGAGTTTAAGGTGTTTGAATGATCGAGGTCAAAGAGCTTTACAAATCCTTTGGAGATAAAGTTGCCGTCAATGGGATTACCTTTACTGTTGAGGATGAGATCTACGGTCTTTTAGGTCCCAATGGCAGTGGGAAGAGCACTTTGATGAAGATGATGACCGGGATTCTGGAGCCCACACAAGGCCAAGTTCTTATCGAGGGTTTTGATGCCGCTATGGAACCGTTGAAAGTGAAGGAAATTGTTGGTTACGTGCCTGAGACACCCGTACTTTATGAGAGTCTTACCCCGGGTGAGTTGTTCGATTTTGTGGGTAAGATGATGGCAGTCCCCAGAGAAAAGCTCGACAGCAGGGTCAACAGTCTGGTTGAGGCTTTTGAGATTGGGGAGTATCTGGACCAGTTCATAGGGTCCCTGAGCTTCGGGACAAAGCAGAAAGTCTCTTTGATAACTGCGCTACTCCACAATCCCAGCGTTTTGGTTTTGGATGAGGCTATGAACGGGTTGGATCCCAGGAGTGCCAGGGTTTTGAGGGAACACCTGCTGGAGTCCAGGAGGAAGGGTAAGAGCATGGTTTTCTCCACTCACGTGCTGCCTCTGGCGGAGATGATCTGCGATAGAGTAGGAGTAATTCACAAAGGTAAACTGGTGGCTGAAGGAACTATAGAAGAGCTCAGGGGCAAGGGGAGTGAGAGTGAGGAGAACCTGGAGGACATCTTTTTGAAGTTGACCGGCAGCGATGCCATTGTGGAGGCTTTGAGGGAGTAAACTGAGGGACTAAAATGTTCGATGTGGTGAGGATTCTGCATAAAGAGCTGCATTACCAGATCATCCGAAGCAATCCCATGATAGCCAACGATCCCCGGAAATTCAGGAGAGCCATGAACAGGTTAGGTATTAAGAGGACCTTAGCTTTCCAGTCAGTTCCCTTCCTTGCCATTGGGAGTATCATAGCAATGGGGGTCATAAACCAGGTGGAGGATAGGGCTCTTGTTTCTTCCTTCGCTGTATCCATTTCTGCGTTGCCGTTCATCTTCGCCCTCTACGTTACGGCTGTCCAGTCTTCTTATTCTGTTTCTCTGGGGTTATTTGAGTACCTGAAAACTCTTCCCGTAAGAATTGGTACTGTCTACCTCAGTGAGCTCCTCCTCATCGATATTCTACCCTGGCTTGCCCTGGTAGTT
>JBKHKH010000040.1:0-15150 GCA_046537735.1 Archaeoglobaceae archaeon | reverse complement strand
TTGAATTCGACTATAGCTTCATCAATAGCCCATCCTCATCCTCCCAAGGGGGATCAGGTGTTGAAGATCTTGAGGGAGAGTGGTGGTTCCGCAGTGAAAGTGTCAGATGAAGAGATCTTGAAAGCCCAAAAACTTCTTGCCGAAAGACAAGGAGCTTTTGTGGAGCCAGCCTCGGCAGCCACACTTGCCGCATTAATAAAGCTCAAAGATCAGGAAATTGAACGAGAGAAGATTACCCTGGTATTAACTGAATCAGGTTTAAAGGATACCAAAAGCGCCATGAAAACCTTCAAGGAGCCCATCAGGGTAGATAGCTGGAGCGAGTTCGAAGAAGTTTTAAATAAACGGTTTTGACGATTTTACGCCATCCGGATGTGGCCGTGATAAATACGTAATAAAGCGGACCCGGCGGGATTTGAACCCGCGATCCCTGGCTTAGAAGGCCAGTGCTTTATCCATGCTAAGCCACGGGCCCTTTTGATAATATACTCTTCTAATTATCTATAATTATGTGGCCTACTTTAATTGTTCGCCCTATCTGTTTTTTAATGTTTTCGCAGGTCTACTTACCAGACTTTTCTGGATAAGGATGAGGACTAATAACCGATAACATAGATTAATATAAAGTGGTGTAGGTCTTCTGTTTGTGCTGGAAAGTATTTTAATTCCTCTGGTCACTGTGGGTCTGGCAGAATTTGGGGGTAAAACTCAATTATCTGTCCTGCTCTTATCCTCCAGAGTCAAGAGACGGTTTAACCTGTTAATGGGGGTGCTGGCAGCTTTTCTGATAGTAGACGGTTTTGCCATTTTGGTGGGGCAATACATCACCACCATAGCACCAAATAGCTGGGTGAACACTGCAGCCAGCATCATCTTCATAATATTTGGCGTGCTGGTGCTTTTCAGCATCAAGAGCAGCACTGCCGACGAATATTTTGAGAGTTGCTTCAGAAGCCCATTTTACGGGGGTTTCACTCTCATCTTCCTATCCGAATGGGGAGACAAATCACAGATCGTTTCCGGACTGTTCTCCACCCAATACAACTATATTATGGTATTGGCAGGGGTCATGATAGCTCTTGGTCTCCTGTCTTCAGTAGCAATATATTTTGGCTGGCTCATTTCCAGTAGAATGGAGAGGGAAACCCTGAAAAAGCTTTCCGGAGTGCTTTTCATACTGATCGGCATATCCTTCCTGGTGTATTAAAAAGCAGTATCTGAATTCTATTTCAATTCATTGATTGTTTAGCTCTTATTCTAGCTCTTATTCTTATCCACGTATTTATTGAGAAATACTTGTGCCTCTTTGAGGTCTTCTATATCCTCAAAATACAGAGTTTTTACGGCGAAGGGAGAGCTCTTCTGTAGCTCCAGGTCTATTTTCAGGGAGTCTGCATCAATTCTATACCCTTTTAGTTGTTTGAGGTCGGTTTTGAATGGCTTGTAGTGAATCCTGTCCTCATCATCGATGAAGTATTGTCGGGGCTTGCCCAGGACTATCTGGATGTATAGGAAGATGAACAGCAGCAGGATGCCGGTTATGATCAAGGACCTCCCGAGTTCGCCTGTGGTCACATATCTGGATGCTCCAGCGGTCATGGCAATTATCAGGAGAAAAATTCCGAATAACAACCACTTTTTGCGGGCAACAGGATTGTTTATGGCTCTATAGTTCCATATCATATCTTTACACCTCTTAGGGCTTCCAGCACATTATTCGAGTCCTGTATCAAGAGCAAGTATCATGTTTCTGTGTCAGTTTATGATATGGTTTATAAACTTTCTTTTCTTCATTTAACTTATATCCTCTTTCCATCATGCCCCATTTTTGGTTACAGCCTCACCAGAAGCTTTAAATAACTGTACATTCAGATCAAGATTTGCGCCCCAAAGATTTATAATGATTAAAAATTACCTAAAAGAAAAAGTGTGGTGAATACGTTGAAAATGTGGAAAAGACTGGCAGAAATATACATAACCGAGAACGAAAAAGAAGAGATAATTGCAGAGCTGGACTCTCTATATCGAGAAGTCTCTCAATCAAAATTTGATAAAGAAGAGAAAAAGAGACTGAAGAACACTATCAAAAACATAAAAAAGAGTGACAACGTAAGCAAAAGCCTGGAGCGCCATTTTTCCCAAGAGCTCTCTCAATTCCTGTTCAACAGAGAGAGATGCTGATATTATACCCTTAGCCTTCATTTTTCTCTCCCTTCTCCATCAGCAGAAAAGCTAAAAAATCCTATCTCAATACGTTTTTGATGGCCAAAGAATTTGACGTTGCCATTATGGGGGCAGGAATTGGTGGTCTGACTGCAGCTAATGTGCTTAGAGATTCAGGTAAACTCCTGGTGGTTGATAAACTCTTTAGGCCTGGCGGCACTTCCTATTCATTCAAGAGGAATGGTTATGAGTTCCTTACAGGTCCGCTAGGTTTCAGCCACCCCCATTTTGTCAACTCCTCCCTGAAAGAAATGGGTATCGACCAGTTGAACTTTAATAAAAAAGATTACCAGTTCCTGGCAGGTGACATTAATATTACCATTTCCGGACCTCTCGAACACCTTGAGAAGGAGTTATCAAAATTATACCCTCATGAGAATGTTCATAGTGCTGTTGCAGAGCTAAAAAATATCATTGAAAAAGTAAGGGGCGTTTTCGTCCACAAAGATAATGTTTTCAACGCTATTGAGAATGAGCAAGTCAAAGAAGACTTATCTCCATACTTTGTTCCTGCATCAGATTACTTCTCAGACTTTGTTGAAGACGAGGACCTCCTGAACTTCCTCTCAGGAATAGGGCTCACCAAATCCAGTGACTCCACTATTGCCGCTGCCTACATGTGGGATGTGCTGACTGAGATAGGGATCTGGTACCCTGAAGGAGGATTTAAATCCCTTATCAGGAACTTATACGAGCCAGTGAAAGCCAGTATAAGTCTCCGTACAGGTGTGGAGGAGATCTCAATCCACGGAGATTATTACCAGCTGACCACCAGTAAGGGAGTATACGCAGCAAAAAATGTTATCTCCAACGCAGATGCCAATATAACCGCCCAGCTGCTATCTGAGGGTCTCCAAGAAGATTTCAAAGAATTCCTGGACAGAAGAAAAGAGGGCGGATCAGTTTTTACCTCCTATCTGGGCGTGGATAAGTCGAAAATCGATACTAATAGGATAAGAGCTTCCCACGTCCTTTATTATCCTTATCTTGATCAGAGTAATCACCTGAAGACCAACAGGTTCTATGAAAGCGAGGTAGAAGTGTCTTTTATATCCAACTACGACAACCTGGCACCTGAGGGCAGGATGGCGATCATGCTAAGAGCTCCTTTCGCCTACGATAACTGCAAATTCGAGACTAAAGAAAAGTACTATCAATTCAAGGAGAAAACCTCAATTGAGCTTTTAGAGATCATTGAGCCGTTAATACCCAATATAGTCTCGAATGCAAGTGTAATAGATGCTTCAACTCCCCTGACCTACGAAGTGTGGGGAGGACGATACAGAGGTTCAGTTCCGGGTTGGGATTGGACCGATAAGATAGCTACCAGTATGGTCAAGACCCCACTGGACAATTTTTATCTATGTGGAATCTATTCATTCTCTATTCCTTTTCTGGGAGCTTTCCCTACTTCACTATACAGCGGGAAAATGGCAGCTAATTACATAATAGGGAAGGACTCTCCAAGTTGATCTGGGAGTTTTCCCACCTTCCATCCACCACCTTCACCATAATTCTTATATACCGGACACCCTTACTGAGGGGTGCCGACGGCCATAGAGGCAGGGGAAACACCCGGACTCTTTCCGAACCCGGAAGTTAAGCCCTGCTTCGTCCCGTGTTGTACTGTGTTCCGAGAGGGCACGGGAACCACGGGAGCTGTCGGCTTCTCCCTTCCAAACTTTTTTGATTATTTTTCCTGTTTCATCAATTAACCTGACCCCAATTTCGTGCTATCTGGAGTCCATAAAAAGGTGTGGAGTCTCCAGTTCACTCCCAGTTTCCTCAACTTATCCTCTATTTGTAGCTCTACTAGCTGTTTTATTTAAAGGGGAAATTTTTGATGTTAAAGATGAGAGCAAAGAATAGAATATGGTCATAATGACCAGAATAAAATAAGCTACTCTTTTCAAATATGTAAACCAATTTTACAGCAGCTGGAGAGTAATGTTATGGGTGGGGCGCAACAAGTTAAGTTAAGTGATATTCTCAGACTGGTCAGATGGAGCAGAGTGACGGTTTTTACTGGACTTTATCTCATTTTCGCCGGTTTTCTGACGGCCATGGCCGGTAATGCCATGGGTATAAATTCTGTCGATTATGCTTCGGCGGTGATCTTCACCGGATTTGGAATGTGCTTCATCGGCCTTGCGTGGATAAGCTTCAAAGGGTAGAAGTGTTCTCAGACCTCAAACTTATCCAGGATCTCCTTGAATGTGTCCAGAACTATTTTCAAGTCTTCCTGGTCCACCATATAGGTGGATAACTTGAAATGTTTCGTCAGCCCGGGTTTAATTCCGTGGACCTTCTTCTTTTTCATTTCCTTGTAAAGGAAGTACCTGCCCTTTTTGACCTTTTGTGAAATGTTATAGAGATCTTCAGACTCAAAGAACATTAAATCGTGGTTATGGGGTTTATCGCCCAATTGCTGGATGCCCAGTTTCTCCATCTCAGCGGAAAACCATCTTGCCTTCTCCACTTCCTTATCCCACTGCTTTATCCTCTCCTGCAGGTGAGGGAAGGACGCCATTAATGTCATGACAGTAGCACCCCTCGCTGTACACCCCAGGAACTCCACTTCCTTTATCTTGTATGTGGTGGATTTCCTCAAAACCTGCTTAGAATAATCTTCTCTTAGCCCCAGGACTCCGATAGGACCACTAGAGGCCATGGACTTATGACCACTACCCACTATGAAATCTGCACCCAATTCTTTCATGCTGACCGGCATCCTGCCCACTGCATAAGCACAGTTGAGGAGAAGAGGGACTTCGTAATCCTGGCAAATTTGAGCTACCTTCTTGGAGTCAGCTAAATTCCCGTAATTGCCATCCGGATAGGTCAGGAGAGCCAGAACAACTTCTCCCTTCTTCCGGGTATCCTCGATAGTCCGGGCATAATCCTCCGCATCTATCCTGAACTCCGGATGACCTGAACCGGGAATCTGGGCCACTTCAAGACCTGCTCTCTCAGCAGCGACATGGGTGGAGTAGTGAGCGTTGGAGTCGGCAATCACCCACCCTTCCTTTTGTCCCAGAGCGTGCATTACCGCAAATTTGGCTTCCCTGGCTCCATTGGTCAATCTGGCGTGGTCACTACCCAGAAAATGGGGTAGGGTTTCGTGGATAAGGTTATGAATGGGTGGATTCTTTATCTCTTCCAGTCTACCAGCACAGAAATCACATACGCTGTAACCATCTCCCCACTCAATTAGAGCCTTTTGGGCGTCTTCAGTTAACCTCCCGCCCGTTTGCAAAGGATCTATATTAATGAAATCCTTAGTCTTTCTGTGGATAAACCCCAAATTGGACATTAATGGCCATCACCGGAAATTGTTAATATGGTTTTCTGAGTCCAGTGTGGTCTAGCGAAAAGTATATTAACCATATGTAATAAATATATTACACATGAAAGAGGTGTATGAAACATGAGAAATATTTGGAAGATATTGGGCATAGGGCTGGTATTACTGGCATTCATTGGCGCAGCATCAGCTCAATGGCAACAGAACACTCCAGAACAGATAGACGTTGATGAAACAGTCCAAACAGCAGAAGAATTGCTTGTTAATGCTGAAGTAGAAGAATTCCAGGGTTGCAGGACCGACACAGTCCATTACAGAATAGTCAGCGAAGGTGAATACGTTGGCGTGTTATGGGAAGAAGTCAGTCTAGATGAACTGACAACTGGAGAGCCATACAGTGCGAGATGGGGAACAAAAGTCCCTCTGATCCACAATAATGAAACTGTTGGTCAACTGTTCGTTGACGGAACACCCGGAGGACATGGATGGCAAAATGGTAACGGATACTGCTGCAGAGCCGCAAATGCTGACGGGCAGGCTCAAAGTCAGGGACCACATGGCAAGGGACAGTGTGATGGAACAGGTCAAAACGCGGGTAATGCACACGGTCACGGTGGGTTCAGGAACCGCTAACAACTCGAACCAACTGACTTTTATTTTTTTACTGTACTATAAAGTATTGCTCTTAGAACAGTTGTCGTAGAAAACACAGGTTTACACTAGAGGATATGTTAGAGAGGTATCGACTGCAGGGAGATACCTCAGTGTGATGGTCCAGCTTTCTGAAGCTGGTTTTTTATTTCACATAGTGCGGTTCATTCCTTCAGCGAAAGAAATATGAAATCTAAAGCCAATTCCGAAGAAGTGAGTCTTCAAAAATTGGTGGATTTAGGGGACGCTATATCCAATCCCTTGCGAATAAAGATCCTCAAGACCCTCCTGGAAAAGGAGTGGTATGTTTATGAGCTGGCCCAGGAACTGGGGATATCGCGACAGCTGCTGTATCTCCACCTCAAGAAGCTGGAGAAAGCAGGTCTTGTGGAGAGTGATCTGCGGCTGGAGGAGAACAGGGCCAAAAAATATTACTGGGCAACCGAGTTCAGTTATAAGATAAATAACGAGCTAATAAAGGAACTGGAGGTGTGAGTATGCCATGGGGAGGTATGATGTATGATCAACAGGAATTCTGGACGGGAATAATCCTGGGTTTTGGGGTGCTGGCGGTAATAATGCTTGTAGGGTTCTACTTTCTGCTGCAGAGCATTCAGAGTCTGAAAGATTCCTTGAACAGAATGGAGAACAAAGTAGAGAATACGGAGAAAAGAGTAGAGGATATGGCCAAACAACTGGAAGAGATCTAAACTAACCTACTTAGATTTCAAATTTTATTTTAATCGATTATATAGTAGTTATACTTATATACATCAAAATCGGAGTCTTGAAGATGCGATGCGCCCTGTGCGGTAGGGAAAGTGAGGACACACTTTGCCCTGAGTGTTATGTAGAAAGGAACGAGATAATCCATGTGGATAAAGTATCCCTATTACAATGTCCTAAATGCGGTTATTTTAAGATATCAGGTAAATGGAAGAAAATGGATTTCATGGATGCTCTTGAAGAGGTGCTCAAAGAGCAAACCCACACCCATCCTGATCTTCAAGTAGATGAGGTATCTGTGATAAGCGGGGGACAGCTACTGCACGTTAAGGGACACTTCAGAGGTTTACCTGTCGAGAGGTATAAGGAGATAAACCTGGATGTCAACAAGGAGGTGTGCCAGAGGTGCAGTAGAAAAGCTGGTGGTTATTTTGAGTCCATTCTTCAGGTAAGGACAGAAGGGCGAAAATTACATCCCCATGAACTGGAAGAAGTAGCAAAAGTAGTCAGAGAGGAGATAGAGGCTGATGAGGAGAACCCCAAGTCCTTCGTATCCAAAGTGGTGGAGAGGAAAGAGGGTATCGATTACTACTTGGGCAGCAGAGAAATAGGTAGAAAAATATCCAAGAAGATTGCCCACGAGCTGGGGGGGAAAATAAAGGAGAGCAAGAAAACCTCTGGAAGGTTTGACGGTAAAGAGCTCTACAGATTTACATTTCTGGTGAGGCTGCCTTCATTTAATGAGGGTGATGTAGTTGAGGATGCGAATAATGTGGCTCTGGTCACTAACAAGAAACTGTGGAAAGCGATTAGTTCTAATGGTGAATCCATCAACTTGAAAGAACCTAACGTAATAGCCAAAGATGAGGATCTCTATAAGACTATTCTATTGAACTCTGACGAGTCTGTTGCCGAGGTCCTCCACCCTGTGACCAAAGAGGTGGTGATGGCAGAGGATCATTGGGGATCGAAAACTGGGGATCCAGTTCTTCTCCTGGAATACAGGGATAAGTACTATATCTTCCCTCAGGAGCTGTTAGATTGAGAGCGGTTAAGGTTCCCAGGGAAAAAGCCGAAGAAGTCAGGAAATATGCTGAAGAGATCAAAGCAAAGGATAAGAAGAGACTCATCGTCCAGAAAGATGATTTTGTGGAGATCCCCATTTACGATGAATACGAAAAATATTTTGATTACGAAATAATTGAGCAGGAGAACCCCCTATTCGCCAAGGAATACGATCTGACCAAAATAATTTCCAGAAAGGTCCCTTCTCACCATTCCTTTATACCCCACAAATACAAGATAATTGGAGATATTATACTCATAAAAATCCCTTCAGAGATGGAAGAGTACAGGAAAAGGATCGGTGGAACTCTCCTTAGCATTCATCCCCGCTGCAAGTCGGTATGGGAAGATAAAGGGAAAAAAGGGATGTTACGGAAACCCCAGGTCGAGCTCATCAGCGGTGAAGGTAGTGAGACCATTCACCGGGAAGGAGGGTGCTACTACAAGCTGGACGTGACCCAGGTAATGTTCAGCCCGGGCAACCTGGCGGAGAGGATGAGAGCCGGTAGAATTGTAAAGGATGAAGAGATAGTGGTGGACATGTTCGCCGGTATCGGCTACTTCTCCATTCCAGCAGCAGTACACAGCAGGCCCAAAAGGATCTACTCCATAGAGGCTAATCCCCAATCCTACAGATACCTGCTGGAGAACATTAAATTGAACAAAACTAAATCAATTGTTCCCATTCTGGGGGACTCCATGTTCATCACTCCCCAGGGAGTAGCGGACAGAGTATTCATGGGCCACATCAACAGTCAGGACTTTTTACCCGTGGCTGTGAGAGCTCTGAGAGGAAAAGGGTTTATCCATTACCACGAGTCCACTCCAGAAGCGGTGCTGGAGAGGCCCGTAGAAAGGGTCAAAACAGCTGCTGAAAAAGAGGGTAAAAAAGCGGAGATCGAGAGCTTCAGGAAGGTTAAGCATTACTCTCCAGGAGTTCTACACGTGGTAGTAGATGCCTGCATTTCGTGACTATTTCCTGGTTCGTAGGAGAATCTAGACTCTGAGATACAACCGAAATTTATTCATAAGTTCAGGAGATAATATGTTAAGGGAGTATAATGGACGAGGATGAGGATTTATCTAAACTATCTAAACTGCCCAAAATGTCTAAAATGGAGCTATCTATCTTAAGGGGTGTATATCAGAACAAGAGCATCAAAAAGATAGCCAATGCTTTGAGTGTAGACCAAGGGACCATAAAAGAATCCCTTATGAATCTATCCAGCAGGGGCTACGTAAAATACAAGGTAGGAATTCTAAGAGATAAATATAGACTTACAGAAAAGGGGTTAAACACCCTTATACAGAAAGACGCTTCGGTAAGAAGGTCCGTCACTTCAGATACTCCTCTTCAGGATGATAAGCCCATATTCAAAGAATATCAGCCCAGGCGCAACTCACAAAAAGGAGAGAAAAAGGAGAGGAAACTTATAAGAAAGCTCAAAAGAGAAGGATAAACTTAATTCCTCTTTCAATCAAGCTTTATCAATTATCCGCTTCTGGCTGTGTTGCGGCTCCATTCCGATATGGGCATTTTTCCATTGCTGAGTGTGAGGAACTCGTTCCAGAGAAGGCTGGTCTCGTAGTTGTACTGCTTTTGAGGGATTATTTTAATGGTGACCCTTCCCGGGTTCTCATAACCTATAAATGCTTCTTCTATCAGTTTAGCCACTCCCTGTATTTCGTTGAAGAGCTCTTCTTCGGTGAGCCTATTCGTTGTGTACACCACGTATAGCTCATCCCCGCTGAGACTAACAGAGTCCAATTCCGGAGGGGATGGCTCAAATACATCTTCATTTCTTATCCCCGATGCAATGTGCTCTCTTATTTCGTCAATATCCAGTTCTTCTGGATTGGATGTGGGTTTGTCATTTATCTCTGAGCAGGTGGTTGTTTTCTGTGTCGTTGCCGGTGCAGGCGTTGCAGTCTGACTTGAGTTTTCAATCAGCGGTTGATCTGGTGAGTAACCTTCTTCACAACCACACAGCAAAAGAGCAACTGTAATTATGGCTAGAGATAGTCTTTTCATATTTATTCCCAACAATAAAATAGATATTGAAGTATAAGAAGGTCTTGGTAATTACTCTCATCATGAAATGCAAGGGAACTGGCTAAAATAAATTTAGGGTCAAGATGATAACAGTGCCGCAAGGCCAATTATCGTCTACCCGAACATCCCCCCCGTATCTTTCAATGGTTTTTCTTACAATATATAATCCCAGGCCATTGTTCCCGCAGCTACTGAAACCCTCATCAAATATTCTTTCCTTCATATCCTGAGGGATGCCCAATCCATTATCGGCTATTTTAACCCTGCATAGATCGCTTTCATCTTCAATTTCAATTGTAACGTCAATCCTATCTGCCCTACCGTGTTTGATAGCATTCCCCATGATGTTATCCATAACAGAGGTAAGGGCTTTATCAGCAATAACAACGCAATCACCCTCAATATTAACCGCTAAGTGGTATCTTTTAGCGACACTTTCTATAACCTCTTTGAGATTATACGGCTGTAGACTATGGCTGTTTTCAGCAGAAACGAGGTTTTCCAGTTCTCTCATATCCTTTACCAGTTCAAAGCTCCTCTCAATTGCGTTCAAAGCATTGTCTAGAAGTTTTTCATCTTTAGTATCTTTATATGCTTCCAAGTTGTTGTTGATTATAGTCAAGTCGTTGAGGATGTCATGTCTCATGGTCTTATTGATCAGGCTCAAGAGCTGTTTTTTGCTGTGGTCCGTATCTCTCACTTCCATTTTACTCTCCATCTGCCATAACACCCCTTATTATCAGCTTTCTATAATCTAAATAATCATAATGAACAAGGTTAATAAATGCTTCGATTTGCCGTGAAGAGAGATAAATTGGAAATTGAAATGTACCAAAAAGATGATTTTTTATTTTGCAATCTATTAGGAAAAAGCAAATTTATCTGAAGATATTTCAGGTTATATTCAAATTTCCTGAACTGCTTCAAATTCTTTTATCAGAGTACTTTTTCTGTAGCCGTGGTCTATAAAGTCCCAAGGTAGTTGTTCATCCACATCGAACTCACCAAGATATTCTTCAAAATCTTTGACCCTTATCCTGGGAAGGGCTTTTCCCACCTTTTCATCCCCTCTGGAGGTTATGGTCTGCAAAGCAAATTTTTTGACGCTTCCAGTCTCCACTTCAACTTTTCTTCTTTTCAGCTCTTTTCTGAGAAATTTGAATTTCTTATTGAGCTCCTTGATGTTCTCTTGTGGATTCAAAGAAAAATTCCCTCCGAAAGGTAACCACTGGAACGGTGTATGGGGTTTGGGCACCATTGGATTTATGGACACCGATACCTGGGGAATCTTGTGATTGACTTTGTCCACTACATCCAGTATGGCTTTAATATCCTCTTCACTTTCATTAGGGAGCCCCACCATAAAATAGAGCTTAATGCGCTGGATGCTTGATGATGAAGCTAGCTCCACGGTATTAAGTATGTCTTCTTCACCAATCTCCTTCTTAATGACTTCTCTCATTCTTTGACTGCCTGCTTCTGGCGCAATGGTCATGCTTTTCAATCCAGCCCTGGAGAGCAAACCCATTAGCTCTTCATCTACTGTATCTGCCCTTAAGGATGAGGGTGATACCATGAAACCCATATCCACCAGTTGAAAGATCAAATCCTTGATCCGGGGATGATCTCCTACAGAGGGCGCGATTAGAGCAGCCTTATGGGTGAGTTTCTTCCCCTCTTCAGCCACCTCAAGCAAATCATCAACTTCTCTCCACCTGCATGGTCTGTAAAGCTGTCTGACCAGACAGAATCTGCATTTTCTCCTGCAACCCCTGCCAACTTCCAGCAACAGGGATCTTCCATAAGCTCCTTCACCAATTATCTGATGACGAAAATGGTCCTCAAGCTTCGCCCAACTTCTCTTGACCTTATGGGTATCTCCGTCCATCAGTCCCCTTATACTATTGCCTTTCAGGATCCCAGAGACCAGACCATCAACCTCGCCTATAAAAAAAGATTCAAAGAAATTGCTCAAAGGTACAGGGTTTTCCATCACGCACGGACCACCAGCAACACTTTTTCTGGCGGATTGAGCCATTCTTATGGCCTGAGGATAATCTTCTTCATACTGCAAGGAGAAAAAGCTCCGATCAAAGTCCGAGATGCTGTCTCCACTCTCAACGCTCTTTTCTCCATTGAACACATCGGAATAGAACCTCTCACAGATATATTCATCAAGAGCATTAATTTCTGCGTAGATTTGCTGAAGTCCGATGTTGGCGATTCCAGCCCTGTAAAAATTGGGGTAGGCTAAAGCAATTTTCTTCTGGTCCTTTTTCCACTTTTTGGCATGGGGATTGTGCTCTTCCATACTATCTTTATAGGTCGACTCATCTACTATCTACTGGTCCACTAATTCTGAGACCACTCTATAAATTGTTTTCAGTCAAACAACCGACAGCCAACAATCTATCCGCCCATCTATTTCCTTAAGATCGGTCCTATTTACGAGATCTAGATGACAAAAAAACGAAAATAGGATTATACTAATTTGGGAGAATAAAATGGTAATAAAGGGGGTTCAGATCTGTATGATCCTTCCTCCTCTGGTTATGGATATTCTTCCTGTTCTCACCAGCTCTTTGATCCCGAACTGTCTCATGAGGTCAACGAATGCTTTCACCTTCTCTTCATCTCCAGTGATCTCTATGACCATGCTGTCCCTGGCAACATCAACGATCCTCCCTCTGAAGATGTTGGCAATTTCCACGATCTCTCCTCGATTCTCTGAGTTAGCAGCAACCTTTATCATGGTCAGTTCTCTCTCCACACTATTTCTGGAGACATCGCTGACCTTGATCACCTCGATGAGCTTGTTCAATTGTTTTATCACCTGTTCCATGACCTTATCGTCACCGCTTACTACAATAGTCATGCGGGAGATATCTTCTCTTTCCGTAGTACCAACT
This sequence comes from Archaeoglobaceae archaeon, assembly GCA_046537735.1. Lineage (GTDB taxonomy): Archaea > Halobacteriota > Archaeoglobi > Archaeoglobales > Archaeoglobaceae > JdFR-22. Next base: position 2,219 of record JBKHKH010000040.1, on the reverse strand, counting down.
GCAAGACTGTGTATGTTGAACCCTCTTCTCCTGAAAAGAGTGGCGACTCTAGCCAGAACACCCGGCTTGTTCTCCACCAGTACAGCTATCGTGTGCCTCATGGTCACACCTCTTCATCCAGTATTTCGTTTATGGCTGCTCCAGCCGGTACCATGGGATAGACGTTCTCCAATCTCTCCACTCTGAAATCGATGACCACAGGCAAATCGTTTATCTCAAAAGCTTCTTTCAGAGCATCCTCCACTTCTGAAACTTTTTCTATGGTCATCCCTATGCCCCCAAATCCTTCAGTTATCTTTTCGAAGCTCATTTCCTTGTATCTCAAGCAGGTCTGGGAGTACCTCTCATCGTAGAACAATTCTTGCCACTGCCTGACCATTCCCAGGAACATGTTGTTGAGCACGCACACTTTCACCGGTATGTGGAAGTCGACGCAGGTAGCCAGCTCTTGAATGTTCATCAAGAAACTGCCATCACCAGCTATATCCACCACCTGCCTATCCGGGAAGGCGGTTTGAGCCCCAATAGCAGCAGGAAAACCAAAGCCCATGGTCCCCAGTCCACCGCTGGAAATGAACTGCCTGGGATACTTTACCTTGAAATACTGAGCAGCCCACATCTGGTTCTGGCCCACCTCAGTGGTGACTATGGCGTCAGGAGCCAGCTCATAAACCTTCTCAATAACGTACTGAGGCCTCAGCTTGCCATCATCCTTGATGTACTTGAGGGGGAACGCCTTCTTCCAGTTATCCACCTTATCAGACCATTCCTTCCTCTGCCTGTACTGGAGGTTTTTCAACAGACTGGAAACTATTTGCTGAGCATCTCCCACTATAGGGACATCTACTCTTACATTCTTTCCGACTTCGGCAGCGTCCATATCTATATGGATTATACTGGCATGAGGAGCGAACCCTGACACTTTTCCGGTGGTCCTGTCGCTGAACCTGCATCCTATGGCGATCAACAGGTCCGCGTCACTGACAGCGTAATTGCCGTATTTTGTCCCGTGCATCCCCACAAAACCCAGTGAGAGAGGATGAGTTTCCGGAATAGCTCCTTTACCCATTAGAGTGGTGGCAACTGGAGCGGGTATCTGCTCCGCCAGTTTCCGGACCTCCTCACCGGCACCAGAGAGAATCACACCCCCACCAGCGAGGATTACTGGCCTCTCCGCCTTAGCGATGAGATCAGCAGCCTTCTTTATTTGCTTGGGATGTCCTTTGGTCTTGGGATTGTATCCCATCAACTCCACTTTCCGGGGATACTTGAAGTCGATATCCGCCATAGTGATATCTTTAGGTAGATCGATCAGGATGGGGCCCGGTCTACCTGTAGAGGCAATGTAAAAAGCCTCTTTGACTGTTTCAAGCAGTGAGTCTGATTCGGTTACCAGATAATTGTGTTTGGTTCCCGGCATGGATATGCCCGTTATATCGGCTTCCTGAAAAGCATCATATCCTATAAGAGTGCTGGGTACCTGACCGGTAAACACTATCACCGGAGAAGAGTCCATATGAGCGTTCACAATTCCCGTGACCGTATTTGTTGCCCCCGGTCCCGATGTAGCGAATGCAACACCTGTCTTACCGCTGGCTCTAGCATATCCGTCTGCCGCATGAACAGCAGCCTGCTCGTGCCTGGTCAACACATGAGATATCTCTGAATCCCAAAGCGCATCATAAACCTCAATTATGGCACCTCCAGGTATCCCGAATATATGTTCCACACCTTCATTCTCAAGAGCTTTGATAAAAGCGTCCGCAGCACGCATAAAAAACCACCTCTAAACAATATAAATTACTCTACTACTACAGGAAGGACCAAAATAATATCCAGTGTAAGAGTAGCGTAGAGAGTCTTCAACATTCGTCATCCACTCTCATTAAGCTTTAAATAATTTTTGGTGAGGGAATACAATAAGGAAGATTTTGGTAGAACAATGGAGGACTTCATAACAGCATATTCAACCCTTCGAGGACAGCTTCAACCGATGCCATTATTATATCCGTTCTGGCCCCTCTGGCAGTTACTATTTTGTCCCCACTCTTCAACTGTACGACAACATCGACCAGCGCATCAGTACCTCCAGTTATAGCATCCACGTGGTAGCTCACCAGCTCATAGTCCCCAAAACCGGTGAGGGCTTTCTTGATGGCGTTGATGGCCGCATCTACCGGACCAAGACCAACCGCTGCCTCGACTTTTTCGCATCCGTT
>JBKHKH010000117.1:0-6058 GCA_046537735.1 Archaeoglobaceae archaeon | reverse complement strand
TGGCTGAAGCTTTAATTAGTGACGATGCGTTTATAAAGGGCTGTGCTGCAGTTGGTGCTGGTTTGGCTGTAGGACTTGCGGGTATTGGTGCTGGAGCTGGTGAGAGCGGTATTGGAGCCGCTGCTGTAGGTGCGATTGCTGAAGACAGGGGATTCCTTGGTTTGGGTCTACTATTTACGGTTATTCCAGAGACAATCGTTATCTTCGGACTGGTTATATCGTTCATACTGATGTTCGCCTACTAATATTTGTGTGTGGTTGTTATGACATTAGATACGTTAGTTGAGGAAATACGTAAGAAAAGCGATGATCAGGTCAAGGAGATCAAGGAAGAAGGCCAGAAAGAAGCTGACAGAGTAGTATCCGAAGCCAAAGAAGAAGCCAACAAGATCCTGGAGAATGCCAGAAAAGAAGCAGAGGATGAGGCAGAAAGATTACGAAGGCGGGAAGTATCAGGAATGAACCTTGAAATGAAAAGGGAAGCACTGGCCAAGAGAAAAGAATTGCCTGAACAGGTCTTTGAGAAGCTCAAAGAAAAAGTCAAGGAGATGGATGCGGATACAAAGAAAAGATTGCTCTCCAGTTTAATAAAGAATAATGCCAGTGCTGGAGATGCGGTTTACTCCAATAAAGATGACGAAAGCATTGTTAAAGATGTCGTATCAGGCATTAACGATGTAGAATACGGTGGAAACGTCGACTGTCTGGGAGGTGTGATTGTAGAAAGCAAAGGTGGGGAGGTGAGGATTAACCTGACCTTTGATGAGATGTTAAACCAGCTTTACGACGAAAAAATGAACGAAGTTACAAAGATCCTGTTTGGAGAGTGAATTACGATGATGTTTGGTAAGACTGCACAGTGGGCATATATAGTATCCAGAGTCCGAGTGATGAAAAGATCGCTCATACCTTCGGACGAGTTCAATAAACTGATGAACATGGACTTCAACGAAGTAGTGAGATATCTAGAAGAAACAGGATACAAACAGGAAATAGACGAATTCTCTTATAGATATACGGGCCCTCAATTGATGGACTACGCGATCTCTACTAACCTCTTCAGAATTTACAGCCGAATTGTTGACGTCTCTTTTGGTCTTGCCAAGGAGCTTATAACTGAATATTTGAAAAAATGGGATATATGGAACACCATCAATGTGATCAGGGGAAAGATATCCAATGCCTCCAATGAACAGATCGAAGAAACTTTGGTACCTGTGGGGGAATTCAAACAGGATTTTTTCAGATCTCTACTGGCAAAGGATTTGGACGAAGTAACCAAATCTTTCGAGGGCACCCCTTATAGTGAGCCGCTGTCCAGGCTGAGCCCTGACAATATGGCTGAGATAGAGGACGAGCTTTACAGGATTTACTATTCCAGACTGGTCAGTATAAGGCCATCAGAACAGGCATTAAAGCTTTTCATAGATTTTGTGAAAATGGAGATCGATATCAAGAATATAAAGACCATCTTAAGACTGACGCTGGAAGAAGAGTCGGCCGAGGACATAATGAGTAGGATAATACCTGGCGGCTATCAAATGGATGTTGATGAGGCCAGAAAACTTTCTGCCATGGATTGGGACGAGTTGACCAAATCACTGGAAGGCTACTGGTTCTGGAAAGGTATGGAAGCTGTGGAAGACTTCGCAAGACTGGAGATAAATCTGGATAAAGCATGGCTGCGGGCAGTAGCAGGCAAAGCAAATAAGTACCCCCTATCCATATTACCAGTGTTACATTACATGAATTTAAAGAAGGTTGAAGCTGACAATCTTCGAGTAATTGGGTGGGGTAAATGGGAAAATCTATCCAATGAGAATATAGAAGAACAGCTGGTGATATTATGAGTAGTGTAGTTGTTGTCGGTGATCCGGACTTTAATATGGGATTCAGGCTCGTTGGTATCTGTGATGTCTTTGATGTGACTGAAGAGTCAGAGCTCCCTGGTATTATACAGGAAAAACTCCTTGGTAGAGAAGGTATAGTAATTATTAAGTATGATTTTTACAGAAATTTACCCGTAAAGATACAGGAACAGATAGATGAAAGTATCGAACCTACCTTCGTCAAGGTAGGTGGAGAAGGAGGGGTTGAAGAACTTCGTGATAAAATTAGAAAGGCGATAGGTGTTGACTTATGGAAGTAGAACAAAAAGGTAAAGTAGGTGAAATTTACCGTGTATCGGGGCCACTTGTTGTGGCTGAAGGAATTAAAACCAAAATGTATGATGTTTGCAATGTTGGTGAAGAAGGCCTGATGGGTGAGGTTGTTGGTCTTCAAGGTGCCAGAACACTAATCCAGGTTTACGAGGATACTTCAGGAATAAGGCCAGGACACAAGGTGGAAACTACCGGAATGCCCTTGAGCGTTATACTGGGACCGGGTATTATGCAGAACATATACGACGGTGTGCAGAGACCGCTACCTATAATGAAAGATGTATCAGGTGACTTCATTACCAGAGGGATTGTTGCCGACGGAATCGACTTGAAGAAATCATGGGATTTCACTCCCATTTTGAAGAAGGGGGACAGCGTAAAAGGAGGAGAAATATTGGGAACAGTACCGGAGACAGATATCATTGAGCACAAGGTGATGGTACCTCCCAATGTAAGTGGAACTATTACTGAGATCAGCTCAGGTAGCTTTACACCCTTGGACACTGTTGCCACACTTGATAGCGGAACAGAGCTGGCAATATCTCATAAATGGCCTGTAAGAAATCCTCGTCCTATTGTTGAAAAACTGCCACCGGTAGTGCCATTGATGACCGGTCAGAGGATTCTGGACACGTTATTCCCCATGACGAAGGGAGGTACAGGAGCCATTCCAGGTGGTTTTGGTACCGGGAAGACAGTTACCCAGCAGCAGTTGTCTAGGTGGGCAGATTCCAATGTTATTGTTTACGTTGGTTGTGGTGAGAGAGGAAACGAGATGACCGAGGTTCTGGAAGAGTTTCCGGAGCTAATTGACCCCCATACTGGTAAACCATTGATGCAGAGAGCTTGTCTGGTTGCCAACACGTCCAACATGCCTGTTGCTGCCAGGGAGGCAAGTGTTTACACCGGAATGACCCTGGCTGAATATTATAGAGATCAGGGCTTTGACGTAGCCCTTCAGGCTGACTCGACTTCCAGATGGGCTGAAGCTATGAGAGAAATGTCTGGAAGGCTTGAAGAGATGCCTGGTGAGGAAGGGTATCCCGCTTATCTGGCTTCAAGGCTAGCAGAGTTCTATGAGAGGGCTGGAAGAGTTAAGACCCTGGCCGGTGGTCATGGAAGTGTTAGTGTTGTTGGAGCTGTTTCTCCGCCTGGAGGAGACTTCAGTGAGCCCGTGACCCAGAACACACTGCGTATCGTCAAGGTTTTCTGGGCGTTATCCTCTAGTCTGGCGGCAAGAAGACACTTCCCGGCAATTGACTGGCTTCAGAGCTATAGCCTGTACACGGAAAGTCTTGCTCCCTGGTTCAAGGAGAACGTAAGTCCTGAGTGGGATGAGCTCAGAGGCTGGATGATGGAGGTCCTCCAGGAAGAGTCCAACCTGATGGAGATCGTGCAGCTGGTCGGTAAGGATGCCTTGCCGGACAACCAGAGAGTTACTCTGGAGGTTGCCAGATACATGAGAGAATTTTATCTGGCCCAATCAGCTCTTCACGAGGTCGATACTTACTGTTCAAAGGAGAAGCAATATGACATGATGAAGGCCATCAAGGAGCTGAACGATATATTCTTCCAGGCGCTGGAACAGGGAAAGACTGTGGAAGAAATTGAAGAGGTTGAAGGCAGAGATGTGTTATTCAGGTCTAAATACGAAGAGAACTACAAAGATCCACTGAATAGCTCTCTGGAAAAAATTAGAAGTAGTCTCCTGGGAGGTGGATAAATTGAAGGAATATAGAACTATCAGTCAGGTCGCTGGTCCTCTGATCTTCGTAGAAAAGACAGAGCCCGTTGGTTACGGAGAGCTGGTAATGATAACTCTTCCTGACGGCACTGTCAGGAGAGGACAGGTTCTTGATAGCGCTAGAGGTAAAGTAGTTGTACAGTCTTTCGAAGGAACTAGAGGTGTGGATATCAGTTCAGTAGTAAGATTTACGGGAGATATCATCAAACTGCCCTGTTCAAAGGACATGGTGGGCAGGATTCTATCCGGTTCTGGAGATCCCATCGACGGTGGACCCAAGATCGTGCCTGAAGAAAGAATGCCAGTTGAGGGAGCAGCCATCAACCCTTATGCAAGGACTTTCCCCAGAGAGTTCATCCAGACCGGTATTTCGGCTATTGACGGCATGAACACCCTGGTCAGGGGTCAGAAGTTGCCCATTTTCAGTGGCAGTGGTCTGCCTCACAATGATATTGCTCTGCAGATAGCCAGGCAGTCAAAGGTTCTGGGAGAGGAAGAAGAGTTCGCGGTTGTTTTCGGTGCTATGGGTATCACCCACGAAGAAGCTCATCACTTCATGCAGGACTTCGAGAGGACCGGTGCTCTTGAAAAGGCTGTGGTTTTCCTCAACCTTGCCAGTGATCCCGCTATCGAGAGATTGCTAACTCCCAAGATGGCTCTGACCGCTGCAGAATATCTGGCTTACGAATACGATTACCACATGCTGGTTATCCTTACGGACTTTACCAACTACTGTGAAGCTTTGAGGGAGATGTCTGCTGCCAGAGAAGAAGTTCCGGGAAGAAGAGGTTATCCCGGTTATATGTATACAGACCTGGCAACGAATTATGAGAGAGCGGGTAGAATTAGGGGGAGAAAAGGAACCATCACTCAGTTCCCCGTTCTCTCCATGCCCGCCGACGATATAACCCACCCCATACCTGACCTCACTGGATATATCACCGAGGGACAGATAGTTCTGGGCAGAGAGCTGCACACCAAGGGTATTTATCCCCCCATCAATGTGCTCCCATCTCTCAGTAGGTTGATGAAGGAAGGAATTGGTCCGGGACTTACCAGAGATGACCACAAAGACTGGAACGATCAGATGTATGCTGCATACGCAGAAGGTGTTGACCTCAGAGGTCTGGTGGCCATTGTCGGTGAGGAAGCCCTCTCAGAGAAGGATAGAAGGTATCTAAGGTTCTCAGACAAATTCGACAGGACATGGCTCCGACAGGACAAGTATGAAGACAGGACTATTGACGACACACTGGATATGGGCTGGGACATGCTGGCAGAACTTCCAGAACAGGAATTGACCAAAATCCCCACAAATATTCTCCACAGGTACCATCCAGCCTATAAAGGGAAGGCCGCTGAATCCAAGGAAGAAGGGGCTGAGGAAAAAGCCTAAACCTTCTTTAATTTTTTGCAGGTGGTAGACCATGGCAAAAGTGACACCAACTCGAATAGAGCTAATAAAGCTTAGAAGAAGGATAAAGATGGCCAAGAACGGATACTCACTGCTGAAGATGAAGAGAGATGGCCTCATAGTTGAATTCAGAGAGATCCTGGAGGAAGCCAAGGGAGTCATTGGGGGCATGATGGAAAAATATCAGAAAGCTCACGAAAAAATGGTACTGGCGAAAGCTGTAGACGGAGTTCTGGCAGTCAATTCAGTAGCCATTTCATGTAAAACAGAGCCAGAGTTTACAATGAGGAAAAAGAATATCATGGGTGTAACCGTACCCGTCATCAAGAGAGAAAAACGCAGAAGGAAGGTTACAGAAAGAGAGTACGGCGTAACTTCAACAACCGCTAGAATAGACGAAGCAGTATCTGCATATGAGGAAATGGTTGATTCAATACTTGCAGTAGCAGAAATAGAGACTACAGTTAAGAGATTGATCGAAGAGATCGATAGGACCAGAAGGAGAGTCAACGCTCTGGAGTTCAGTGTTATTCCCACTATGGAGAAGAACGCCAGCTTTATAGCATTCAAACTTGAAGAACAGGATAGAGAAACCCTCATAACCTTGAAGATGCTCAAAGGTAAGAAACAAAGAGAAGAAGCAGAAGCAGCAAAAGCGGCTGAAGCAGCTTAGCTCTATTATTTATTTTCTATTTCTATTTTTGATTGAATTATAAACTATAAACTGAAATCCAATAC
>JBKHKH010000116.1:0-6060 GCA_046537735.1 Archaeoglobaceae archaeon | reverse complement strand
AGTGATGGACGACCTCTCCGGCTCTGACCCCTTAAACCTATTGTTCTTAAACCACATCAACTTCTTCTGGGGAGACATAAGAAAAAAGCAGGACGTAAAAAAGGCCTTTAAAGACGTTGATACTGTAATCCATCTGGCGGCCAAGCTCCCCACAACTCCAGGTGTTCTGGATGAAGTGAAGGAAGAAGTATCAGAGGTTAACTATAACGGAACACTGAATGTCCTGGAGCAGGCGAGAAAAAGCGATTCTAAAGTTCTTTTCGCCTCTTCATGCAACATTTACGGGATAGGGGAGAACCTTAACGAGCAGAGCGAGACAAAACCCTTGAACTCCTACTCCCAATCAAAGCTTGAAGCGGAAAAGCTCTGCCTAGATTATCACCGAAATTACGGTCTGAATGTCAAGATACTGCGGCTGGCATCCAATTACGGTTACAGTCCCGGGGTGAGATTCAACCTGGTGATCAACTACTTCGTCCTCAGATCCATACTGGGATATCCTTTAACAGTTTTTGGCGATGGCAACAATTGGAGGCCGTTCATTCACGTGAAAGACGCTGCCAGATCTTTTCTATACTTAATTGACAATGGAAAGAGTGGAGAGATATACAATGTAGGGGGAGAAAATCTCACCATCAAAGAAGTAGCTGAATTAGTGACAAGCAAGATACACCCTCCCATTAAAGTAGAATTTGATGACAGCTATATCCCGGAATTCAGCTACAGCGTAGATTTTTCCAAAATACTCGAGTTGGGTTTTCAACCTGAATATGATCTTGAAATGGGGATCGAGCATCTCTCTCACAAGCTGAGGGATCTGAAGGAGCTGAGAAAATGATGTTAATTATTTTGTTTTAAGGAGGTGACGTAATTTGACCATACTGGTAACCGGAGCGGATGGATATATGGGGTGGCCCACCATACTCAAGCTGGCTAAAGAATTTGATGAGAGGATAGTAGGAATAGACAACTTTGGTAGAAGAATATGGGTAGAAGAAGTGGGTTCGACCAGCATGCTTCCCATTTTGCCCATGGATATGAGAGTTGAGAGAGCTCATGAGCTGGGATTCAAGAATATAAGCTTTATAGAAGGTGACCTATCGGACAAAGAATTCGTTAACACGCTCATCAGTATACACCAGCCCAGAATAGTCCTCCATTTAGCTGCCCAGCCATCAGCCCCTTACTCCCACATAAACATGGACAAAGCCTATTACTCCCAGCAGAATAACGTTCTGGGAACCCTCAACCTGCTGTGGTCCCTGAGGGAACATAATCTTACTTCAACCCACTTCATTGAGACCACCACCACCGGGATTTACGGGGCGCCTAACCTGCACATCCCGGAGGGTTTCATCCAGGCTCAGGACAAAGAGGGCAACACTGACGTGTTACCGTTCCCCAATATGGCCTCCAGCTTCTATCATGTTACCAAAGGGTTCGATGCGGTGAACATGAGGTTGATGAACATGCAGACCGGCCTTCCATGCAGCGATGTGAGGACCAGCATCGTGTATGGAACTGATACAGAAGAGACCGAACTTCACCCCAGTTTATCCACCAGGTTCGACATAGACTTCTACTTCGGCACTTTATTCAACAGGTGGGTGGCCATGATACTGGCCAACTATCCTCTGACAGTATATGGTTCGGGCAAGCAGATCAAGCCCTTCATCAGTTTGGAAGATGCCTGCCAGAGCCTGGTCAACCTCTGTAAAGAAGAAAATAACGGAGAGTATAGGGTCTATAACCAGCTGGTAGAGTATGTCAGGATAAAGGATCTGGGAGAGAGTCTGAACGATGCAGCCAATAACATACTGGGAGAGAGCCCGGGCATCGATTACATACCCAATCCCCGACAGGAAAAGGAAGAGAGCGAGTACAAATTCGACAACACCAACTTCATGGGGATCTGCAAGCCCAGGGACAAGAAGATGGCCCACACGCTTCCCAGCGTGCTGGAAAGGCTGAAAGAGCATGCCGGCACAATTAACTCTTACAGGGACGCTTTCATCAGGTGAGAGAATGAGCAAGATACTGGTAACGGGAGCAGCAGGTTACGTTGGCGGACACATAATCAACCGGCTCTTGGAAGATGATAAATTCTCTGACTATAAAATCATCGGTGTAGATAATTTTGTGGTGGGTGATGAGCATAACTACGACCTCATAAAGGACAGCAACAGAGTAGAGCTCACCTATGGGGACATAAGTGACCCCTCCCTAAGCGAATGGTTCAAGGACGTAGAGATAGTTTACCACCTGGCTGCCATATCAGGAGTGGCTTACTGCAACCAGAAACCCATACTGGCCAGCAAGATCAACATAGAAGGGACACTAAACCTTTTGGAGCTCAGTGCCCAGAATGGCGTGGAGAGTTTCGTCTACCCCTCAAGTGCTGCGGTTTACGGAGAAATAGATGAGGATGTTGCCACCGAAGACATGCTCCCTGACCCCCTGAACAAGTACGGGGCGATGAAGGCCAGCTGCGAATCTTTATGCAAGGCCTACTACAACAGCTACGGACTGGGGACCACGATCCTCAGGTTTACCAACATCTACGGAGTAGGTACCTACCCCAAATGGAGGACAGTGGTGGTCAACTTCATCAGGCGGGCATTGAGTGGCGAGCCGGTAACGATCCACGGCAGCGGAGAGCAGAAAAGGGATTTCATCCACATCGACGACGTTATCCACCTGTACAAACTCGCTCTGAGTAAGCAAGCCAAAGGCAAAGTATTTAACGCCGGAAGCGGTCACAACGCCAGCGTGAAAGAGCTTGCAGATGCAGTGATACAGGTGGCAAAAGATAAGGGCATCGAAGTTGGTATAGAGTTCAAAGAAGCGAGGGAGAGCAAGGAGAGAACCTTTTCCTACGACACCTCCAGAGCAAGAGAGATCCTTAACTTCGAACCCCACTACGATCTTGAAGCCGGAATCGCCAGGACTTTTCAGGATATTGATACGCTGTTGAACCAGGGATTTAAAGAATATCAAAAAGATATACAATAAATTAAAAAATTTGATTACCATATAATGAGTTTAACAAAAAGAGTTATAGGAGAATCCACATGAATAAGTGTGTGCAAGCCGTTATTCTCGCTGCGGGTGAAGGGACCAGAATGCGCCCCTTAACCTACACCAGACCAAAGGTAATGCTGCCCGTATTCAATAAACCCATTTTAGAGCACCTCATCGAGGAGTTGAAGAGGGCAGGCATAAAAGACGTTGTATTTGTTGTGGGCTACAGAGATGATACCATTAGAGGGCACTTTGGCGATGGTAGTAACTGGGGGCTCAAAATCTATTATGTTACCCAGAGAAAACAATTGGGTACCGCTGATGCTCTCAGGTCGTCATCTCACCTGCTGGAAGATAGGTTCCTCATGCTCAATGGAGATGCCATCATAGACAGCAAGGACATAGAGAAGATTACCAGTGATAACAGTATGGCTATGGGCGTTTTCAAGGTGGAGAATCCTCAGGACTTCGGTGTAGTGGAATTAAACGGGGGTAACATTACTGGGATAATCGAGAAACCGGATGAGCCCCCCAGCAACCTCATAAACGCCGGGATATATTATTTCGACCAGAATATCCTTAAAGCAATAGAGGAGACCCCTAAATCCAAAAGAGGGGAGTACGAGATCACTGACTCGATCGAGCTCCTCATAAGAGATGGATACCAGCTCAAGGCGAAGGAGATCTCCACGTGGATCGATGTGGGTTACCCCTGGGATCTGCTGGACGCCAACGAGTACATGCTCTACACCCAGGAACAGGATTTGAAGATGAAAGGTGATGTGGAAGAGGGTGCAGTGATAAAGGGTCCAGTAGGCATTGGAGAAGACACGATGATCAGAGCGGGGTCCTACATCATAGGTCCTGTTCTGATTGGCAAGAGCTGTGATATAGGTCCGAACTGCTTCATACGTCCTTATACGACTATAGGGGATAACTGCAAGGTGGGTAACGGCGTAGAGGTAAAGAACTCCATTCTAATGTCCAAGTCAAAAATTCCTCACCTCAGTTATGTGGGTGATTCCATTATAGGTGAAGACTGCAATCTGGGAGCAGGAACTAAAATAGCCAACTTCAGGCTGGATAAAGAGCCCATCTATGTGTCAGTTAAGGGCAAGAAGGTTAACACCGGACGCAGAAAGTTTGGTGCTGTTCTGGGTGACAACGTGATGACGGGAATAAATGTCTCGATCAACATAGGGACCATGATAGGCAACAACGTTTTCCTGGCTCCCGCCACAAAAGTAGAAGGGTTTATTGAACCTGATTCGATGGTGTTTTAGATGCAGGCAGTAATCTTAGCAGCTGGAGAAGGACAGAGGTTGTGGCCCTTTACGGCCAACAAACCCAAGGTCATGATCAGGGTAGCTGGTAAACCCATTCTGGAGTATGTGGTCAATGCCCTCAAGGATACTGGGATATTCGATATTGTCATGGTCGTGGGCTACAGAAAAGAGAGAATAAAAGACTACTTCGAAGATGGCTCCGACTTTGGGGTTGATATCACCTATGTAGAGCAAAACAAGCAGTTAGGTACAGCCCACGCTCTAAAGCAGGCTGAAAAGCATGTCAAGGACTCTTTTGTGGTCCTGCCCGGAGATAACATAGTGGACAGCAGGACCATACAACACGCTACAAGTCCCACCACACTGGTCTACAAGAGAATGAAGACCAGGCTTTCCAAATACGGCTCGGTCATAATAGATGACGGTCAGGTGTCCGGGGTGGTGGAGAAAGCAGAGCAGGCTGTGAGCAATCTGGCAAATATAGGTATTTACTGCCTTGACAACAGCATTTTCGACCATATTGGTGAGGAGATAAGTCTGATACCGGTGATAAATGATATGGCCCATCAGGCGGCTATTAAGGGTGTGGAGACCGATGGAGTGTGGATGGATGTAGTCTACCCCTGGGATATACTAAAAGTGAACGATATGGCCATGGATTTCTCTGGTAAAACCATTGCAGGAAAGCTGGAGGCAAACGTCAATATAATTGGTGATGTCAAGATCGGCAAGAACACCATAATCAGAGGCAATTCCTACATAACGGGACCAGTGGTCATTGGAGAGGGCTGTGAGATAGGTCCCAACACGGTCATAATGCCATCTACCTCCATAGGCAACAATGTCACCACAGGAGCCTCCTACATCGCCAACTCAGTGATCAACAGCAACACCATCTTGAAGGCAGGATGCTTTGTCAATGACTCTGTGATCGATAACGGTTGTGTTATAGAGGCTAATTTCACCACCAATAGTGGTCAGGCAGAGATCAAGATAGGAGAAGAGCTGCACGAAATCGAGGCGGGACTATTCATGGGTGAGAACTGCACTGTGGGTCCCAACGTGGTAGCTGAAGCGGGGACCATTGTAGGGAATAAGTCCACTATCTCTGCTATGAAGCTGCTAAGAGGAAAAATACCTGATGGATCAATGGTGTTGTGAATGTGCGGGATCGTGGGCTATATCGGGTACCGTAGAGCTGATGATGTCATTGTGTCGGCACTGAAAAGGCTGGAGTACCGGGGCTACGATTCCTGGGGACTTGCAGTGGTCAATAACAACAAGCTGGATGTTCACAAGGAAGTGGGGGGAATAGGCGAATCTGAGGGCCATCAGATGGAGGGTACCATGGGAATAGGTCATACCCGATGGGCTACCCACGGTAAACCATCCCAGATTAATGCTCACCCTCACCTTGACTGCGATAAGCGATTGGCCGTTGTTCATAACGGTATAATCGAGAACTTCCAATCCCTAAAAGAGAAGCTGACCAAAGAAGGACATAACTTCGTCTCCGATACCGATACGGAAGTGCTGGCTCACTTACTGGAGAACAACGGGAACGGGGATATACTCTCTATAATACCTCATTTGAGGGGTTCCTATGCTATGGTGGCCATCAACTCCAGCGAAAGAAAAATAACGGCATGCAGATACAAGAGCCCCCTCATCCTGGGCATTGGGGATAATGAGTACTTTGTAGCCTCCGATATACCCGCTGTCCTGGAATATACCAACCGCATCATACACCTGG